>JAAYTA010000128.1 GCA_012518185.1 Methanobacteriota archaeon
GACAGCCCTAAGGCAGTAGGTGAATGATATGGCCAAACAAATACGTTGCCCAAATTGCAACCGGCTACTGGGTATCCTCAAAAGGGACTTGCTTGAAATAAAATGCCCCAGGTGCGGCACAAAATTCATGTGGAATCCAAAAACCAGGAGCCTAATGAAGGTAGTAAAACGTAAAAAATAGATAAGGTAGGGGAGAGCAGTGTTTAGTAGCAGATTTCCCACTCCATCTGAACAGGAGGCACAATACAATGCCTTGGTTCAGCAGCTAGCTAAAATTGGCTTACGCCCGGAAAATGTTCCCCAGGCTATGGAGGAACTTAAAAAACAAATATACGCAGACCTGGTCAAGGCAAAACAACGCCTAGCAAAACCGGCCTCATAATAATAATACCATGTTTTGACAGGGGGGTGTAAATTACCTTCTCCTGTTAGTTGCGTTCTTTACCTGCATAGCAAAGGTTACAAGCTCTTTGCGGCCCATTAACTTAATACCAATTTTGCGGGCTTCGTCTTTTGCCGGCTGGGTGTAGTCCCGGTTAGTAACCATCATGGCTTCATCACAGTTATAATACTTTTTGCCTCTGAGGACTTCACCAAGGGCTTTGGCGCCAACACGGGCATTGCGCCCACCCAATTGTTTTGCCTGGATAGCAATTTTTGTTCCGTCCTGCTTAACAAGTATTAGGTCGGCCCCATGATCACCTTGGTAGGGGGTACGCTTAACAGTGTAACCTGCTTTGCTAAACTGGTGCTTCAACCATATTTCAAACATGTCGCCACTCATTGAGTCAACCTTGTCAACGCCGGCAAGCCTGGTGCGATGGTTCGCAATCCAGGTAGGAATCATTCTTATTGCGCTCACCAAAATACCCAGGGCGACAAATGGAATAACAACAGCAAAAAACCATCCCATGCCATACATAAAGTGTGAAAAAGACATAAACATTCCTCCCTCTTGTAGGATACCCAGACCTAACAATCTACATAATTCTACATTAAAGGGGGGGGATACCTTCCAAAAAGGCATATATAGGTTTTTTTAAAGGGGGGAAATAATATTGAAGCTTTAACAAAAAAAACACCGCCGCTCTTGGAAAGCGGCGGCAGGTAAATCAATCAATTATATTTTATCCGAAAGTGAGGGGAAAAACAAATGGAAAAGGCGCTGGAAATTATAGATGCAATCAAGGCGGCAAGGCAAAAAACACTGGAATTAGTACGTGCGCTTAGCATTGATGTTATTTCCATGAAAGTCCATGTATTCTGTATGGAAGACCTTGAACAAATACCAGGTGACTATAGGGTTACTAAATTAAGAAATAGTTCTAGTAGCTTCACATGTGACTTCGAATATGAGGCTACAAAGATTTTTGGAGATGTTACTTTTTACTGTCTCTTGAAACTAGAGCAGTATGAGGCATTACGAAAAGCGATTTAACGGCCCCTATACCTCAGCCGGGTATATCCCGGCACTCTTTTTAAAAACTCCCCTGGTCCCTGTAAGAACCTCCTCTCAGGGACTGGGGGTTACAAAAATTTTGATTGCAGAGAGGTGGCACCATGATAACTGCAACCAGGCTTTACGGCAATAAAAGAGATTCCTTAAAATCACGCCCAAAAGAACCCCTATACATTGCAGGCGAAGACTTAGATTTTAGCTGGTATAGATGGCAGCTAAACGCTATTAAGGAGGACTATGACGCAGGAATTCCACTGATGGAAATAGCAAACCGCCAGGGGCGTGACTACCGTGAGGTTACCTTTTTAGTAATGGAAATGGCACATATGGGTGAAATCATCCCTCGAGATAGTGGGATATTCTAACTATTAAAAACCCTCAGGGTGAAGGGGGAAGACATCATGGCCACGCTTAGCACCTGCCTAAAGTGTCGTTTTTTCCAGGGCATTAGTTATGTATATCCTGACAGTATCAGATGCAAGGAAGATGGAGTCCCCTACGGATATTATGTTTATTGCGGTAGTGACTACCATAAGGCTACCGATGTAAAAATTAATGGCGCCAAGGGAGAAAAAAGCCTATCCTGCAATAGTTTTCAGGAGTTCAAAAGGTTTATAAGGAAGAATTATCGCTGTGAAGTAGCGTGCCCAAAGAGGATCTCCTACTACAAGCAAACAGATCAGTTGGCGATGGATTTTTAAATAGGAGGCATAGGAATGGCAAGGCGAAGGTACATAAGCACAGATATAAGCACAGATGCAAAAATAGCTGATTTGGCGCAATACGGGTCACTACCATTATTGCTATACACATGGGCTATACCACATATGGATGACTGGGGCCGCATGTCGGGAAATGCCAGACAGTTCAAGCTATTGGTTTGCCCTGCGCTAGACATAACCGCAAAGGATGTAGAGGAAGCAATGCAGCAAATAGCTGCGGTTGGTCTATGGCAAAGATACGAGGTTGATGGACGCTGGTATATTGCCATATCCCGGAAAAACTGGTTTAAGTATCAAACATATATCAACAAAAATAAGCGCACTAATGATGACGGATCACAATTTCCACCACCACCAGGACAAAAGAACACCAACGAACACCGCGAAACGCCGCACATGGCCGCCGTTCAGCAGGCAATGCCGCAAAAGGCCGCTTCACCTTCACCTTCACCTTCACCTTCACCTTCACCTTCACCTTCACCTAGGCCTTCAAAAGAAAAACATATGTCCTCGCCTGGCGGCTCGGCGCGTGCAAAAAAGCCGAAAACTGATTATTCCTCAGATTTTCTGGCCATATACCAGTGCTGGCCGCGAAAAGATGACCAAAAGGACGCATATAAAGCCTATAATGCACGGCTGAAAGAAGGATTTAGCCATGAACAAATGTATTTGGCTGCAAATAACTACGTGGCAAGCCTACATGATGCGGATCCACGATTTTGCAAAATGCTCAAGACATTTCTAGGTCCAGGTGACCATATAGGGTACTGGCTCGACCCACCGGTGCCAGTACAAAAAATGTCTAAGGCAGCAGAGTCAATTCTGGAATACATGGGAGGCGATCTTGATTGACTAAAAAAGAGGTTGGCCAGTTATTGGTTTTGGCCGTGTCTAACTATCCGCATATGCAGGATAAGGACCTGCGCACAACGGCCAGGCTATGGCAGGAAATACTGTCAGACATGCCGTTTGAACTGGCAAAAAATGCGCTGCTAAAGGTCCTGGTGACAGCGAAATATTGGCCCACGGTGGCCGAAATCCGTGAGGCTGCACTTGCCTTGCAAAATCCTGGCATGATTAGCCCGGCAGAAGCATGGTCACAGGCTAATGCTGCACTTGATAAATATGGCTATTACAGAGCCGATGAAGGCATGGGGTCTCTGCCTACAGAGGTTCAAAAGACGATCCGAGCCTGCGGCGGGTGGGGGGCTATATGCACTTCCGAAAATATTGACACTGTTAGAGCGCAATTCTTGCGCATGTTTGCTGATTTTTCTCAGACAGAACATGATTACAAGGTACTGCCTGCGAGTGTCAAAAATTTCATGGAGAATGTTCAGATCAAGCAAATAACGGGGTGATTAGGCAGTGGAAAACAGTATACTGTATACACTTGGGCGGGAAGAAGCTGGGGACAAGCCCACAGAAATGACAATTGGCGAACTGGTGAAGATAAACAAGGAGCTCACAGATGAACTTAGATGCTTGGATTATATACTTGATACTAATAACTTAATCCCAATGACATTCGGTTTGAAAAAATTTTTGGAAATGCGGCATCTAGACACAGACAGGCGCTTAAAGCGCATCCTGGAAACAACAATAAAAGTTTCAGTTTAGTCAAGTATGATGTTGAAATGGAGGTGATTTAGTGGGGTTACTAAAAGGCAACCCGCTGGAAAGGGCTATAGATGTTTTTACTGAGGAAATAGCCAGATGGAGAGTAAGTCCCTATAGTGCCCTCTACCACAATCCCAATAAATATTCTGTTGTTCAATTTGCTCGATGGGCACAGCGGTATCAAAATTTGAAAATCTATAGAGCATTACTAAAAGCGGCTGATGTAACGGGATATGAGCCTGTCCCAGCGGAGTTATTATGCCGGAACGGTGCCAGGGACGGTTACTCTGGAAGAAGTATTAAGGCGGGTAGATTGTCTTTTTACCTGATCAAGCCTGAGGAAATGACCGGGGGATTGCTAAAAAAGTATAAAGAATTTAAGAAGGAAGTGACGCGTTGAAATAAAAGCTCTGCTTTTATATCTTATCTCGTTGTGGTAGTGGAGGGAGGAACAAGGCATGACCAGAAAAGAAGATCCTTTTTTGCTTGTAAATTACAGATTTCTTCCAGACAACCTGCAAAAGCGGATTGACCTGTTTCTAAACAAGCTAGATGACACGTGTCGGAAATTTGCCCACAAACGTTACATCGAAGGCAAGACATTTTGTGATATAGCTGAGGAAATGGGGTATGTTGAACGTTCCCTTTATTCTATACGCAGTAGGATTCTTGCGTTATGGGATTTGACATTTGTGAACAATGATTTTGAGCACCATTGCAACAGGGTTTTAGGCGCCATTAAACGTTATGGTGCTATTGACCACTACAAGTTAGCTGACAACCTCAGCCTGAGGCGATCAGGATTAAGCCATATGGATCTAAAAGCAATATTAGACATACTCCTGATAGATGGCGATATCAAGCTGCATATTAGGTCAAGACCTAACGGTGGCCGGCCAAAAAGGACCTATGTTATTGCAAATTCGGGCATTACCCGGGCATTATCCGGGCAAAACCAATGACGATGAAACAGAACTATAAAATATATTAACTGATTAACTCGGGTAGGGCAAAAGGCCGGCACCCACTGGTGCAATTTCGCCTAATCCTTGATTACAGCGGTTTATAGTTGCGAAAATTGTTCATTGTTCGGTTTCCGTTTTATGGCTTATGATTTTTATAGGAGATGATCCTAGATGGGATACGAGGTATTGACCCCCCACGGGGTTTTTGAGGTAATACAGAGCCTATCCTACGGTGACATGATTATTTCCGGCATTCTTGTTGTTATAGCCGTTATAGCTGGTTTTAAAACATTATACGATATCGCTGATAGGGAGGGATTTATTTAGATGTGGAAGATATTTGACTCCCATGAATTGATATCGGTATATACCTTGTTGTTTGTAGGTCCGTTTTTATTAGCCTATTTAGTGTTGCGCCTTAGAAGCTGGTGGTCCAATGGATTGTAATTTTGCATGTTGTGCAGCATGGTTTTTTAGTTGCCCGGGGGTGATTATAGCTGCTGGTGTTACATCCCTGGCATTGGGGCTAATGGCAACCTTGATTAGATTGGGGGCATAGCAGTTGTGAGTTTCAACGTAGAAATGACTGAGGTATATCAGCAATTTGCCAACGTGTTCGGTAGCATGACCCCTTTGTTATGGCCGTTTATCGGCGCTCTGCTTGCTTTGTTTGTATTTGGTGGGTTAATTACTATCTTCCGGCATTATGCCAGTAAGTAGGTAATAAAGTGGGAGACACCTTTTTAGTTTACGATATAACTTTGTTTTATCAATCTTTTACGAAAACAATGACCGGCCTCTGGCCGATTATTGCGCCGGCATTCGCTATTTTATTAGCCGGGCTGGTTTTATCAGGTATTGTTTGGTCCTTCAAGAAATTTATTGATGAAAGATGATGATGACATTTTATTTATGTTTATGTGTCTAGTGGATCATAAATAAAAATAAAAAAATAAGGAGGATATTATAATGGGGGAAACTGCTCTAGAGCTTGGAATTCAGGCTGCGGATGTATTGGGTTATATTGGCAATGTATTTACCGGGATTTGGCCCATACTGGCAATCGGGCTCGGTATCCTGGCAACTCCTATGATTATCAGAGCTGCTAAAACCGCATTTACCCGGCGCTAATCAAATAACCAGAATCCTCTCCCAAAAAAGCGGACCTCCATGAAGTCCGTTTTTTTGGGAAATAGAGGTGTGGTAACATTTCCATTTTTCTATTTTCTTTCCTTGAAGGAGGAGGGAATAGAAAAATGGAACAGTGTGTGGGGTGTTAACTAATGAAAAATAAGGCTGGTGGATACTTTATTAAGACAATTTGCAAAATTAAGGTTGTCATTTTATTGTTGCTTTTTATGGGTTATTGTAACCCTGTATATGCTAACACGAGCCCAGCCATTACCGCAGGTACCTTCCACTCCATAGCCTTGAAATCCGATGGGACGGTGTGGGCATGGGGACGTAACAGCAACGGCCAGTTGGGTATCGGTAATACAACAAATCGGCATTCACCCGTACAGGTGCCAGGGCTAACAGATGTTACAGCCATTACCGCAGGTTACTACCACTCCATAGCCTTGAAGTCTGATGGAACGGTGTGGGCTTGGGGACTTAACAACTACGGCCAGTTGGGTATCGGTAATACAACAGACCAGCACTCACCAGTACAGGTGCCAGGGCTAACAGATGTTACAGCCATTACCGCAGGTCACTACCACTCCATAGCCTTGAAGTCTGATGGAA
>JAAYTA010000054.1 GCA_012518185.1 Methanobacteriota archaeon
AATGCTTCTCGATAAGATTCAGATACATAGCGGGAACAACCCCTCCATCCTATCATGGGATTGGATTCCTTGGGCTCGTACTTACTCCCTCCCTCCATATCTCGATACTCATTAGTCTTGAAATCAGAGGTTCTGAGGACTACTGGACGAGGATAAAATGCCTTACCTACCATTGCGATACCATTGGCAAGACTATCGACCAATTCTTGGGATCTACCTTGCTCGATGAGGGCACATGGATGCTCCTGAATGTATGATGTGAATAGGAACTCTATCCTCATGAGGCCCACACCTTGTACAGGAAGTTTGGCATATTCTTCTGCTTTCTGTGGTACGCCAATATTGACCATGATCTTTGTAGCAGTTACAGGGACCGAGCTGACAGCAACTGGAGCAGAACTAACAATCTCTTTTTCTTCCTCTACCCCTTCATATACTACGCCCATCTGTCCATGTACTGTAACTTCCATGCCGTCCTTTAGGATGATAGTTGCATCACTTGCACCAACTATGCATGGTATTCCAAGTTCTCTAGCGACGATGGCTGCATGGCAAGTCATTCCACCCTCATCAGTTATGATAGCAGCAGCACGAGTCATTGCTGGCACCATATCTGGGGTAGTCATCTGAGTCACCATTATGTTTCCCTCTTTTACTTCGATAAGACTCAGCTCTTCGCTAAATATCTTAACAGTCCCTCCTGCGACGCCGGGGCTTGCTCCTAATCCCTTCACTAGGATAGTGCGTTGAGATGTGAGTTCTTCTTTAGCCCCATCTACTTTGCATCCACTATTTCTCATCTCTTCATTTGACAACGTAGTAATAGGTCTAGCTTGCACCACATATAGATTATCGTCTTCGATACACCATTCAATATCCATAGGCCTGTTATAGTGCATCTCGATTTGATTACCAATTTCTGCTAGTTCAAATATTTGATCATCAGTGATCTTCTGCACGTCGGTAACATCAGAAGGAATATCTTTTCGAATGCATTCTCCCGATTCTCCCCTCACTAGCATCCAAGTCTGATTAGAGATTCGTTTGTTGAGGATCTTACGATGAAATTTATCCACACAATAAGTGTCTGGAGTAACTTGGCCTCCTACAAGCGCCTCTCCTAATCCATAACCCGCCTCTATGATAATGTGAGGTAATTCGGAATTAGGGTCTACTGTGAACATAATTCCCGATAGATCAGATGAGATCATCCTCTGAACGACTACGGCTAATTTGACCGTTGTGTGATCAAATCCTTTCTGTACACGGTAAGCAATAGCTCTTGGGGTAAATAGTGATGACCAGCATTTCTTCACGCTCTCCAACAGTGACTGAGGGTTGCTGACGTTAAGGAACGTATCTTGCTGCCCAGCGAATGAGGCTGTGGGTAGATCTTCCGCTGTGGCTGAAGATCGCACAGCCACTAATGGATAACTCCCCTTTCCCAGCTTCTTATATTCGGCAACAATCTCTTTCTCTAAGTCCTTCGGTATCTCGCCGGTTTCGAAAGCATGTCGAATATTAATGGAAGCTTCTTGCACCTTCTCATCTGAAGTCACATCGAGGCTTTCCATCGTTGTGGCTAAGAGATCTCCGAGATTATTCTTCTCTAAGAAATAATCATATGATTCCGTGGTCAGCACGAACCCGGGCGGCACCTCGAAACCAGCCGAGGTCAGCTCACCGAGGTTGGCCGCCTTACCTCCTGCGATCGGAATATCGTTCACGCCTAGGTCCTTGATATTCATGATTTTGCTCATTTTCAATCCCCGGAATGTATCCGTGTTAGGATAACATGGAACATAGTTCGGATAAACTTGTTGTAAATATATGTTGTTGAGATACTCATCCAAATAGTGAAGTGTAATTATATTAATTTAGATCCTTCAAACGTTTAAGATAAACTCAAAGCATTCAATCTTGCACCGACGTTTTATGAGGTGAATGAGGATTCCAGAATTCATCATCACATAAGATCTTAGCTACGTTTTCTGATGTTTTCAATATAGATAATATTTCATTATAGCGTGTGTAAAACTTTATTTATTACGAATACCATGCATATAATTCGTTACACGTAAATTAGACAAAGGTAATTCGCAGAATACTGCGCCTATAAAATCGGTTTTTAAGATAGGGTTAAATATACTCAATAATACACGATGTCAAAAAGCGAGGGTTTGATTTGACAACTCAGGAGATTAGATGGCACGGCAGAGGTGGGCAGGGAGTGGTCACCGCAAACGAGATCCTGGCCGGGGCTGCTCTATTGGAGGGCAAATATATGAAAGCCTTCCCAGAGTTCGGACCTGAGCGCATGGGAGCACCTATCCGCGCGTTCGCAAGGGTCTCCGATGAGCCCATTAAGGTCCATAGCCAGGTATACTTTCCAGACTTTGTGATCGTCCTCGATCCCACTCTGATAGGTAATGTGAACGTACTCGAGGGTTTGAAACCATCGGGAGGACTGGTAGCTAACTATCCAGAGGGGACCGAAAGCCTAAAGAGGGCTCTCGAAACTGATATGGATGTGCGAGCAGTGGATGCCACCCAGATCGCCCTCGATACAATAGGTCGACCAATGGCCAACACTGCCATGCTTGGCGCCCTAGTTCGTATCTCAGATATTGTGAAGTTAGAAAGTGTGATAGAGGAGCTCAGAAATAAACTTGGAGTAAAATTACCTGAAAAGGTGGTAGAGAAGAATATACTGAGCGTCCAGCGCGCATACGATGAGGTGGATTAATGAGCACCGCCGAAGATGTAATCATGAAACCTGGTACCGCTAGACAATACCACACTGGTTCTTGGCGCTCCAGGAGACCTGAAATTGATAAGGACAAATGCATCAATTGTCTATTTTGTTGGATGTTCTGTCCTGATAACTCCATCATCGTGGAAGATGGAGTGATGAAAGGATTCAGATATACACATTGCAAAGGATGTGGAATATGTGTTCGTCAATGTCCCAAGGATGCCATAACGATGGTTGAGGAGGGAGATGAATGAAGCGATTAGCAATGAATGGGGATCAGGCAATCGCCTTATCTTGGAAACAGATTGATCCCGATGTAGTGGCATCATACCCTATCACTCCACAAACTATCATTGTAGAGACTTATGCGGAATATGTGGCCAATGGCGAAGTCAAAACTGAATATGTATGCAGCGAATCTGAACACTCATCTATGAGTATGTGCATTGGCGCTTCTGCTGCTGGTGCGAGATCTGCTACTGCTACTGCCTCAGCTGGCTTAGCATATATGTGGGAAATGCTATACATTGCAGCCTCCATGCGACTACCTGTAGTAATGACGGTCGCTAACAGGGCACTGTCGGGACCCATCAACATCCATTGCGATCACTCTGATTCTATGGGTGCTAGAGATAGTGGATGGATCCAAATATATGCAGAAAATGTACAAGAAGCATATGATAACTCCATCATGTCTTTCCGAATTGCAGAAAACATGGATGTCAGACTGCCTGTAATGAATTGTTTAGATGGATTCATAGTAACTCATGCAATCGAATCTATGGCTCCACTAGAAGATGATGTGGTGAAAAAATTCATAGGCGATTATGAGGCTATCCACCCACTACTAGACGTCAAGTCGCCCCATTCCCATGGACCATTTGACATGCCTGAATACTATTACGAGCATAAGTATGGGCAACAAATGGCCATGGAGAACGCACTAGATGTAATTCGAAAGGTTTCTGAAGAATATGCTGAGATTTCTGGTAGAAAATATGATTTCATAGAATGCTACCGCTGTGAGGATGCCGATTATGTGGCAATATCCATAGGATCTACTGCAGGAACCATGAAACAAGTGGTAGACGACCTGCGTGAAGAGGGACACATGGTAGGCTCAATCAAACTACGCTTATTCCGCCCATTCCCCTTCGAAGATGTGGCAAAAATGCTCAATGGACGGAAAGGTGTAGCTGTCTTAGATCGTGCCATGTCATTTGGAGCATCTGCTCCGTTATTCGCCGATGTGCGCAGTGCTACATTTGATAATGATTCTCGCTCGCCTACCTTTAGCTATATCTATGGCCTTGGAGGCAGAGATGTTGGCGTAGAAGATCTAAAGAGAGTATACTATGACATGGAGAATGGTACTGCTGAAACAGTCAACTATCTGGGGGTGAAGTTATGATCTCAATAAAAGATATGTCAAAAAAGCCAGTCAGGTTGACCGAAGGCCATCGATTATGTGCTGGGTGTGCAGAACCTATTGTAGCTAAACAGATCTTATTAGCCACTGATAAACCAGTTGTAGTCGCTAATGCCACAGGCTGTTTCGAAGTTTCAACTTCTGGATTTCCGCAATCTGCATGGGAAGTCCCCTGGATACACACTGCCTTTGCTACTGCGGCCTCTACAATCTCGGGAGTTGAAGCTGCTTATCACTCACTTAGGAGGAAAGGCAAAATTAACGAAGACATCCGATTCTTAGCCTTCGCAGGAGATGGTGGGACATATGATATTGGCTTCCAGGCGTTATCTGGCGCCATCGAGAGAGGCCATCAATTCATGTACGTATGCATGAACAATGAGGCCTATATGAATACCGGCATCCAGCGATCAGGTGCTACTCAGAGGGGAGCATCGACCACGACTTCTCCATCAGGTGAGCATATCCCTGGAAAAAGAGAATTTCCTAAAGATCTAACTAAGATTATCGCTGCTCATAAATTACCGTATGCAGCGCAAGCATCCCCCCACAACTGGAAGGACTTGATATCGAAAGCCGCCAAAGGTTTCGAGGCCAATGGGCCAGCGTTCTTAAACATCATCGCTCCATGCCCCCGTGGATGGAGATATGATAGTGCTGATACTATCCAGATGGCTAAGCTATCCGTTGAGACTGGCATGTGGCCCCTCTATGAATATGAGAATGGCAAGTGGAATCTAACCGGAGAGACTAAGCGCATCGCAGAAGGTAAGATGGAAAGACGCCCATTGATTGATTGGCTGAAGGCTCAAGGAAGGTTTAGGCACCTATTAGATCCTGCGAATAAAGCCGTCGTAGATGATATTCAGGAAAACCTAGATGCAGATTGGGATGAGCTACTACGCCTGACTAAGCTATAATCTCATTCCCCTTTTCTATTTTTTTATCCTCGCATTAAGAAACTATGATCCAAACTATTCTTCATATTGACTCAGCTGAATATGGAATACTACATTCTTCTTAAATTCTAAATGATTCATAATAAGTCACTCTATGTGATAATTATAATCATCGTATATCTATTACTCAACTTCAAAGATATCATCTATCATTAAAGATTAAGAGCAACTATCTTAATTCATAATTATTCTATTTTTTGTGCTGAACGAATGTTACCCTCTCGGCACTTGGGGATAGCATTTTCATTCAATTTTTCGAGGATCTCAACTATTCGCTCAAGTCGATCAGCTCGGAAACCAAGCAACATCTCTTCAGGCGCAAGATCAGTCTGTCTTCGACATCCATAGCATCCTAGTGAGATATTAGGCAATCCTGTCTGGAATGGAAGAATAGTGGAGTCCGCGCAGCAGGCTTGGAATGAAGCTGTCTCGATGGTTACTCTGCCTCCCTCATCATATGTGGCGGCGGCGGGCATCATCCAATATATCTGCTCTGGGACTCCGGTCACTATTACAATATCTGGTTCTACAGCCTTACTAAGCGGACTTACCAGTGTCGCACGCATACTCCCTTCTTGGAAGGCCGGTCGGACCTCCATTGTGTGTTTGGCTGCCTCCTCAGATCCATACATATCCAAATTGAAATGAAACTGTCCTGATGCGATCTTATCAGGAAGGGGCATCAGACCTAGAGCTGAGGCACCCACTGCACAGGCATGTTTGTTTGCTGGTACTGATAAAGCCTCTCCTCTCCTAGCCCTCATTATCGATTGACAGTGACGGACATTTTTCTCAGGCTCAGTGTATCCTTCCGGTATTGGTTGATCCTTATGGATGAGAGTGATAGCCACTGGCTCATATTTTAGACCTAGAATCTCAACAATTTTCTGAGAGCACTTGGCGTAGTCAGTCATATTGAACAATGATAGTATTGTTTTATGAGGTAAAAACACTATTGGCGAATAGGCCTATTATCTGATCAAGAGACTTATAATTATGATCATATATAATATATACAATTCTTATCTAATTAATTGGCAATTTTAAAGTTTATATTAATGACAGACTCTATCTTTCTTCACTGCATATATCGCTATGCATGGCCATGTAAATAAGAGATAGTTCCAATAATTGCATAATGTTATTATGCTGAAAAGGACGAAGCGGGCTCAGGGCTTGGGAATTCCAGCTACTATAGCCTTTGCTGTTGGCACCATGATCGGTGCAGGAGTCTTCACGCTAAGCGGTCTGGTAATTGATAAGACTGGGCCAGCAGCTATCATGTCTTATCTTATTGGTGGCCTAATCATATGCTTCTCTGGCCTATCCTATGCATCTCTAGCCAGCATCTTTCCTGAGGATGGAGGAGGCTACCTATATGCTAGAGAAATGCTCGGAAAGTATCCTGGATTTCTCACTGGATGGGGGATGTATGTATTCAGCACCATCGCAACTGCATTCGTCCTACTCGGCTTTGGCATATATTTGAACCTCCTGTTGAGCATAAGTATAGATATTCGTATTCTCGCCCTTCTAGCACTATTACTGGTTGCTGCGCTTAACTTTCGAGGCTTATCTGATGCAGGCATGGTAGAATTTGGCCTAGTAATAACTAAGGTTGCAATTCTAATTTTATTAGTGATCTTAGGATTATTCACGATCGAGCCGTTAGATCTTTCCCCTATAGATCCATATGGCACTGAAAGTATAATCTATGGTGCGACAATGGTATTTTTTGCTTACACTGGTTTTCAGGTAGCAGCAATGATGGCAGGTGAGGTAAAAGAATCTAGCAAAAAAGTACCCCTAGCTATAATGGCATCAATTGCTATTGTAACTACGATCTATGTCGGCGTTATCATAGCATTATTAGCAGCAAGACTTCCACAATATGGAAGCCAGAGCGTATTTGATGCAGCCATAGTTTTACTCGGTACTTCGGGAGGTATCCTCATAGCATTTGCCGCTACGATCTCAACAATATCTTCAGCTAACGCAAATGTAGTAGGAATGTCGAGAATCACCATGGAGATGGCCAGTGAGAAACAATTACCTGGTCGTTACGCAAAACTGAGGAATGG
>JAAYTA010000055.1 GCA_012518185.1 Methanobacteriota archaeon
TACTGGAGCTACAGTTTCAGAGGATATTTTTGTATCCATGTTTCAGAGCTATGCTCAAGAACCAATTGTCGATACAATCGTCAGCGGAGTTATGGCAACTATTGATGGAGTGCCTGCCACTACCAACACGCCATTTGAAATAAAAGCTACAATGGCTGAAATTAGAGGTATAAGAGAAGCATGTAGTAGAGCTGGCCGACCCCATATGGCTATATAGGGACCGGAGACACCGCTGTCCGCAGCGGGGCGTCTCGCTAGTGATTTTAAGGGCGGGTTAACGCCTCATGATTGTCATGAAGTCTCTCAGCTAAATGAATTAAAGATTGATAATGCCTCATTGAATATAATCGCTGGATGGCTGCACAATGGAAATATTATAATGGTGGAGCAAATGCCGATCTTTGGAGGGTATGTCGGCGGTGTTGAAGAGACTGCAATATGTGATATAGCTACTACCCTGACATCCTTCGCCATGTTAAACGCGAGCTATCATCATGATGGACCTATCCACATAAGATGGGGAACAACCTCATCAAGAGAAACTCTCCAGATCGCTGGGCATGTTGCAGCGGCTATGGATATTAACACTGATGTACTATTAGCAAATCAATACTATCCAGTTGCAGGACCATGTACTGAGATGTGTCTTCTAGAAGTAGCTGCTCAAGCTATGACTGATACTGCCAGCGGTCGAGAACTTATTTCTGGCTGCGCTTCAGCTAAAGGTGTAGCGGAGGATTACACCACGGGCATGGAAGCTCGTATGCTTGGAGAAGTAGCTGAAGCAACTGCTGGAATGGATGTAGGTGAAATAAACCATATTTTGAAACAACTAATCTATAGCTATGAGAGAAAATATCTTACAGCACCAATGGGAAGAACTTTTCAAGAATGCTATAACGTCCGAAAGATAGTTCCTACTAAAGAATATCTTAACGTATATGCTTCAGCAATAGATGTTCTGAGTAGATTAGGATTAGATATCGGATAAATAGATGGATATAGGTTCATATTTAATTCTGATGTCTAATGATTAATCATAACGTGTCGGATGAACTTTAAGCAGAATAACTAACTGGCATGCAATTATTGAGAATAATAAGCCTAACATTATCGAGCCCAAATAATCCAATGATAATATTCTTGTTCTCATCTGCATCATTCCGCCGCTATCTTTAAACTGTTCATTGTACTTAACCAAAAACATATGGCAGATAGTGCAGAAACTTTCATCATAATAGATAATGTCAGCAAGAAGTTTGACGGCTCTTATGTTCTTAGGGATATATCTGCCAATATACATACTGGTGAGATTCTAGGACTCATAGGAAGGAGTGGAGCTGGAAAATCAGTCCTCATCAATATGTTGCGAGGGACTGAAGAGTATCGGCCTGATGCTGGTTCAATAACTTATCGATTCAATTCCTGCAATGCATGTGGAATATTAGATCTACCATTCCCAGGTAAGGAATGTGGCATATGCGGGGAGAAGATGAAAATCAAGGAGATAGATTATTGGGCACTTGATAAGGGCGATCCAATGCGCTCCAACATCCGCCGACATATAGCCATCATGTTGCAACGTACTTTTGCGCTGTACGGTGATATGTCAGTCATAGAAAATATCTTCGAGGCTCTCGGAACAGAGATGGATGAAAATCAAAAAGTAGATCGTGCTCTTGATTTACTGGAAAAAGTCAATCTCAATCATCGTGTGATGCATATTGCCCGGGATCTATCTGGAGGAGAGAAACAAAGATGTGTATTGGCTCGTCAATTAGCACGAAATCCACTATTATTCTTAGCTGATGAACCTACTGGAACTCTAGATCCTCATACTGCTGATCTTGTACATAGTACATTGATTAAAGCAGTCAAAGAAAGCGGTATGGCTATGGTAGTAACATCCCACTGGCCACAGGCCATCAATACGATGGCGGATCGGGCCATATGGCTTGAAGCAGGAGAAATGATGAAAATTGGTGCTCCTGAAGATGTGACTAAAGAATTTATGGTAGGATTTGAGCCTAAGGAATTTGAGAAAGTAGACATTGGACAGCCTCTGGTAAAGATAGAAAACGCTAAAAGATATTTCTATTCATATTCGAGAGGTGTCATAAAGGCAGTAGATGATGTCTCATTTAATATTGGGGAGAGAGAGATAATCGGATTAGTAGGCCTCAGTGGAGCAGGCAAAACAACTCTATCTCGACTTATTGCTGGACTAAATGTTGTATCGGATGGAAAGATCTGTGTTAGAGTCGGAGATGATTGGGTAGATATGTCAGTACCCGGGCCTGAGGGTAGAGGCCGAGCGACTCAATACATAAGTATGTTGCATCAAGAATTCACTCTCTATCCATTCGACAATATATTGAGAAATCTTACTGTATGTATTGGAATCAATCTTCCCGCAGAACTTGCTAAGATGAAGGCGATACAAACATTGCATGCTGTTGGATTTTCGAATGATCAGATAGATCGTTTATTATATGCTTATCCTGGAACTTTATCTGTAGGTGAGAAGCAAAGAGTTGCCTTAGCTCAAGTACTTATAAGGGAACCAAGGCTAGTTATTCTGGACGAGCCAACCGGAACTATGGATCCTATAACTAAGTTATCTGTAGCTAAGTCAGTCTTGACTGCTCGTAAGGAATTAGGTGAAACATTCCTTATAGTCTCTCATGATATGGATTTTGTAATAAATTGCTGCGATCGAGCAGTTTTCATGAAAGGTGGCAAAATAGTGTCTATAGGCAAGCCAGAGGAGATAGTATCCCATCTGACTGAAGGTGAGGCTCGCATTATGTTTGGGGATGGTGCCGAAGAATGAAGGCCAAGATAGGCCGCCATATGAGTTTTGTCGAATGCCGCGAATCTCGTGGGCTTGGAGTTGGTGGCGGACTAGCCCAACGAGCCACTATATCAGAAAGTGGAAGAGACGTGGTAGCGGTAGCTATGGGGCCTGGCAAACGGCACATCACTAAGCCAGTATGTGAGATAACTTATGCGCTACGTGAAGAGGGCATAGATACTAGTGTTATAGTGGTGACTGCAGGAGCGGGTGTTCCAGCAGACGCTCCCGATATGAGTACAGGCTCTATATTTGGTTTAGAGCAGATTGAGATAGATAGAATTCAACAATTCAGGCTGGCCTTAATACATCTAGGAAATGTCAGAAATCATATCATATATAAGGCTCGCCTAATACTTAGGAACGTGGATCTTCCCGCTGTTGTAGTATGTCAAGCTCCTGTGGACTTTGAAGATTTTGCATCTATAGGTGTAAAGACTCGCATGGTCCGTCCTAAAAAAGAGGACATAGGGACTAAGGGCGAAATCGTAGATATAATCACTGGAGTGGTTCGTGGCGCTACGAGCCCTCAGCACAAATTAGATGAGATAGTATCTAAAATACGCAGAAATCTCTGATTATGGTGTGATGTCAAATCCCACTAGATGAGTCCAACGGCCAGGGCCTTCGCATCCTACCTTGGCTCTAATCCAGTCATCAGTCATAGTAGAGACGCTACCTGATGTAATTCTAGTAATTCCAACAACTTTTTCTAATGGTGGAAATGCGATTTCATCTATGAGGAAATATGGCTCACCGTTAATTTCCACATCCGGGTACAACACAAAATCATCCGAGAGAAAGCTTGCGCGTGGATTATTTTTGATAAATTCCTCTTTAAGATGAGGAGGAACATACTCACCTAGCACCTGCCCGGAAGTATCTAACATAGTTAGTAAATCTTCGTTATCTATAATGAAATGAGCATTACCTATAATTATTAGATTAATTTCACGAGAAAGCGCTTCCCAGACTCCATTATTACGAAATGGCATTAGACCACCGCAGGCTCCATTTTTTTCGGCCAAGTGTTCAATGCGAATAATCTCTTCTCTTAATTCGGGATCTAGAAATCTGATTGCCTCTACTCCTGTGACGTCCATTACTGTTTTCTTAACGTCATTTAATATTTCCTCGCGTATTGGTTCCACAGATAGTACATCGTATAGATAAGATATGACCTTTTCCAATGATTTCGACACCTATCCGGGGAAAGAATATTAATTCTTTTACCTTATCTTGGACGACTAGATGTTGATCCGACTAAATGGTAGAGATGTCGAGGTTGGAGAAAACACTGTCCTCGGCGATGCTATAAAGGGAGAGCCATACTTAGAGGGTACCCAGATCGCGCTCACGAGGCCATCAAGTCTAATTCAAAAGGGCACCTTGGAGTTCGAAGTTACCACCAATCATGGCTCATTTGTAATTCGTACTGATGAATCGGAGCATGGTGAAAGATTCCGTACACTTATTAATGAACTAATAGGAGTAAATATTCGGTGGAAATCTTCTAAAGTAGTGGCATACGGATCATTTCCAACAGATCTAGAAGTGTCTCGCGATGTTCATAATTATTCTAAATATGATTGCTATTTTGCTCTTGGCGGATTTGATAATAATGCTACGTACATAATGATCTCTCGCACTGATCAGAGTGGAACATATGGCGTTGCAGGGAATGGGGGCAAATTCGGGAAAGTAACACGTGGCCGATTTGTCTTAGATCGCTTAATAGAGGGTGATGAAATCCTCGAGATCCGGCCCGTAGTACTCGAACTTTCTGAAGCTGATGCTTTTGCAACAACTGATATGTCTGTTACATTAGAAGACGGAATGTCTGTTGAGACTTATGTTAGGGTAAAGTTAGATCAGGAATCGCCAGTAGGGTGCGAGCAATTTTTAGTAGTCGTAGAAGATGGTCGATTGCGCCTTACTGATCAAACAGAAACCTATTCTGCGAACTCGCAGAGAATGGATGTTACCCTAATCAAAGAAAAGGCTGCTGTACGAGAGGCTGGCAATGTAACTGTTAGGAATTCAGGAGCAGGCACGGGTCGCATATATTTTTACCGAGAGAGACGACAATTATCTCCCAATCATACTAAGATTGGTGAGGTAGTCAATGGGCGAGAAATAGTCCGATTAGCACCTCAAGATTCAGAAATAACAGTCATTTCAGATCCTATGCGCATTATGACAATCGGGATGTCTCAATCCGAGGCAAAAGAATTCTTAGATTCCGCAGGGCTTGTTCAGAAAAGGACTGGATTGACGGATGACGATGCTATTGTAGCGGAACAAGAGCCAGAACTCACTATGGAGATAGAGTCAGGGAACGAAGTAGAGACTTTTGGAATTAGTAGCGATAGAATAATACTATGGGAGGCCGATGATAATGAATCTCCCACTACATCACATTATATTAGAAAGATGACAGGCCTTGATCATAAATCAATAGGTACTATGAAGGTCCATTTCACTTTTGAAGGAATGCCTATGATAACATTTGAAGGCAACCCGTCCGAAGCATCAGTCCTATTACCCGAAAAAACGTTTTCGGAAGAAGGCTCATTCCGGGGACAGTTAGCAGTTACTAATATGTCTCGCCCTAATCGTGGATCTATCGGCATCCGCCTGGAAGATAGTGAGGAATTCGGCCCTACTGGAGAGGAAGCCTATGGAACAAATATTTCTGGCAAAATAGTCTCTGATCTTGAAGTTATGATGAAAGACATCAAGGATGATGATATAGTATATATTAAGGAAATCCGAAAGACTGGAGCTATGCCGAGCGTTCCTAGCTCTATTATTCAAACTACTAATACAAAGATCAATCCACCATCTCCAGATAAGATAGCTAGATCAAACGAAAGGGGGGGACGGCCACGAGCAAAGAGATAGAGACAAGAATGATAATGATTGCTCCAACATCGGAGCTTACACCCGATCAACTAGCGCGCTTCATACATAGCCTTGGCTACGAAATATCAATCAAAGAAACATGCTATGGTGCAAATATTGAAGGAGATAAAGATTTGATAGCTAAGGCAGTCCCCAAAATTAGAGGATTAGATCCAAATCGATTATTCATCAAAGTGAGAGCATATCCTATAGGTGATGAACGACGGTGCCGTGCACATCACGGATCTCGCCCTGGGTTCAATCAGCTGGAGAAAGAATGGATGGATCTCCCATTCATAGAGGCAGGCCTATGTGCCGTTGAAAGCGGGGAAGAATGTCCTGAAAAACCTAAGCGAAAGAGACTCTCAGTGGAGAAATTAATACAGATAGCTGAGGAGGAGAACATATGAAAATATTTATCATGCCGCCTAATAGTCTTATCTTATATGACCTCGTAGAGAGGTTTGGACACCAGCCATTAAGCGTTATGGGCACTCTGCGTGAACGCGTTTCTGGCAGAGAGATGGAATCCCCGCCACTTAATGTCACCCCCGCAGATGTCACAAAGGGGTTGAAGTATGCAGGTATTGAAGTACCCTCTGGTATCAGAGGTCGTATGGCTGTATGGGGGCCGATGATAGATGAAGCTGAAGCTGCCATAATAATGCACGATACTCCATTCACGTTTGGCTGTGTAGGCTGTCATCGAACCAATCTCTTACTTATGCATCTAATTCGCAAGAAGAAAATCCCTACCATAGAGGTCAATTATCCTGAAGATGAGGAAGAAGGAAAGATAATGGTCTCTAAAATCAAGACCTTCCTGGAGGGCTTAAAATGACCATAAAGATCGCTCAGATATCCTGTGGCACAGAATATAGTGGTATACAGTCAGAAATAGAGAACGCCGCTGCCACAGTGGGTGGCAAAATGGTCTATCCTGATGTGAGTTATGAAGAGATAACTCGTGCAGTGGATGATTTTGGCTTTGATCCAGTATCTCCTCAACTAAAACTTATGATCGCTAGAGCAAAGGCATTGGCAGATGGACACTACGATGCTGATGCAGTATTCATTGCATCCTGTTTTAGATGTGCTGAAGGAGCATTGGTAAGGAATGAAGTCAGGAGATATCTCCAAGAACATGCGAGGTTACCAGTCGTTACATACTCCTTCACGGAGCGACTTAAAGCTGCTCAATTATTAACACGAATGGAAGCATTAGTCACGATCGTAGCTAAGAAAGAACTCCTAGCTAGGGAACGTCAGGTTGGATTAACTGCAGGGATAGATTCTGGCTCTTCAACCACTAAAGCCATGATCCTCCGAGATAATGAAATCATTGGAAAGTCTTGGACGCCGACTGGAGAAGTTATAGGATCAGCGCAAGAAGTGTTAGATGAGGCACTAGAGGAAGCCGGAGTAAAATTCAACGATTTAGAAGGTATTGGAGTTACCGGATACGGGCGATTCCTAATAGGTAGGAAGCTAGATGCTAATCTAATCCAAGAGGAATTAACTACCAATTCAAAAGGCGCAGTGTGGTTAGCGGATAGGCAAAGAGGCGAGGCAACAATAATCGATATTGGTGGCATGGATAATAAGGCCATCACTGTAAGGGATGGAATTCCTGATAACTTCACTATGGGTGGCATTTGTGCAGGTGCATCAGGCAGGTTCCTTGAGATGGTTTCAAAGCGCCTACGTGTTGAAATCACTGAACTAGGAGCCCTTGCCGATAAAGGTGACTGGTCTAAAGTTAATATGAACTCATATTGTTCAGTTTTTGGTATTCAGGACTTAGTTACCTCGCTAGCAGCTGGGCACACAATTGAAGATGTAGCAGCTGCAGCATGCCATTCAGTTGCTGAACAGGTTTATGAACAGCAGTTACAGGAGATTGATGTTCGCAGGCCTATAATCCAAGTAGGTGGGACATCTCTCATAAGTGGCCTAGTCACAGCAGTTGGTGAAATGGTAGGAAGTGAACCTATTGTCCCAGAAAATTCACAATATATAGGCGCAGCCGGCGGTGCTCTATTATCATCCGGATTCTTAGAGGGGCAGTGATGAGTAAATACGATGAATCCTTCGCATATCAGAATTTTGACACTATTCTGAGGCAAATAATGGTAGAATTAGGCGTATCTCGCATGGTCACTGACTTCCGCATAGTGGCCGAGCCAGATGCTCCATATTTCCTTATTTCACTCCGCCTCGGGAAAGCACGCACTTCTGTTAAAGTATCAGATATGGGGATAGTAGATTCCTCTCCCAGAGGGGCAAAAATAACCATTACTGATGAGAATTGGGCTCCTGCTTTATTGACTCGTTTATGGCAGAAGTATGGGCGAGATTCGATAGAACAATTAACACGTTATGAACTGATAGTTATTGGTGCATCAGATGAAGAATTAATGGATATGGAGCTCGATCCCGGTGAAGAATTGAGGAGTAAAGTTTTGGATGCTGTGTGGAGAATCTTTCCTGAAGGTTTCAAGGTACGCCATAATCTGATGAATGATGATGTGATGACACTGATTGGTACGGAGCATGATATGGAAGAAGAATGGATCCGCACTGCAGAGAAAATTCATGAAGAGATGCATCACTCGAAAAAGGAGGCTGAGTGAATGTACGAAGTCCTTCTGTATGATGGTGGTGTGTATCGAATAAATGAGTTATACGAACTCATAGAGGATGTTGGCGGTTTCATCATTCAGAAGACGCAAGTACAGGTACAGATTACTGTGACATTAGCCATCCCTGAAGAAGAGAAGCCAGCTATAGAAGCTAAGACTGTAGAATTAGGTGGCAAACTTATAAGTGTTCCATTAGCCGGGACTGAAATTGCGGTGATTGCTCCTACATTAGCTCGTCATCATATGCCTCATCCCACTTGTGATATTGCAGAGCAGCTTCGCCGTGCTGGAGCAATCACTATAGTGATGGGATTAGCCCGAGGAAAAGGTCGCCGAACGTCTCAAATTAGCGCTGATGAGATAGCTATAATTGAGGAATACGACGCGGCTGTCTTTGTTCTAGGTAATTTTAGAGACTGTATATTAGAGCACAAGACAAAATTATTTGAAGACTTGGAAGTCCCAGTAGTTGTTGTCTGTGGCCCTGAGATAGAGTCCTTACCATATTGCGAAGGTCTAATTTGTGGAGTGGGTCGTAAAATTGAAAGGATGAGGCGCGAAGAAGAGATCTATAAACTGGAAGAGATTAGCAACCGAGTAGAGGAAGTAATCAGACAGAAGAGATATGAATTAGATGAAGATCCTCTATTCGTTCATCCCGCTGAAATTAAAGATCGTATTGCGGAATTAGATGCAGTACAGCGCAGCCTTCGACCGGCTCCAATAGTACTCCACTTAGATGGTCTACGCGTCAAAATACCCTATGAAGAATGGAAGGATCAAATAGCTGATGTGGAAGTATATGGCAGGCGCTTAGGAGATATTGCTAGAATTTCCAACTCTCGCCTAGGCAACAGCACGATCATACGAATCAAGACTCGCGCTGAAGTAGAATCAGGCTAATCATGTCTCAGAGCGAGACAGGAGCGTACCTATTACTCATTCATCTCAATGAGATATGTAGCCTCACTGTTGGCGCATTAGGCGTAATTGATTTCTCTGAAGGAATCTATGTGTATATTGGGTCTGCAATGGGAGGACTAGATCAGAGAATATCTAGACATCTAAGAAAAAAGAAGAAGATACATTGGCATATCGATTACTTATTGGAATTGGCAGATAATATAGATGTACTTCTAGCTCCTTCCCCCATAAAATTAGAGTGCGAGCTAGCACTAATAATCGCTGCTATGCCCAGCTCTATAGCGATAAAAGGATTTGGGTGCTCTGATTGTGGCTGCAATTCTCATTTATTCCATATTTCAGACATGGATGGGAAATATCTATGTTCAACATTTCCACGGCTAAAGCAAAATGGTAGTAGAATCTTACATTAGAGTAGGCCAGATGTTTATAAATAATGGTCGTTATCTATAACAATAATGCTCAGGGGCGGAATGTGGCTGGAGCGTCAGAAAAAGGTCGAACCATAACCAATTGGATCGAACCAAAATCTGCACCATCCGCAGCCTAACCGGCAACGGAGCGTCGAGACTGTAACGACGAGGCTACCAGTCTTGTTCGTATCCAAACCTGTTAAAGGTGTTCGTGCTAACGGCCCTTTCAGGTGAGGAATGGAACCGTCGGTAAACCAAAGCGAGGTGATTGCCATTGGTCCCGACGGTTCGCTATCAGCTGCCCCGTGAACCCTGAGCATATCTTTCTCTCCAAATTTTACTGACATTTCTAAACACTGGTTGACATTATCTACTATCCAGCAATTAAAAAGAAGGAGTCTTTTAATATCTCAATGAAACTATCTGGTCAAGTCGACATTCCAGTCACAAGGAGAGGCTATTCATGGAAGCCATTGAAGACACTTCTGAAAAATACCAAGGTTCTATAGTGACCAAGTTAGAGATGGCCATAGGAGTCGAGAACGTAAAGACACACAAAGGGGAAAGATTACTTTATAGCCATGATATGGCTCCCCTTCCGAAACAGGCTCAAGTGGCATTTAAACTCATACCCGATGTGGTGGTCCGTCCTACATCTACAGAAGATGTAGCCAAGATAGTAAAGATTGCAGTTGAAGAAGGAGTGCCTGTAACTCCAAGGGGAGCATCTACTTGGGGACTTGCAGGTGCAGTTACTGCATTCGGAGGAATTCTTATCGATATGATAGGTGGAATGAGTAACATCATTGAAATCGATGAGAAAAATATGACAATCACTGCTGAGGCCGGATGCTCATGGGAGCAAGTGTATGAGGCTGCATGGGAAGCAGGATTTTTATTAGGGGCCTATCCTTCAAGCGCTCCAAGTGCTAGCTTAGCAGGATGGATATCTACAGGCGGAATTGGGATTGGAAATTACAAATACGGTGCAGCTGGAGACATAATCCGCACGATGAGAGTCGTCATGCCCGATGGCTCAATTGTAGATACTGGTTTCAAGACTTTAGCAGACAATATGTCTGGATATAACTTGACCCGCCTGATCACTGGTGCAGAAGGTACTCTAGGTGTGATCTGTGAAGTAACTTTCAAACTGTATCCTCGCCCTGAAATTCTTCGCCCACTCGCTTATGAATTCCCAAGCTTGGATAAATTAAACGATCCTCTTGTAGAATTAACTCGCAGTAAGGTAACTCCTCTTCACATCTCATGGGCCGATAATAATCACTTTGAGTATTTGAGGAAACTTGGAAATGATGTACAAGTAAACGGATCAGCCCTTATAGTAGTATTAGAGGGCGATAAAGACATCGTAGAACTTGAAGAAAAGAAGATAGATGAAATTGCCGAAAAACATGGTGGAAAGAAACTACCAGACGATGTCGCATTACATGAATGGGAAGAACGTTCTTATGAGTTCCGCGTTCGTCAGATGGGAGTAGGATCAATCCCTATGGAAGTATTAGTTCCAACACATGCCTATGGTAAGATGACCAACGACATGTATGACCTACTAAAGTCTATGAAGATGGAAGGAGGCATAATTGGAATCATGGCAGATCGCAATACAGTCATGTTTATGCCTTATTATGTTTATGATCCAACTTCTCTGACAAAGACAGTAACGTCCTTATCTTTCAACTACAAATGTGGCGATCTCGCTAAAGCCAATGGTGGACGTATGTTGGGAGGCTTTGGACTATTCTTCGGCTCTACTCTAAAACCCGTTCGTGGTGCTGGGTACGATGCGATCGTTCGTATCAAGAATGCGCTTGATCCCAAAGAGATCATGAATCCTGGTAAACTCCTAGGTATGAAGACTAGATTCGGCCTACCTGTCAGTGCAGGCATGCTAGACTTTGGTATGGGCGCCATGGCTACGGTAAAGAAGCTTCTACCAAAAGACAAAAACATAGCCGAAAAGTCCCATGAATTTGCCATGGAACGGCTCGACAAAGAAAAATTCGATCAGCACAAAGTCGATACCGTTATAGATAAAGACGGAAAGAAGTGAGTGTTACAAACTGCTTCACAAACCATTTTCTTTCTTTTACACCACATGCAACAATTAATCATCTAGTTGAACTAATGTTATCATTAGAGATAAGACTATGAAAATTGTGATAGTCTTTGATACCGTCCATGGTAGCACGGGAGAGGTGGCTGCAGCTATTGCTGAAGAAGCTCGCTCTAGTAATGACGACGTCGAGATGATCGACTTACGTACACAGACTACTCTAAATCTAACTGGCGATATGATGTTTATCGGTTCTCCGACTCGAAGTAATAGGATGACAAGGCGAATGGATGAATTTATCAAATATTTTGTCACTGGTCCTTGGAGGGGCCGCCATATCGTTGCATTTGATACTGTGGGGCCATTACCGAAGAACCCTGAGAAGAGAAAAGCTAGACTTAATAAAATAGGAAACACAAAAAGAAGCGCGGCGGGAACAATACAAGAAGCGTTGAAGTTACGAGGGCTTAGCCCTGTCCCTGATCAGATGCATTTGGCCGTAACGGGATTATGGGGGCCGCTAGCATCGGACGCGCGGGACATGGCTCGCGAACTTGCTCGAATACATATTGAGGACGCTCGTAAGGTGCTTAAACGTGATATCTTGATAGCTTAGTATCTATCACAAATTTTCCTAAATAGTTAATGAACGCACATTGTTAGATACATCTACTAGAGGCTGAGATTATATTGGCACATCTGATTATCGCCTCTTAGACTCGATCTAATCACTTGATACTATTAGTTCTGCAGCATTATGAGTAGGTTATCGAGTCTGCTCTTTCTTTATTTCTGGAGTATAGCGCTTTAGCAATACAGCATTAGATACTACTGTTACTGAGCTCAGTGCCATAGCGGCAGCTGCTACAATTGGATTAAGTAATATTCCAAAGAATGGGAATAATATCCCAGCTGCTATTGGAATTCCAGCAGTATTGTATCCAAGTGCCCAGAATAGATTCTGACGAATCTTCTGCATAGTCTTTCGAGATAATTGGATGGCAGCCACAACATCAAGAAGATCAGATCGAATGAGTACTATGTCTCCCGTCTCCATGGCCACATCTGTGCCACTACCTATAGCGATTCCTACATCTGCCTGAGCTAATGCTGGCGCGTCATTAACACCATCTCCTACCATCGCTACGACGTGACCTTCGCCTTGTAGTCTAGCAACCTCTTGCGCCTTATTCTCTGGAAGAACTTCAGCAATATAATCATCTATACCTGCTTGGGCAGCAATAACTGCAGCAGTGCGTCGATTGTCACCAGTTAGCATTATGATATCTATGCCCATATTTTTCAATTCTTTAACTGCGCGTATAGTAGTTTCCTTAAGTACATCTGCCACGCCTATGAGGCCAACTATGCGTTTGTTAGAGGAGATAATCATAACGGTTTTCCCCTCTCCTTCTAATTTCTCTAGCGTGCTTTCAGCATCTCTAATATCTACTTCGCCAATCTTCATCAATGCCCTATTTCCGATCAATACTTCATTATCAATGACCGTCGCACGGATGCCCTTTCCTGTAATAGATTGGAAGTTATTAGCATCAGGTACTATCAATCCACTATCTGTAGCATATCGTACTATTGCCTCACCTAGGGGATGTTCAGAGCCCTTTTCAGCTGAGGCTGCCATAATGAGTAGTTCACTCTCCTCTACTCCATATGTTACGATATCAGTAACTTCTGGCTCTCCTCTAGTAAGTGTTCCTGTTTTATCAAACACAATAGTAGTTATCTTTCCAGCAGTTTCTAGTGCTCCCCCACTTTTGACAAGTATGCCATTTTCTGCTCCCTTTCCGGATCCTACCATAACTGCTGTAGGTGTAGCAAGGCCTAGTGCACAGGGGCATGATATGACTAGTACAGAAATAAATACGATAAGTGAGAATGTAAATCGGTCACCTTCTACACCTAATTCATTGAATAAATAGAAATTCCAAATCAAGAATGTGGCTACAGCAATTATAATAACTGCAGGTACGAACCAGGATGAAACTCTATCTGCATATCGTTGAATAGGCGCTTTAGATGCCTGAGCATCCTCTACCAACTTAATTATTTGAGATAGAGCAGTATCCTTTCCTATCTTGTCAGCGACAACCCTCAGAGATCCATTATGGTTAATGGAGCCTCCTATTACTGTAGATCCAGCTACTTTGTCAATAGGAATACTCTCTCCAGTTAACATACTCTCATCTACTGCAGATATACCATCTATGACTGTACCATCTGTAGCAATCTTTTCTCCGGGGCGAACGATAAAGACATCTCCAACTTTGATATCTTCTACTGGTACTTCGATCTCTTCACCGTCTCGTACTACGTAAGCAGTTTTAGCCTGTAAATCAACTAAATTACGAATGGCCTCAGATGTCCTTCCCTTGGCTTTTGCCTCAAGATATTTACCAAATAAGATTAAGGAAATTATCATTGCAGATGAATCAAAGTAAGTGTGCTGACTCAAATGGAATATTGAAGGGAAAAATGTCACAATTACTGAATAAAAATATGCTGCTGAGGAACCAATTGCAATTAAAGTGTCCATATTGGCACTTCGATTGAGAATCGCGCGATATGTACCTATATAGAATTGGTAACCTGCTATGAATTGCACTGGTGTTGCTAGAGCAAATAATATGATGTTCTGCCACTCTGTTATACCAAGTGTCTCTCCCAAATTAAGGAAATCGAAACTTAACATAAGCAGCATCGTTGGGATGCTGAATGATAATGAGAATATCAGTAGTGCCAATTGTCCCTTTCTTTCTCGTTCACGAGCAGCTCTTTCGGTATCGACTGTCTCTGATTCTAAGATAGTATATCCTGCCTCAACGATAGCACTCTTAATCGCGGAAAGAGTAACTGATTCAGGATTATAGTTCACAGTCACTCTCTCAAGAGCTAAATTCACAGATGCGGAATAAATCCCCTCTATCTCCATTAATGATATTTCAATAGCTTTCGCGCAAGAAACGCATGACATTCCGCCAACTGAAATTGTTACTTCATTTACGACTACTCGGTAGCCAGCATTTTCAACTGCTTTTGTTATCTGTTTAGGAGATACTTTTGATGGATCGTATACAACCCTGGCACGCTCAGTAGTCAAATTGACAGAAACATCCACTATACCTGGAAGCCCATTGATGGCATCTTCAACTGATCCCACACATGAGGCACAATTCATACCGATTATGCCGAAGTTAGATGTCCTTAGTCCGGGAGTCGGAAGAGGACACTCTTTATCGCAGGGCTTATCGTCCATAAGACTTGATTATACTTGGCGAATATTCAATACTATCCCTAACTCTTAGTATAATTAACTAAGAATTGAAAATGAGATAGATCAGTCTGTAATGCAACGAGACTCTTTTTCTTATCATTGGAAAGAATTATAGGGATGATGCGTACAACCAGTTAGTATGGCCCTTGATGATAATGATATCCGTATCTTACAAGAGTTACAAGAGAATGGTCGGCTATCATTTAGGCAGATCGCGGAAAAAGTCAACATAAGTGTTCCTACTGTGAGTAGCAAGGTAAATAATCTAGAGAGAGTTGGCGCTATTCGTGGATACAGGGTCGATCTTGACACCGAACGACTAGGTGAATTGAGTACTATAGTCCTCATAAGAGCAAGACCTTCTAATTTATCTACTATATCAGATAAACTTGCAAATGATGATGAAGTGCGACAAATTTTCCTACTAAGCAGCGGTCGCCTTATGCTCATATGTACATTTTCTAATGCTTATTCAATCAATGATTTTGCAATCAGGCTTAATGGTCTTCCAGAGATTATGGAGTATGATATAGCTAACATCATAAATGTAGTCAAGGAAGAAGAACGTGCCTCAGTGATACCAGGAATACGATTAACTATACCTTGCAGACAATGCGGGAGACATATGAAAGATCATCCCTATCAAATTAGAGAACGTTCACATGAGATATATTTATGCTCTCCAACATGTAAGGATATATATGCATCTGGATCAATTAATAAATGAATCCACACATAGTTTCAAGACTTTATCTAGAAAGCAATGTTGGCAAATCGGCCACACTATTTGTATAATAACATCCAAATTGTTTCCAATCTTCTTCTGTGAAAGATCCGGTTAGAACTCCTATGAATGCTGCTCCTGCGCTATTGGCACATATGCTATCAATAGAGTGATCGCCTACCATTAGGCACTTCCTCACAGGCAATCCCAAACTATTAGCCATACGATGAAGAGAAATAGGATTTGGTTTGGCCTCCCTCTCACCATTATCATCGCGAAACATTTGTTTATCAATTATTCCGTCTAATCCTGCATACTTGATAGCAGCGGTGGCGTAGCGACGAGATCCTCTTGTTAACATTCCAACCTTGAAGCCCATGTGTTTCAGCTTAAGAATAGTCTCTTTGGCCCCTTTTATTGGACGAGTCAAATGGACATTCTCCATCTCTGCATTTTCCATCATTTCTGATGCCAGACATTCAACTGTTTCCCATGCAACCGAATTGTCTGATGATATCAAGAAGGAATGAATATTTTCCATATTCTCTGTGACAGTGATACTTGGATCCAATGCACTCTTCGGAATACCCATATTTCTCATCTCATCGATCAGTTTATGCTTCATCTTGGAGAAATCGACGGTGCTATGTACGAGAGTACCATCAAAATCCAGCACCACTGCCTTGATTGGTCGTCCGGAGAGGTACGCTAGATTCATATTCAAAGAACATGGAGATAGTATATATTTGACACTGTGACAAGGATTTCTTATCTATTCATATCTAAAAGTACTTTTGATCTTCCAGATCAGCAGAATTCAATTTATCAGGAATTCCAATGTCAAAAACCGACTTATGATAACGTCACGAATCTGACTCTAAAATACTATATTGTAATCATTTACAAAATAAAAGAAAAGATGAGTTGGAAAAAGTTTCACCAGAACTTCAAAGATTATTTCGAAGATATCTATCATAACCTGCCATATCTAGCAACCCATGACCTGATAGGTTGAACACTATGACCTTTTCTTCATTGTTCTTTTTAGCTTCTAATGCAAGATCCATAGCACCTTTTATGGCATGACAACTTTCTGGTGCAGGAATGATTCCTTCATTTTGTGCAAATGCTATACCTGCAGCAAATGTGTCATTTTGATCATAGGCATAAGTCTTCATGTATCCGAGCTCAGCAACCTTAGATACTGCCGGAGCCATTCCATGGTAACGCAGACCTCCAGCATGTATAGCTGGTGGCACATAATCGCATCCCATAGTGTACATTTTGAGCTTAGGAGTCATTTTGCCAGTATCGCCAAAGTCATATCTCAATTCCCCTTCTGTTAGGGAGGGTGCTGAGACTGACTCAGTAGCAATAAACTCTGTATCTATTTTTCCCTTTATTTTTTCTCCTATCATGGGGAAGCAGAATCCGGCAAAATTACTACCTCCACCTACACAGCCCACCATGTAGTCTGGGACAGTATCGATTTGTTCTAGTTGCATCATCACTTCTTGTCCGATAACAGTTTGATGTAGCATCACATGGTTGAGTACGCTACCTAATGAATACTTAGTATTCTCTTGTTGTAGACATACTTCCACTGCTTCTGTGATAGCGATGCCGAGTGTTCCTGGATGTTCCGGCTGTTTAGCTATAACTGATCGTCCATATTTCGTTACATTGCTAGGGGAAGCATGTACAGTAGCTCCATATGTTTCCATAACTAGGCGCCTGAACGGCTTCTGATCATAGGACGAGCGTACCATGAATACTTCACAATTAAGATCGAAATGGGCACATGATAATGCCAGAGCAGATCCCCATTGACCAGCTCCTGTTTCAGTGGTGAGATTCTCCACTCCCTCTTTCATATTGAGATAGGCTTGAGGTATTGCAGAATTTGGCTTATGGGATCCAGCTGGAGATAAATCCTCACGCTTGAAATAGATCTTTGCAGGAGTTTTGAGATATTTCTCCAACCTCCGCGCTCTCTGTAAGGGAGATGGCCTACCGAGCATGAGATAAGCATCTCTAACTTCTTCTGGAATATCGATATACCTTTCTACTGATAATTCTTGAGCTATGGCTCCTTTGGGGAAAATAGCCTCAAGATCCTCTGGCCTTAATGGTTTGTTGGTAGCAGGATTTAAGGGTGGAGGAAGGGGCTCAGGAAGGTCTGCAGCTATATTATACCATTTAGTCGGAATGTCATCCGGTTGGAGATCAACTCTATCATCCTTTGAGATAGACATAGACAGGGTGAAGTATTGAACAATATATAACACTTATGTGTATTAGTGTACATTATAATACATTATTGCTAAATCTAAATCATTATCACTTATATCAGCAATAGTAGCCGCTAATAAATTTGACTAAAAGCGACAGAAGAATGATAGAATACACATTTTAATAAATTAGCGAATCCCAGACTTTGGCCATCTCTCGATTTTCTAACATATTCAATGTTTGATCTGGAGTAAGAAGACCATCCTCCATAATTATAAATGTAAATCTATCCAACGGTGTAGCTTCAAACAATTGAGACCTTTCACATAAGTTATCAGATATTGGTTGCTCTGTCACCACCATTTCTGATAATCTCATGGGCGTAGCTTTACTTTGTCCACACATAGCATATGCGGGCAGATCGAAGCAATAGGCTGCTTCTGCTAGAGCTCTAGTGCCTACTTTATTTACAAGACCTAAAGGTGTCAATGAGTCTGCCCCAGTTAGAATGCAGTCTGCATCGGACATTCTAGCAAATATATTGGAATCTGGAATGATCTCAGCACTGATTCCCATCTCTTGCAATTTCATAGCAAACTGCCTTCCTTCACCGCCTGGGAGTGATTCTGCGACTGTCACGCTCAGACTCTTCCGAGATGCGATAGAAGATAGTGCAGCACCTACAGTACTTGAATAGGATGATGTAATAATATGATCAGCATCAATTATTCTCCCAGCTATATTAGCTATGAGCTCTACTGAAGATCGTTCTTGTTCTATTATATTTACTATTATATTACGGATATTATTGATATCATATGTTTCCTGCTCTGACACTAGCATGATAGCATTAGCTAAATTGAAGATGGTAGCAATGCTTGGCTTAGCCTTATGCAGCTCTATGCTAAACTCTTTCCAGTCTAGAGTAGTTAGCGATGCAAAGTCCTCATCCGATAGTGAGATTATGGACTTAGCTACATTGATTACCATATCCGATGCGCCGGAATGAGCATCTCTAGCAACAGCTTCGACAATTTCCTGCAGGCATATGTCCATAGGAGGCCTGCAAGGAATTAGCAGTCCTTATTATTTGCTGAATCTAAGCATAACTAGAGATAACTTCGTCAGAGATATCTTCCAATTTAACAAGTTTCTGTGGATAATGATTATGAGGATCCAAGCTTATGAGTAAATTACTTCCATTGGAATTAACTCGTCTCTGAGTTCTGGCAAGGACATCAAGAACTGGCCTGAATCCATTCCACATCTCCAAAACATCTAGACCATTAAGCACTACAATTCCATTTTCGTTTTCAGATAAGAAATCAGTTATATTCTGTTCGAAAATCTTCAAATTCATAGGGGGAATGCATTCAGGGTTGGGGCGAGTGCTCAGCCACATAGTTGATAACTTCGTCTCATCAAAATTTAATTGTGAACGAAGCAGACGAGGAGGGTTTTTAGAAATATATAGTGTCTTTCTTCCCTTGCTCAATTCCTTTCTCAATACTTGGTGTGTTCGTAGAGGCACTCTTTCTTCAAACAAATAGAATTTACCTTTTGCTAATTTCATTCATTCTCCTCCAGATTAATGCCTACTCAGGCAATCCCTATTCAATATTAACCAGTTTCCCGTTAAAAAAACTATTATTTAGAATAATTCCGCTGTAAAAATGAGTAATGCGACATGCCTTTATATGTGGATAAATACAACGATTGAAAATCTAATAAAATATATGTTTTTCACAATAAGGTTCTAGATGACTGGCATAGGAACAGTACTTATGTTCATCATCTGTCGTTGAAAAAGCGAATAGATCAGGTGAGGGTAGTAGGCCCCCTTCTGTTTCAGGCAGCATTCAACTAAGCACCCTACCCGTTAGTCTCGAGTGATCATCCTAACTGTTTGGGCTTGCTCCGGTGGGGAGTCGCCGTTTCACCATATCTTAAACCAACGTCACCGCCTGGCAGATCATCCTCGATTTAAGCTGTGTCGTTTCTGCGCCCTTGCCCTGGCTCTCACCAGCCCACTTGCGTAGACCACCTTCTCATGGAGGGGGGACCTTCCTCAGCTGGGACTTTGCCCTACCGTCGGCTGCCCTTCCTCTCCTGATCGATCTATCCAAGAGCACAGCTCTATATAAACATAAGGTTTAGAACACTCATATTATTTCTGCATAAGCGCCTGCTGATTATGTGCAAAATTAGGCTATAATATATCTAAATTGATGTCGATCTCATTTAACATGTCGATCGCATTCTGCATAGGGGGAGGAAAGATCGGTCGAACTGGAGTTCAGAGCCTACTGGATGAGGGTGCGAAAGTACTATTAGTCGATCCAGACGAGAATTGTTTAGCTAGATCTCTATGTCATTTATCAGTAGAGGATCCAGATAGTATTATTGATTGTGAAGAGGGTCAAGCACTATATCTTAAAAGAGATGGAATTGAAGTACTAATTGAAGTATTTCGACGATGGGTTCCAGATCAAATAATACCTGCTGTTAAGGGGCACTTGGCCGCACGACTAGCTATGGCCTGGGCTAATGAAACACATCATTCCATTCATCCATCTGGAAATCTTCTTCTAAAAATAACTGATATGTTACCTATCGATAGTGTTCAATTTATGGATAATGCTCAGGGAGTGTTAATTACTAGTCATATGACTACTGGGTCGATTTGCAAAGTTGGGTGTGGGCAACCACTCACATGTCCAGTAACAAATAAGAGATCGATGCCTATGTATCAACTAATCGATCAAGCACTAACCAACATAATAGAAAAGTATTCAATTCTTGTGACTCAAGGTGCAAATATTGGTGTACTAGATGGACAAGATGTTAAAAGCATGCTCAATATTATTGATAACTTAGAAGATGGTGCGACATTTAGTGTCACAACTTCGTGCCGCTGTCATGCTATAGTGAATTTATTTCGATATTATAGATGCTGATTTGATTCGAGCTTTAGAGTTAAATAAATTTAAGTTATAACAGTCTAAGAAGGAAAAGTTAATAAATGGCCCTCGTATTGTGCTGGTCTAATGCAGGGGTAGCCAAGCTTGGCCAACGGCGCAAGGTTGAGGGCCTTGTCCTTAGTGGTCCGAGGGTTCAAATCCCTTCCCCTGCACCACTTTTCTCAAAAACTCATAGTATCTTTTCCAACTTAAAAGACTATATATCCAGATGATAAAACATTTTTCAATTATTATTGATATTAATTAAAATATAAACATTAACTATGGTATTATGAGAAATACTAATGGACTTTGATATTAACTTAAGATGATTCAGGACTATCTACAATCTATGTTAAATCTAGCCTATAGTATCTCAAAGTCATACCAAGATAGTAATTAGTATTAGTAGTAAGGCTAGTTGAGCTAACCAGATCAATCCAGTTAATGGCAATAATCGCTTTCCTATGTGAATAGTCTGGCGTAAGTTCATAGCGAGTCCCACTCCAGCCATAGCTATTGTCAGCAAGGAGGCAGATATGTTGATCAGCGATGTCCTTATCGCATCACCTGTTTGAGGCTCTAGAGTCAGCAATAATGATACAATAATAGCTACAGCAACAAAGACGATGAGAAATCCTTGTGGCCTAATAGATATATTCTCCCCTGAACTCCAAGCTCGTTTAGAGAAGAGGTGAGCTAAATAATATGCAACTACGACTAGCATTGCCACGCGAATCATCTTGTAGGCAAGTACTAGGCCTAAAATATCTCCACCTCCTAGAGTGTTATAGTATATTTCAGCTGCTGGAACAACATTGCCAACCTCATGCAGTGAACCACCTATCAATACTGCAGATTGCGCATCACTAAGGCCAATTATAGTGGCGAGCCAGGGCACAAAAAACACCCCTATTAATCCAAGTATGCTGATTACTCCTATGACAGCATGAAGATTATGCGGTTTTGCTTTTATTACAGGAGCCACCGTTAAGCACGCTGATACGCCACAGATAGCATTACCTGTCCCTATAAGAGCAGAGGCATCCTGCTCTAACTTCCATTTATTTCCTAGATAAAAAGCAGATACTATAGCAAATGCCATGGTAAGTAAAATAATGATTATTCCAATTGGAGATGCGCGAGATAGAACATCTATAGTCACGCGCGCTCCCATCAACGCAATTGCTATTCTAAGCAAGTATTTACCAGAATAAGATGCACCTGGCGCAAGAGACTTAATGGCGATAGGTAATCCTATCAGTAGCGCAAGTACTATTGGTCCTATCTGAGATAAAGTAGAAAAGACTACATTCTCAATAAATAGTTCAGAAGGAAGGATTCGAGGGCCATTTTCGAATAATGTTCCTCTAGTGACAATATATGAGGATGCAGCCATGAGGATACATACAATTATCCCCAAGACTTCCTCTCTTCTAATAGCAAGGTAGCCTTGCTTTAAATCATCCATATGTTTTGGACATATATTGTACTCTAACAATCCTTATCGGATGTTCAGATCAGTAAATCTGCTGCGCGAAGCTCCTCGCCTATCTTGATAACTGCTTCCTCTACATCAGATGGTTGTCTTGCTCCAGTACATACCAATCGGCCAGAACCAAATAATAAGATGACTACCTTAGGATCAGTCATACGATATACGAGGCCTGGAAAGACTTCTGGTTCGTACTCAACACGCTCTAATCCAAGAGATATTACGACTGATGTAAGATTAACAGGCTGGCCCAAATCTGCCGAAGCGACTATATTTTGCACCTCGAATTCTGGAGCCTCATCAATATCCACGCCTGCTTCACGTATGTTTTCGACAACAGTCTCTATAGCCTTTCTGACTTGATCATGAGTCTTAGCTCCGGTGCATACAAGCTTTCCACTGCGGAATAGCAATGTTGCAGTCTTTGGATCTTTGAGTCTATAGACAAGTCCTGGGAATACCTGAGGATCGTACTCTGCTCCAGTGAGATGAAGCGCCAGAGTGTTGAGGTCAAGCTCCCTGTCTAGGCTTGCAGATGCAACAACGTTTTGAATAGTGTAGTTCGAAATAGTAACGCCCCTGTTACGGTAAATATGGTCAAGTATTTGTTTGGTTGGATGGACGAGCGGTATTAAATGTCATTTTCCGCGCTATTATGCACTTTAGACGACTCATTCTTGTATAGATCTCTATGAGACATACAAAGTCGTAATGACGTTTTATTACACGCTTTCACAGTATTGTTAGTTTATATCCCTATTTATTAAGTGCTATATAGTGTTTATATCTAAAACTACATCGCTCGTAGGTAAATCTATCGATAATTAATGCTCAGATAATCCATGCTTTTGACACATTAGATTAAATTTAAAATTAATTAGATGTGATACTATTGATCTACTTCAAGATGTTAACTTTACTAATCATTTGACAATTTATGCAAAATGTGACCTAACATGGTTACTAAAATCGTTCGACATGTCTAATTGCTCGTATTAGTAAAGGAGCTTGAGAGTACGCTAAGTGAATATGATGAATAGATATTATCTGATATTTTTAATTTAATATTAAAAACAACAACATCAATTACTCATCAATGAGCTAGATAGAATATCCTGCCTCCTTATATTCTCCAAATGACGATGCATCATCCGCTCCTTTCTCTCACTAGCAATGAGTGAAGCTTCATCTCTAGTTCCTGCAGTCACTAAGATAATAACTTGTCCGGCACGACTTCTTCCTGTACGTCCGCGTCGCTGTATGCTCCTA
>JAAYTA010000056.1 GCA_012518185.1 Methanobacteriota archaeon
ATTAAGGAGTGGAGGGCGATAGATGTATGGGCATATATCTGGCTCCGAGGATTAGATTATAATCCATTGTATGATGAAGATTTCGAACGTATAGGTTGTTATCTATGTCCGTCCTGCCTGGAATCAGAATGGCGCAACACATCATTGATACATCCTGATCTCCATAATGAGTGGGATAATTATCTTAAGCAGTGGGCAGAAGAATGTGGAAGTGATGATCGATTTGTCACCTATGGTTTCTGGCGCTGGAAAATAATTCCTCCTAAGATGCGACGTATGGCTGAGGAATTCGGAATGTCGATGCCACATATTCGTTCCGACACTCTGGAGCTCAAATGGGTCAAAGGAGTCTCTCCATGTTTGGCTGGTGGGCACTCTGCAGAAGGAGTATTATCAGTACCTCATAATCGAGAATTCGGTAGAGTAGTAGAAGCTCTCCGCACGGTAGGTAAGGTAAGATACTCAGAAGAGTATGAAATAGCCCTTGTAAGAGCTGGAGAATCCACTCTAAAAGTATTCGGTGGAGGACAGATTGTAGCCACTGGACCTACTAGTGAGAAGGCTCATTCCATCTTTGAAGCTGGAGCCAAGGCATTGCTGCGTGCTCAACTCTGCACGCAATGCGGCATCTGCTTGCGAAGCTGTCCCACAAATGCACTTCGTCTAGATAATGGATTATTAGTCGATGAAGAGAGGTGTACTTCTTGCGGAAGATGTACTGAGGCCTGCGTCGTAGCCCATTATTATGATAAACTCGTGAATTGATGATGTGCTTTCCAACCCAACTTTATATATCAAAAGACTCTCACAATACTGAATGGAATATGGCACATTCGTAGCTGCGGCTATCGGTTTCGCACCTGCTATCATATTGATGTTATGGACGTTACAGCCCTATACGTATCCAAAGGTAGAGAGACCATACTTTAGCGATCCTACATTATTCGGCATGTTTGCCGGCGGGATAATAATAGGCGTTATTCTTCATGCTGTGGGAGTTCTCTTTTCAGCATATTACATACTCGTGGCATTCATTTTAGAAGAAGCGATTAAATTAGTAGTCCTAAATCTTCCTCGCTATCAGCGCAGAGCTGATGTGCCATTCTATGGATTTGGCCTGGGTGCAGGCATGGCTAGTGCACTAGCATATGGAGCCATAAATGCAACTCTAACTAATACAGATCCAACTGTATTGAGTATATTAATTATAGCAATTTATTCGATAATGCTCTCTCTGTTGCACATCTCCACTGGAACAACTATAGGCATTGGAGTAGCAAGAGGGCAACCGTTTGTTTACTTTGGTCAGGCAGTAATAATACATCTAGCCTTTGCATTGCTACTAGTACCATTCCAGCAGATCGCAGTGAGCGGGACTGATATATTAGCATTCATATTATTCATAGTAGCGACTATTTTTATCCTAACATATTATTACTATCTACATTATCGTTTACTTCCAATTTATGTTAGAGAAGCGCTCAAAGAACTCCAGAGGCGTAAGAGTAAATCCAATTCTGATGGAAAAGAAGTTGGGAAAAAGATACCCAGGACGAAACATTGATAAAAATTGAATTTATTTCTATAAAACGTGAGATCTTATAATTCTAGTAAAATTTTCATTATACTCATCCTCACTGTTTCATTATTAATACTTTTTACTATGCCCACTGTGAAGAATGTCCTTAATGTCTTTCCCACTCATTTTTCAGAAACTAATTATCCTGAAGAGATTGATTTCAATCTAGAGCGAACCATCACCATCAATACTTATTATTGCAGCCCAGAATACTTTATTATCGATATGGCTGAGCCTATGAATGTTGTTCAAAATAATCGGCAGATACAGACAGTATATTCTATTAATTATTCACAAGATGTATATAAATCGACGAGATATGGGCATAACTGGATAGAATGGGTAGTAGATGCCCCCTCCATAGGTGAATATAACATATCTATTGAATATGCAATCAGTACTAAAGCTGCTATTTGGGAAATAGATAGTAAAATATCTGGAGATGTATCCGATATATCTATTGAATTTAAGGATCAATATTTGCACGATGAATGGGTCATCCAGATCGATGATCCATCCATAATAGACCTATCATATGAGATTGTTGGAGATGAGACTAATACATATATTATATTAGAAAATATATATAATTGGGTAAAGGATAATATAGAATATTCAACAGAATCTAATGAGCCACAGAATGCTGTAGAATCAGTAAATACTCTAAGAGGAGATTGTGATGATCAATCAATCTTATTCTGCTCTTTAGCGAGGGCAGCTGGGATACCAGCATGGCTACAGTTAGGGGTAATGTATTCTGACATGAGCGATGCCTGGGGAGGACATGCTTGGATTCAGGCTTATGTGCCATTTAAGGGAGGGGGTGGAAAAGTAGTTACTATCGATATAGTCAACAATGAATTTATGGAATGGAATCCAAACCGGTTTATAGAATATACTAGCGACGGAAATGCTGAGCATCTTAGAGATTATTATTACATATATAATGGTACCAAGGCACTAATATGGGAAAGTTATAATACGATATCATATGATGAATCAGGCTGCATTAGCCAGCATCTGATTTTCGAAATAAAGATCATACCAGACGATATGCTCCTGACTTTACCTCGTATAAGAGTCCCATGACAAGAAACCTATCAATTAATCTCTCTGAATCCTCTTCCTTTATATTCATCCTCACAGATAGCTCACTTACAGTGAATCCTTCTTCCCTTTTACCTAGATCACTAATTACTGACTCGATACTTTCTTTTTTTTGATATGTGAGCATTGGATTAGGCAATGGGATGTCCTGACCTCTTTTGAGTTCTGAATAGCGTCGGATAGCTTTGGCCAATTCTTGAGGAGATTCAGTGGAAAAATGAACCACTGCTCGAGTCAGGTCGATCGTACGTCGGCATCTCACACAATTGATTCGAGAGTGGGAAAGATTTGCTCCCTGTACTGTCTTGCAGCGGGAGCAAGTAATTACTCCATACATCAATATTCTACAAACACAAGTGCAGCAACACAAGCACCATAATGGTCCATAGGAACTGATAGCTCTTCGATACGATATTGTATGGGTTCCATTTCGATACCGCGAAGTTTAGCCATCTCGTCCATCTTCCACTCCATTATTTCGCGGAGGGCTTTCTTGGAGCCATGGATATGACCTTCAGCAACGTAACCGCCCTTGCCATCCTTTCGGAAGCCATATGCTATGCCGGCAGAAATCATCTCTCCTTCGCCCCCTCTCATTTGAGCGAGTACACAATGAGTTACTGTACCCATAGGTAATTCCCGTATCCCTACTTGTTCTGCTCCAACAGGCAAAACAGAAGATACTGATACGATGTTCAACTCACCAACTCCCGCTTCAAGAAGGGCTTTGTCGAATGCATTGAGGTCAGAGACCTTGCTAACGGCGCAGCCAGAAGATATGAAGAACTTCTTCGGAACGAGACGCATAATGCGGAGTAATCAGGATCATTAATTTAAGCATTTCCCTCAGCTCAGAATATCAATTTTTTATGACTGGCCTAACCTACTCTCTTATGCACATATTATGCAACATAAATGAGCCATTTGCCATATTTGTTGCAACAATTGCTCATCCATACACTATGGACTCTTCTATGGAATCTTTACTGGGTCGCTCCACACTCTTCATTGCTGTGCGAATTTGCTTCTCAATCTCCTCTGCTTCCTTGAATAATGGTTCAGGATCTATCTTAATTTCAGGAAGCATCTTAGCAACAATCTCAAGTAGCTTAGCAGAGCCGCGAGCATCTGGAAAGTTTGTCCTTGCAGGGCCTAACATACATATTACATCAATATCTCTCATATTCCCTTCAGATAGCATAACTCCAGATATTCCTGATACCATGCCTTCTCTCATCTCTTCTACCTCATACCTCTTCAACATCTCTCTCGATGCTACGGTTGATCCTACTCCATAGATCTTTGATTCCTCAGCACTCGTTTGATCAATACCTTCCATAGTGATCACCGTCTTGATGCCTTTAGAAATAGCAAAGTCCAGTATGCAGGATACTAGCGGCAATATAAGATCGGAGCGAGGCATAAATTCGGCTGCTACAGTTACTATTTGTTGGCATGGCTCTCCATCATTGCAATTACGATCACCAGCATAAATTCTAACTTGCG
>JAAYTA010000057.1 GCA_012518185.1 Methanobacteriota archaeon
CCTAGTGCTCCAGAAAGATCGATTAACACTGCTGAGTTAAAGCGAACGGCAATGGATCTAGGATTACAATCATTATCTGCTGAAAATATATCTGGCGCACCTGTATATTGCGATCCTGAATGGCGCTGGAATTTATTTGTTGTGAAAGAGGAGTCCTTAAGATGGAATATTCTAAATGATGATGGAACACTTGATGTAGCAGGTGACATAAATCCTAATGATGTTAAATTATTACTCCCTGAAGATGAAGGATTAGAAGTATTTCTATCATATATCAAAACATTAAATCAACGAGATAGTCTGATGGGTTACGTGAACTATTTAGTTGATAGTTATGGTTACGAGGACTATATTTCCAATACATATTTTGGAGTCATTGCAACCACTGCACTAGACCTTTTATGGAGAGCATCTTTAATTGCTCACCTGCAAGGAGGAAAACTTGATCATGCAGGCATGATCGAGGGAATAATTTCTTATGACATGGATAGGCTAGATGCTCCTACTATTGGAGCATTCTTATAAGGATGCTTAGTAATCTTAAAATACTCCTCGTGTAATGGGGCAATCTGGTGGCCGTTATATGCAAAAACCTCTCACCGTTCTTAATCGCTCGATCAACAGTCACGTGATCGTCGAACTGAAGGCTAATAGAGAATATAGGGGAGTCCTTGATGGATATGATCCTCATATGAATCTGGTCTTGAAGAATGCCGAGGAGTTCATCAATGATGAACTTGTAAGGAAACTAGACGTCACCATTGTTAGGGGCGACAACGTCATCTACATCTCGCCTTAAGGAGATATTATTATGAGTAAAGGAACGCCATCAATGGGCAAGCACAGCAGCAAGAAACAACACATTCCTTGTCGCCGCTGCGGAAAGAGTTCATACAACATGACTAAGAGTGTATGTGCTTCCTGCGGCTATGGCAAGACGTCTAAATTAAGATCATACAGCTGGATCAAACAGCGTTGATCACATGATAGTCCCCATGGCCGTTCCCATGGATGATACCATGGGCGACTCTCCCAAACACTTCTGCGGCATTGTCGCAATGTCGTCCAATGCTGATGTAAAATATGATATAAAGAAGGCGCTAAGAGTCATCCAGCACCGTGGTCAGGAGGCGACTGGTATCGCCATACATGATGGCAATTCCATAAAGTATGTACGTAGGATGGGATTAGTCCATGAAGTATTAATTGGGCCTGAGTATGATGCCATGGGAGGGAATATCGGCATAGGTCATGTCCGATACTCTACTACTGGAACTTCTTGTGCGCAAGATTGTCAACCAATAGTTGTTACTACAAATGTTGGAGATGCAGCAATTGGCCATAATGGCGATCTTGTAAATGCTGCTAAATTAAGAACTAAGTTGCAGAATTATGGATGGGCATTCTTAACCAATACGGATTCAGAAATAATCATCCGAATGTTAGCAACTGAGTTAACTCAGAATTCTGATCCTATCAAGGCAATCCGTACTGTCATGAGAAATCTTGACGGGGCCTATGCTCTTGTGTTTATGGTAGGCAAGAGAGTGTTCGGAGCTAGGGATCCTTTAGGATTGCGTCCACTATGTATTGGAAAATTAGAGAACGGGTATAGCATAGCATCTGAATCAGCAGTATTTGATATATTACAAGGAGATTTTGTACGTGATGTCGCTCCAGGTGAGATTGTTGAAATAACGCCGTCTGGATTTACTTCTCATCAGGCTACTACTCATCCTCATACTGCTCATTGCATGTTTGAATGGGTATATTTCGCCAGGCCTGATTCTATAATTGATGGTAGAGAGGTTTATGACGTTCGTAAAAAATTGGGACAAACACTCGCCCGCGAACAACCAGTAATTGCCGATGTAGTGATACCCGTACCTGATTCTGGACGAGCTAATGCACTTGGCTATGCGCAGGAGTCAGGCATAATGTATGAAGAGGGTCTAATGAAGAATCGTTATGTCGAGCGAACATTCATACTCCCAGATCAGTCCAAGCGTGAAGAAGGAGTTTCTCTAAAACTTAATCCTATTCGCTCAACTATAGTGGATAAACGCGTAGTAGTCGTAGATGACTCGATAGTTAGGGGAACAACTCTGAGGAAAATTGTACAAATGCTCCGCCACGCCGGTGCAAAAGAAGTCCATGTCCGCATTGGCTGCCCTCCCATTATTGCTCCCTGTTATTATGGAGTAGATATGAAGACAAGAGATTATTTCATCGCTGCAGGAAGAACATTTGATGAAATTGCAGAATTAATAGGTGCCGATAGCGTCGGATACACTTCTGTAAAAGGTTTACGTGATTCACTTGACCTATCCGAACAAGACCTCTGTATGGCTTGTTTAACAGCAGAATATCCCACTTGTGTTCCGGGGGAAAGGATGAGGTTTCAGAAGACACTTATCTGAGATCTGTTAACTTTGCTCATTTTAATTAAGAAATGTGATATGGACTATCTGTATTAGTTCGTATGTCTACGTGAGATACAAATTATTGATGATGAGAGCATGATGATATCCATTGTAAATAGTAAACTTTAATTACATTGATTTCTTTGCCATGGCTACACTGGGCAGGTAGATCAGTTGGAAGATCGCTACCTTGGCATGGTAGAGGCCGGGGGTTCAAATCCCTCCCTGTCCACTCATATTTTCATATATTCCAAATATCTACTTGAGTAACTCTCATCAAGGAAGTATTATAGAATACATCATAAAGACGTATTATCTAGTAACAACTACGCGTACATTGCAGAGAATAATTAATTATATCCATACAACTAACACTTATTCTAATGGCTACAGTAGACCTCATAGATTTAGTAGAGCAGAGAGTGAATGACATCGGCGAAGACGGAGGTCTAGAAACTGAAGCTGCTTACTTTATGGGAGAATTAGGACCATGGAGCTTCATGATGATACAGACCGATGATGAGATAATTGGCTTTGAATTTCTTGAAACTGAAGATAGCTGGAGGCGTCCAGGAGCCATTGAAGAATATAACGTAGCCGCGAACTACGAATTAGATGTATTAGTAATAGTTCCGGAAAAATCATTCGTTGAAGCCACTGAGATGATATATCGCTCAGGCGGTGTAGGCATCACAATTTCGAATTATCATGCTATGGAATTATCTCCAAGACCCTTAGTATCATGAGGCTTAGTAAAATCATCGATCGACATTCCATATTGCTTATTGAGCGTTGAAAATCAACAGGCTAATAATACACTTAATAGTATAAATTATAGAAAAGATTTCTAATAAAATATATATCTTACTAGGCTAATCCATCTGTAAGCCGAGGAGGCTTTGACATGGCAATTGCACTAGTCGAAGTAATGAATGTGATCGGAGGGCTAATACTAGCTGCCGGTATCGTTGGCACTTTGCCTGGAATTGGAAAATTCCTAGAGAGGGCTGGTAAGTGGCTTGGAAGCTTCCAAGTTCTAATTGGTATTATTACTCTGATCGTAGGTCTACTCAATATTGGAAACTTGCAAGGAATAATCGCCATCTTATTAGGAATTATCATGCTTACCGGCGTATTCTATATGATTCCAGTATTAGGCAAATATCTAACAAGATTCGGAAAGTGGTTAGGAGGATTCCAGGCTATTATAGGCATAATAGCTTTAGTACTGGGTGTTTTGGGAATATTTGATCTAATTTAGATCAATAAATTAACAAAATCAAACCCTTCTAATTTTAATATATTTTTATACTTCATATCTACCATCTAATTTATTAGATAAATAGTAATTAAGCCACGCCAGATGATGTGGTAAATTGTTACTATGCATTGTCAAAATATTCAGCAATACTCATTTCATAATTTTTCTATAAAATCGATCGCCATAGACATACTATCTCTCCAAGTAGGGTGGACTTTCCAACGTAGGTAAGCTGCATAACTCATATCTGTCCTTAATGCGTCGTCGGATAATGTAATAATATGTTGAGAAATCGCCTTATGATCATCTGGAGGAACCAGGAATCCATTTAATCCATGCACTACTAGCTCCTCTGATCCTCCATTATTACTGGCAATTACTGGGACGCCAAAGCACATAGATTCTAACAGCGCAATTCCGAATCCTTCGTATCTGGAGGGTATGGCGACTACATCTGCCTGTCGATAATATTTGGGCATACTCTCCATCTGCACTGCGCCATGAAAATGCACTCTATCGTGTATATCATTACTTATGAGTCCTTCTAGTGAGTTGTAAAAAGATTCATCAGAAATAGCTCCTATAATATCCAGGCGAAAAGGGATGTCTTTGATATCTAAAAGTGCTTCCAATAATACATCTAGGCCTTTGATAGGATGTATATTTCCAACATGGAGTATACGCAATTCACTTTTATGTGGTATGTGGGGCATAGATACAATGTGATCCTTACCAGGATAGGCAACTGTAGCGTGCACAATGCTAGAGCACAAGGATTGACAAGCCTTTAGAGTGGCGCAGCTTGTGCATATGATGCCATCTACACTTTCAAGAAATGATTTTTCGACTGAGTGAGTAGGCTGTCCAAGGCTAGAGCTTAAATTATGAATCAATGCTATAACTGGACATTCACGTGATACATTTACTTCGTATAATGATTGATAACACAATCCATCTTGAATGACAATATCTTGTTCCCCCATCCACGAATGTAACTTAGTATCTTGATCTCTGATGTTATCTTCTGATCTTATCGACTGATTTATGGAAAATACATCTACGTCATGACCTCGCCAGTGTAGCTCCCTCAATAGCATCCTATCATATAGGTAGCCACCAGTAGTTTGTTCAATACTATCATAGATGATCAGTCCGACCTTCATTCATCAGCTCCCGCTTCGTAAGATGCCCAGGCATCGTCATCTTCCCACACTATCACTGTAACTCGATCTACTGATTTCAGCTGAGCCATCACAATCTCCCAAATTATCTTGGAGAGATGCTCTATTGATGGAGATATGCCTGAGAATTCAGTTAGATCATTGAGTACCTTTCCTTCAAATCGCTCAAGGGCAGCTTCGAGAGCTGCAGTCATAAGATCTATATCTACTAGATATCCTTTGGAATCGAGTGCATCTCCAGCTACAACCAATTCGACTTGATAAGGATGAGAATGAATTTCTCCTTCAGGTCCTGAAACATCAAAGAAATGCATAGCCGATAATGGCCGCTTCACTCCTACACGATACATCAAATATCTCCATATGTAAGTAATATTTGCACCACTCGTTCATCACCTCTATCTATCATATCATATGCTTCAGCGGCTTCTTCTACGTTAAACTGATGAGATATCAATTGAGACGGTTGGAGTTGACGTATCATCTCCCAGCTAAGCTTGAGCCTTCTCGCTTTGTCCCATCTTCCAGTGAGTGATGGAGATATTGTACTTACTTGACTTCCGATGATGCGGAGTCTCCGCCGATGAAATACTTCGCCAAATCTCACATGAGATATTTTATTGCCATACCATGATCCTAGTATTATTCTCCCTTCAAATCCTGTCAGTTTCATAGCCATATCTAATGCATTGGGATTACCCGATAGTTCAAATGTTAAGTCAGCTCCGCCTTCGCTGAATGGGAGAGAACAAAATAATTCTTCATATGGCTCCACATCTAAGCACAAATCACAGCCGATTTCTTCAGACAATTGTCTTCGCAAAGAGTATCGTTCCAATGCAGTAAGTGATCCTATAGGCATGCGAGATAGGATAGCTGTTGTTAATAATCCCACTACTCCCTGCCCGATCACCAATATATCCTCTCCAAGTAGTGGAGCGCCATCCATTACGAGAGATACCGCTGTTTCCATACTAGGCAGCATGACTGCATCCCTAGCAGCGATATCTTCAGGAATGACAATCAACTCATCAGTAGACGTTGAGAAATGACTTTCATGCGGGTGAAATGTAAATACTAAACAATCTTCCATTTCATTCGATACACCAGATCCACAGTCTATTATTTGTCCTACTGTAGCATATCCATATTTGAAAGGATATTTTAAAGATCCATTTAGGGATGGAATGTTGACATCTAAGGGAGTTCCGCCATCAAGTTGGCATCTGTAAAATAGCATTTCTGTTCCTGCACTTATAGCAGATACAATAGAACGTACTACTACTTCTCCAGGAGCCGGTGAGGGTACCCTCTCATCCCTCACTTCTACCTGACGCGGAGCTACAAAGTATAGAGAGCGACGATTCACCTACTATCAATTCTAGCTTATGGCACTTCAATGTAACGGGAACAAATGCCTATTATGCAGTGATGAACATGATCTGTTTAATCTATACTATCGAAGGCAGTCATGTGCTCCACCTAAAATCCAATCTTAAATGATTGTGTTATAATGCTACTGCCGTTTCTCAGCATCTAATACTTAAATATTTGAGAATCATACAACATACGATGGATTCAGGTTGTCGGATCGAGATATCATATATCGATCCAGAAACATATACTTCTATAGTTAACCATGATTTGCGCAAGAGTATACTGCGCGCATTATATGCTATGACTGTGGATAAGCCCATATCTAAACAGGAATTAGCAGATCAATTAGGAATAGGATATCATCAGCTATCCTATCAACTTTCGAATCAACTTATCGAATTCTGGACAGTGGAAGAGGAACGTAAAGTTCGAGGGACGCGTTTAGAACTAATACGTCCTAATTTTCCTAGCTCAGTATTTATCTCGCTTGGACGAGATGGTAAAATCTTCATAGTAGATCCTTTAGCTAATTTATTTGGTCCATTATCTATTGAAGGGACAAGATGTGATACCTGCTCACCTCAAGAAGCTAAAAGATGCCTGAGTTATGTCGTAGGCGGCTGTTGCTTTACAGGCCTTCCATCAGATGAGGAGAAGACAGTTCTAGAGAGCAACGGTCGAAATGAGCCATTTAGAGCTATGGATGTAGCCATAATATGTGCACTACGAGGAGTCTCTACTGCAAATCGATGCATAGTCTCAATTCCATGCGACAGTTGTCCATTCATGCGTAGAGCAATCCGTATAGATGATGAATTACTAACAGGCGATAAGTCATAAATCAACGATAATAGATATCATAGAGATGAATGAAAGTAGTGCAGTAACTAGATTTGCAGTCATAGGCGGCTATCTGGGAGCGGGTAAAACCACTCTCACAGTAGCTCTTGCTAAGCATCTTAGAGACCTGGATAAAAATGTAGCGTTGATTACTAATGACCAAGGTCATGCATTAGTGGATACCGAGTATGCTCGTGGCTCTGGGGTTGATGTTAGAGAAGTTATGGGTTGCTTCTGCTCCACATTCCCAGAATTTCTTAAAAGTGCTCGCTCTTTGGTCCAAATATCTAGACCAGATGTCATATTAGCAGAGCCCATCGGAACTTCAACCAACATTCTATCTTCAGTGGTGGATCCCCTGAGGTATCAATATCCTGAGGAATTTAGCGTTGCACCATTTATGGTAGTTGTGGATGGTACTCGGGCTTCTCAACTCTCTGGGGATAAATTAATACCAGCTCACCAGGTTAGAGAGGCAGAAATAATATTGCTTTCTAAGATTGATCTATTAGATGAGGATGCATTGGATAGAGCAAAGGGGGCTGTGGCCGAAGTAGCTCCCAATACTACGGTAATCCCATACTCAGTACGTACAAATGTAGGTATCGATTCGATAGTGGATATATTAATCTCATCTCAACTCAGTCGTAAGGAGATGGAAGGGGAAGATTATCGCATATTCATAAATGAGAAGGAATCTATGTCATGGTTCTCTTCGACTGCTACTATCATTCCAGATGATCGAGTTGATGCTTATGGACTCACTACCACCTTACTCCGTGGAGTGGCCGATACATTCCCTTCGGCAGAAGTCGCACATGTAAAAGTGACTGTGATATCAGAGCAAGCAGGAGCGAAGATGTCATTAGTAGGGGATTCGGCTCAGGTTGATGGTCTGCGTGGAGGACGATATTTCAGTGATCCTGCTAGACTTATCATCAACGCTCGTGTAACTGCTGAGTCGAAGGAGTTAGGAGATGCTATGAGATCAATAATGACTATGCTCAAGGATAAGTTCCCGATAGATCTAGATAATTTAACTGAATCGTGCTATTCTCCCAAGCCGTCTGCCCCTACATTCTTCACTGGGCAATAATATGAGCTTACCATAGTAGGAATCCGATCTATTAAGCTGAAATATGATGTAGGAAACCTACCACTAAAACGTATGGTCTTATAATGAAATGATCAAAAAATATCTGCCAAGGAGCAGAAGAAGGCTTAAGCATCTCAAACAATTTATGGCCGTCTTACGGCCATTCCCTTTTTATTATCTCTCGAAAGCATAAACTACTGGTAATGCTTTGCTCTCTCTAATTGGTCGATTTTATGAG
>JAAYTA010000012.1 GCA_012518185.1 Methanobacteriota archaeon
AAAGCTCACATCATCAACAACGTCTTCTGAGCGATAGCAAAATGATACACCTTGGACCTTAAGCCTCATATTACCACTCTAACTTCCGACGTCGAGATATAATCAGGTAGATGAAAAAGGGAGCTCCAATAATCGCCGTAATGATCCCTACAGGCAATTCAGCGGGTAAGAGGATCGTCCTAGCAATGGTATCTGTCCATATCATGAATATAGCTCCGCCAAGTAACGATACAGGTATCAGGATGCGATGATCAGGACCTACAAGTAATCGAACTACGTGTGGGATGACTAATCCAACAAAACCAATAATCCCACTAACTGAAACCGCCGCTGCAGTAACTAATGATGCAGCTAGGAGAATTGCTAAGCGAACAGCATTGACATTTAGGCCTAAATGAAGAGCGTGTTCCTCGCCAACCATCATAGTGTTTAGATCTCTTGAAAGTAGCCATATGACTGCTGTCCCTAGAATAATCATAGGAAGAGATATTGCAACATCTTCCCATGACGATCTCCATAGCCCACCAAGCATCCAGAAAACTATGGCAGATAATTCGTCACCGGCAAAGTACTTCATTAGCGATACTAAGGCATTGAAGAATGCGCCTACTGCGATTCCTGCTAATAATAATGTTTCTACAGGAACGAATCCTCCTTTAGTCCTTGATATGCCATATACTAGAAATAATGTCAGGAAGCAGAATAGAAAGGACATTGATGGAATAGCTAGTCTACCAGGTAACCACGATATGCCAAGTACGATAGCAAGTGAAGCGCCAAAAGCAGCTCCTGCAGAGATCCCTAGAACATAAGGTGATGCCATAGGATTTCGAAATACTCCTTGCATAGCTGCGCCTGCTACTGCAAGCGCTGCCCCAACCATAGTTCCTAGGACAATTCTTGGCAGGCGAGTATTGATTATGATATCTCTCTGAAACTCATCGCCGCCGCCTAAGAGTACTTCGAATATAGTGTTGAAAGATATATCCACCGCACCAATATTTAATGTGAAAAGGATAGACAGAGCCAGCCCTATAACCATCACTATAGTGGTCAATCCCCAACGAGCGAGTTTTCTCTTCTGCAGAGTGGCCACATCTACAGCATCCATAATGGCTCCAGCATAAGCGTCATTATTTATTAGTCCATGCTCTCCATTAAAAATAAAAAAGATAAAGTGTTTAAATAGGTTCTTCGAATAAGTCAGGATGCAGCCAGCATGCGAGATCTTCTAGAGCCTCTACCAACCTCGGAGAGGTCGTGAGTGTTCCAGCAGCAATACGGTGGATTCTTTTATCTTTAGCAGCTTCAGTGATTCCATATTTATCGTAAAAATGAGCAGTTTCAAATTTAGATGAGTTTTCCACAACTATGACTTGAGGATCCCTATCTTTGATCGATTCGTCATTGGCCATAAAATTTCCTGTTCCGTCAGCGAAAATGTTTTTGCCGCCAGCCAGTTCTATAAGTTGATTACTGAGGGTTCCACCCCCAACAGTCTGGCCTTCCATACTTGCCAGTTCAAGATATATCCTAGTTCGCTTGTTGTCAGGAATATTAGCAGTCTTTTCCAAAACCACATTCATCCTATCAGTTAGAGAATTTACCATGGGGGAAGCATCTATGCCTAATATATCGCCAATACGCTCCATGAGTACAAATGTCTCATCTATAGTCTTGGGGTAATATGCGACAACCTTCAATCCTCTTTTCTCCATATCTGTTATAAGATTCTCATACATCCCAAAATTCCATATTATGACGCAGTCTGGCCTTAGATTTAATAAAGTTTCCATAGAAAGTGAACTCGGTTTACCCAGGTCAATCACATTCTTGGGAACTCCTCTTATCTTATCTGGAGTGCTAGAATAATCAACGCCCACTATACGGTCGCCCTCATCAAGTTCAACAATAATCTCAGTAAACGATGAGCCTAATGAGACGATGCGCGTTGGAGGCTTATCAAAATGTACATTTTTCCCTCTATCATCTTTAGCACCTATCTCTTGAAGGAATGCCATTGCTCCGGCCAAAGTCGCTATTGTCAATATAGCCACAATGGTTATCACTAAAATACTTCTCCTATTCATGATGTCACCATCAACATTTAGTATTACGATTCATACACTAGGTAACACGACATTATTACATAAATAACTTAGCTAGCTAGTTCAGCAACGAACGATAGATATACAGTATATTATCGTAAGTTTCATGAACTCCGGACCTTTCAGCATATACTATGCGTGCACTCCTTCGGGGAAAGATCCATCGCGCAGTGGTGACTGAGGCGGACCTCGATTATGTAGGTAGCATAACAATAGACAAGGAACTGATGGATGAGGCAGATATCTGGGCCGGAGAGAAGGTTCTAATTTCCGACATAGATAATGGATCTCGTTTTGAGACATACACTGTAGAAGGAGAACCTGGATCCGGCATCATATGCGTTAATGGAGCAGCAGCTCATCTAGTAAATGTTGGAGATAAGATTATTATTATGGCGTTTGAACTTACTGATCAACCGATTATACCTAACATAGTCTTAGTAGATGAGAATAATCGTAAAGTTAAGACACTTCATGAACTAGGTCCATCGGTGATTGAATGAAACTTACTATCTATACTGATGGAGGCTCTCGAGGAAACCCTGGCCCGGCAGCATATGCTATAGTTGTAACTAAAAATGATGATATTATCAAAGAATATGCGCGATACATTGGTAGTACTACTAACAATGTTGCAGAGTATCAAGGAGCTATTGCTGCACTCAAAGAAGCAGAAAATATGGACGCAGATGAGGTAGAAATAGTCAGCGACTCTCAACTCATGGTGCGTCAGATTAATGGCCAATATGCCTGTAGATCTCCCAACTTGCAGCCGCACTTAGAAGAGATTAGAAAACTATCTAAGAAATTCAAGAACGTCTCATTTACTAATGTTGGAAGAGATAATCCTTTAGTAAGTAGAGCCGACGCCCTCCTCAATCAAGAGCAAGATATAATGCGAAGTCTAATGCCCAGAGGAAAGCCAAATCCTTAATATACTAAATATTACCAAAATTGCCATCGCAGCATTGAGAATACCTCGTAGCAATGAAAATATTCCATATATTAATAATATACTGGCCATCGTCTTATTATGTTAATATGATATCAAATAATACTATATGTTAGGGCATAGTATTATATAGAAGGGCAGAATTAGGATGATTGGTGCCTGAGGCCGAGTAGCTCAACTCTCCTCCTATATAATTTTCCTCCGAATCCCCATCAAGCGTCGGCCTCGGGCATTTATTATTGATTCTTAAGTATAGATATTATATCCTTCTTTTTCACCAACTGCTGCTCGCCAGTATCCATATCCCTAAGCATAATAGATTCTTGCGCTAACTCTTTTTCTCCTACGATAACTACATGTTGAGCGTTTATTCCATTGGCATATCTCATACTCTTTGACATGCTTCTGCCCATCAGATCAATGTCTGTGCTTATTCCTGCCTGACGTAGTTGAGCAGCGATACGATGTGCTTCATGTCTAGTGTTGTTACCTATTGGTAGGACATAGACATCAACACTATGAACGATAGCATCGTAACCTTCCTTTTCCAATGCTAAAAGGGTTCTATCAAAGCCAATTCCAAAACCAGTAGAGAATGTTTTTTCTCCTCCAAATAGTTCAGTAAGAGAATACGATCCGCCACCGCATATCTGCTTCTCGGCACCCAGGACTGGAGCATCTATTTCGAAGACTACACCAGTATAATAGTCCAAGCCCCGCACTACTCCTAAGTCAATCTGGACATTATCAATGCCATATGCTTGTAATATGTCGAATATACCTAACAGGTGCTCATGGGCGTCCCCACTTATTTTATCTAGAACATTTATAGATCCAACAGTATTGGTGATATCAATTATGCTATTGATAGTCTCATCATCTATCTTCGCATTCTGCATAAGTTGACGAGCTTCTTCATACTCTTTCTTATCTAATCTTTGTAAAATAAGAGGAGTCGTCTCCGCATCCACGTCAGCCTCAGCCAATATATTTCGGAGTACACCTATATGCCCGATACGAATAGAGTAATCTTTCAGCCCGATACGTCTCATAATTGACGCAGCTAATGCGATGATCTCGGCATCTGAATCAGGACCTGGATTACCTATGAGTTCGGCTCCAAACTGGAAAAATTCCCTAAATCTACCCGACTGTGGGCGCTCATAGCGGAAACATTGGCCAAAATAAAACATTTTTAGTGGTCGAGATCGATTGCTTAATTCATTGACGAAGAACCTCATCGCTGGTGCAGTTAATTCTGGACGTAATGCGATATCTCTGCCGCCCTTATCTTGGAAGGCATATATTTCTTCGACAATGTTGGGGCCAGATCTAAGTGTGAATAATTCAGTATGCTCAAATATAGGAGTTGCAATCTCGCGAAACCCAAATAGTCTAGCCTCATGGCGCATTATAGTTTCAAAATATCTCCTAATGTCCATTTCATCTGGATCGAAGTCTCTAGTGCCACGAGGACGCTGAATCATCAATTGGACATTAGGAAGACGTTATTAAACCGTTTGCTGTTATTGATAGCTGTTAGACATATATTTAGTATTCATTATATGATAGTTGATTATTTAGATATGGAATCACAATGATGAGTCGATCATGAGAACGATAGAATTGGACGCTCCAACATTGCATGTGCAGGAGATGCGTATCCCAAGGCCCAAAGATGTAAAAGTTATCATAATCACTGAAGGATTCCCCACTCATCTGTTGCCTCTTTATAAGGCTAGTCTTGCCTTTGATGATTTAACAGCCAGGTGTATGATATTCGCAGCATCTGAACCAGGTCGACTTATAGTTCGAATTGATAATTTCTTAAAAGAGCGTGGAGATAGTAGACGTGATGAGAAGATGATTAAACTGATCGATCTATTTCACATTGCTCATCTGATATACTTACCTAAAGAAGTGATGGAAGATCGCGCAGAATTAGAATTAATTACCTCTCTTTCAGCTCGGAAG
>JAAYTA010000013.1 GCA_012518185.1 Methanobacteriota archaeon
CCAATAACTACCAAGCAACTGATTGAATTGTACGATTCCCATGGCCTTAATCCTGAAGTGGTGCAGGAATTCTCCGATGCTCCTGTCGATATACCGGATACATTCTATCAGATGGTTGCTGAGAAGCATGAAGAAGAGGCTACTGCTCAATCAACAGAAGAGCGCAATGATGATTATCCAGAGGATATGCCTAGTACGGTTCTGGGATACTATGAGGATCCGGAAGTCATGTCGTTCCGCGCTGAAGTTGTAGCGATCGTAAAAGAAGGTATCATTCTAGATCATACATATTTCTACCCAGAAGGCGGAGGTCAGGAAGCCGATCATGGTATCATCGACAATCATGTAGTGACAGATGTGCAGAAAGTTCGCAATACAGTGTTGCACTTTGTGGATGATTTACGAGGTATTGAGATTGGACAGATAGTCACATGTTCTTTAGATGAATCCCGTCGCCGGCAGCTGATGAGACAACATACAGCTGCTCACATTATCAATGGCGTTGCTCGTGAGATGTTAGGAAATCACGTATGGCAATCAGGAGCTCACAAGAGTGTAGGCGAGGCGCGATTGGATATTACTCATTATGAGAATTTGTCCGAGGAGCAACGTGATGAGTTAGAACGTCGATGTAATGAGTTGGTGCTAGAAGATCATCCGGTAGAAATCCAGTTCATGCAACGCGATGAGGCTGAATCAGAGTTTGGATTCCGACTATATCAGGGAGGCGTGGTGCCCGGTAAAATTATTCGAGTGGTGAATACTGTTGGAATTGATGTAGAAGCATGTGGAGGGTTGCATTGTGACCGCACCTCTCATGTTGGCCCCATTCGAATCCTACGAACTAGGAGAATTCAGGACGGCGTGGTGCGCATTGAATATACAGCAGGATTAGCTGCTGTGAGTGAGATGCAATTAGATCGCACATGCATAGATCAATTAGCAGAATGTATGATGGTGCCTCGCGAATCGGTTGTTCCAGCAGCAACCAAGATGCTTTCTGAGCTCAAGGAAGAGCGTAAGCGTGTTGAGATTATGACTGCACGCTTGAATGAATCTATGGCTGATATGTTGCTCTCTCAAGCTAGAGATATAAATAATGTTAAAGTGGTAGTACACCAAGTCTCCGAGGGAGATGAAGTATTATCTCTTGTCACCACTCTAATATCCAATCCTGGTGTGGTAGCTGTGATTGGGGCAGCAGAGCCGAGCGTTAGAGTCATTATCGGACGCTCTAAGGACGTCGAATTAGATGCTCGGCCAGTGTTGAAAGATATCATGAAAGTGATAGGGGGCGGCGGTGGAGGTAAGCCCGATCTCGCTCAAGGTGGAGGAGGAGATCCGTTGAAAGTATCCCAGGCATTAAAGTCAGCAATAGACGTTGTAAAAACTGCGATGACGACGTGATGATGGTTGCCAGAGCATCTGGCTATATCATTTATCATAAGGAAACGGTTAAATAATAATTATCATGTAGGGGAGTTATTCCATAGAATATTCACTTCACATGGAAATATGCGATGGCTGCTCTCTGTATGGAAATCAGCCGCGCCATCGGAGGTAGTATTTTGGCTCAGCCAGACAAACAGGAAACACCTGAGAAAAATAAGAAGCAAAAAACGGACGCGGGGGAGCAGAAGGCAACCCAGTCCGAGAAGGATGAGAGCTTCCGATATATCGTCCGCATAGCTAACACTGACATTGATGGTAATAAGAACATGATGATGGGCATTCAGTCCATCAAAGGTGTCGGTCCACGTGTTGCGGCGATAGTTGCCAGAAGGACAAATATTGATCCACATGTCAAGATTGGCGAGCTCTCCGAAGATCAAACCGAAGCAATAGCGCAGGTAGTTTTAGACTATCCTGATTATGCGCCTATGTGGGCCATCAACCGTCAGAATGATTATGAGACGGGCGAAGATTTGCATTTATTTGGTGTCGATCTAGACATCGTCATGAATGATGACGTTAACAGACTCAAGATGATTAGAAGCTACAGAGGGATAAGGCACGAGAAGGGACGAAAAGTTCGCGGTCAGAGAACCCGGTCTAACGGAAGGACCGGCCTTACTATGGGCGTCAGTAGGACTAGAGCCCAGCCCTCTGGAAAGAAATGATACCCGCAAGTCGGGAAATAATACCGTGGTGTAGAAATGGGAGATCCTAAATTTCCGAGAAGGAGCTTTGATGCACCCTCTCACCCCTGGAGGGGGGAGCGTATCAAGGCCGAAACCGAGACCTGCAAGCTATATGGTCTGAAGAGCAAACGAGAGCTATGGAAGGCTCAGGCTACTCTGAGAAAACTCAGAACACAGTCTAAGAACCTTCAGGCTAGGATTAGGACGGATGATCCACAGGCTGAGTTGGAATCCGAACTGATGCTGAATAAGATGGGGCGAATGGGCCTCCTGCCAATGGATGGTAGTACCCTTGACGACGTTCTGGGTCTGACTCCTGAAGCTATTCTCAACCGACGCCTGCAGACAATGGTGCAGAGGAAAGGTCTCGCCACTACGCTCAAGCAGGCCCGTCAATTCATTGTACACGGGCATGTGACTATAGATGGACGGAAAGTAACCATACCTGGTTATCTAGTGAAGAGAGCCGAAGAAGATAAGATTGTTTTCAATCCTCATAGTCCCATAGCTAATGAACTGCATCCATTGAGAGGTGGTTCAAATCCTGTAGCTCCTGCCGCTACTTCTGAGCCCGCACCGCGCGAGGTGAAGAATCCTAAGGAAGAAAAGGTAGGGAAGAAGATCAAAAATATCGAAGGCGAAGATGAGGGATCTGATGACCTTCCTGAGAGAGAGGAGGAATGAACATGGGAAAATGGGGAATTGCTCATATATTCGCTAGTTACAACAACATCATCATCACCCTGACAGATATCACTGGAGCTGAAACCATTACCAAAGCTACTGGCGGTATGGTAGTGAAACAGGCTAAAGACGAATCATCTCCCTACGCTGCTATGAGAGCAGCCGAGAGAGTTGCTGATATTGCAAGGGAGAAGGGAATTGAGGGCCTGCATGTGAAAGTGCGCGCTCCCGGTGGTAATAAAGCTACTTCTCCTGGGCCCGGTGCTCAGGCTGCCATCCGTGCTCTGGCCAGAGCCGGCATGAAGATTGGGCGCATAGAAGATGTGACACCTATCCCACATGATGGCACTAAGAAGAGAGGCGGAAGAAGAGGCCGCAGGGTATAAGGTGCATCCATGGACTTGAAGATAATAGACATGTCTGATCGTCATGGGAAATTCGTAATCTCTGGGATACGTCCAGATATGGCGAACGCGATCCGGAGATGTCTCATGACTGAGGTCCCCAAGATGGCTATTGAGAATGTAGAATTCCATCTTGGATCCATTAGAGACGAAGAGGGTAACGAATACGAGAGTGTTAGCCCTCTATTCAATGAGATTATTTCTCATCGCCTTGGCCTTGTTCCAGTACCCACCGATCCCACCTTATACACTTACAAAGATGAGTGTGTATGCGACGGTGAGGGCTGTCCTAGTTGTACTATCATCTATTCACTCAATAAGAGAGGACCTGGAGATGTGTATTCAGGAGACCTTGAACCATTAGGTGGTCCAGAACTTAGAGTGAAAGACGAACTTATACCGATCGTTCGACTTGGACCAGGTCAAGCGATATTGGCTTATGTCTATGCCGAACTTGGAACGGCCAAGAGACATGTTAAATGGCAGGTAACATCGGGAACCAACTATCGATACTATCCTACAGTTAACATCGATCTGGATAAATGTGAGGGCGACAGAGCATGCATAGAGGCATGTCCGAGAGACGTTCTCAAAGATCTCGATGGTAAAGTAGCTGTGGACGATCTGGAAGCATGCATCCTATGCCGCTCATGCGAGGAAGCTTGCGATGTTGGTGCCATAACAGTAAGTGGCGATGATACCAAGTTCCTCTTTGAGTTCGAGACGGATGGTTCACTCACAGCCCATCAGGCATTGGATAAGGCATTGGAAATCCTTGAGCAAGAATATGAGGAATTCCGAGAATCCGTATCGGCCATGGAAACGGCCTAAACTATTTCTCCTTCTTTATATTTTCTAAACACTCATTTGTGATTGATAGTATGCATTATTCTGCGAATCTATCAGAGATGAGTTGGACAGATATGCACGTGCTGAGGAGTATAAAATGAGTGTAAATCTCAATATTTCTACTCATATCATCTGGAACAACTTCATTTTTATGAGTATTTTTACATTTTCTTTTCATTCTTACATATATAATCCCTTTATGATATCTTCATCTTATTGATCCTACTCAGGATGCGATGAATTATAATCATATCTAAACCTGAATCTGATATAATCAGAAAGGAATCAGTAGCACTGTATCAATGAGAATCGATCTCATATTGGAGCGTTAATATTGGTCCAATATTAATTCGTTTACAACCTCTGCGTTCTGTTCAGAGTACAAAAAATCTATCTTCTTTAGTATTGGATTAATTAGATCATGTCCAGCGTGTAATCTACCTGTAGATAATGCTGCCACTAATTGCCCTAATTGTGGGCGGAATGTTGAACAAGTAACTAATGTGAGCAGTCAACCCTTGCAACAGCCACATAACTCGCCTATATTCCATACTACTCAGGCCGCTGGTAAGAAGCGCTGGGTAAAATGGGCTATAATTGGCGCCGTGATCTTGGCAGCTGTAGTAATTATTCTAGTTGTAGCAAACTCTGATCCTAACTGGAAGTCCATTTCCGAGGATATTTTGAGAGATAAAGGGTATGCTAATGCTAAGATTGTCAATTTCGAAGTGAATAAGGGCAAAAACATGTTTGGCTGGGACGTAGCCGTCGTTGAAGGAGAATTCACTTATGGTTCTTCCTCGACCCATCATACATTTGATATCACGTATCGAAAAATGGATAGAAGTTGGTACGAAATCTTCATAACGGTTGATGGTGAGACCACATTTTGAGTCTCTGATAGATGTTTTATCATCTATCAATCCTTTTTATTAAATTAAACTCCATTAATTCAAGTGTAAAAAGATGAGTATCTCATTAACTCTATTCTCTCATAATATGTATAATTCATATCAATTACCCAGGTCTCGAACAAAAATTATTGGTTTACTTCTTCCAGTCCTTTCATAAATAGGGAATCCTAGTCAATCAAGTAGATACTTAGGTGAAACTTCAAATGAAGATATTGATCCGCACTGGCTGCAAGTATCGGAAGATCAAATCTGACTTAGTATAATCTATAACAGCTTAGGTATGAATAGATAGTAATTATGTACATTGCTGTAATAGAATCGAGCGCATTGTGCCACGGCGAGAATTTCTATAAGGAGTATTCTATCGCAATAAATAGGTCTCGAAACTCTCGCGGTTATTAAAGGAAAGTATGAATTATCTAATATAGAGTGTAGTAGATTTGGTTTGCCCCTACCCATGTGAGAAACTTTCACGTCTAGACTCTCTTGAATCGAGAGCATAACGCTCACATAAAGTCAGTGAGCTTACATCTTTTGATCTTGTCAGATTCGAAAAGTGAGTTCATAGATTCCTCAACGAGCTCTATGCGCTGTCTTGTGTATGTATCTAGATCATATTTCTCTCCGATCTCTTTGCTTATTTCCAGATACTTTTTGACGCTTGCTTCATGAACTGTGAGTATCACTTTATTGCCGCAATAACATCGACCTATGAGCGGTATCCGCCTATATTTCGATCCGCACTTCGTGCATCGAACTGATTGAGCTGAGAAAGATTTCAAATTGCCAAGCATATCTGGTAGGAAGTGTCTGGTGATGACTCGAGATACAACGTCTCGTTTATCAACAGCACGTACTTTACGCGCCAGTTCTATCTGCGCATTCATCTTGTCCATCATCGTTTCTAATGTTTTGTAGGCCGACTCCGTTGGTCCTTCTGATATATCGTATGTGTCGTGAGTGTATCCAAATCCCTCATACTGTAGAGCTGAGCCGATACGATGAGACACTTGATCCATGACGTCCTCTATCTCTCGAGGATGACGATAGTCTAGTGTAGCCTCGTAGAATTCTAATGGATATGCCCAACCGACATCGACATTATGTGCTTCCTTATCGATCTCATTTGGATCCAATCTTGTTGTGAGAACGAGAGGTGCATCCATAAGGCCGCCTCGACGTTCTGGAAGATATGCTCGACTGAAATTTAATAGACCATCAAGTAGTAGCATGACTGAGTCTTCATCACCGTCGCAGTTACGTCGTTTCGATGCATGGAAGAATGGGTGACCATATCCAACTGAAGCACGACAGAATCCTATTATGCGACATAGAATACCTCCCGAAGTATGTGGCGCTAGACCAATGGCTAGATGACCAATGATATCTTCTCTAGTCCTCACGTTGTAGAATGGTTCTAAGCCATAGAGCTTAACGAGTAGTTCATCGACAAATTGAGCGACTCTAGCCAGATAGTCACCGCAAGTATCAGCTACTATCATATCTTGTACGCGTAATTCACAAACTTGTTCACTATCAGTTAGTTCTACTCCATGAGTGTCAGTAGTATATCCAAGCTCATGCGCCTTCTCGATAGAGAGGCCAATCTCTCTTGGTCGGAAGTGAGTAGTCGGTACATCAGTCATATCATAGCGTATGGTGCCATCCTTGAATGTGAATATGTCATAGTATGCTCTGAGTATACCCTTCTCTAGAGCTTCAGGCGTTTTGTTCTTGGAAATCATTCCTTGAACACCTTTTACCTCAGGCATGCCTCTTCTTTCCAGACGCCTCATAGCTGAGTCGACTAGATCTTTGAGATCGACTCGTTGTTCAGTTGGGCGTCCCGAGGGACGTGTATGACCGCCGCATTCGGGGCAGGAACATAAGAATGTGTTACTACCGCATGCCGTGCACTGTCTTATCCCCATTTCTGCCATTATGGGGCTAGCTGACATGGCTGTCGATACTAATCTCTGCATTCCACCAAATGATCCTAGCGGAAACAGTGCGTGCGGAGGGGGTTTCATCTTTCGTTCTCTAGCCTTTTCAGGCCGTCCCATACTGGCACCTATACGCGATACTGCACGAGCACGCACTTCGATATCCATGGCCGCTGATACCGCTCTGAGTGATGCTGAATCATATCGATCAGAGTCGGATGGACCTGGATCCTTGAATGGTGAAATTTCAATTACTATATTATTATCGATACCTAGTCCAAGACCTTCGATGAGGGGCATTCCGTAGTGATCAATGTGGATCTTTCCCTCTCTGATGCTGTGTAATGCACCAAGGCACTCTAAAATGCGCTTAGCATTCTTTTCCTTAATTACTGTTAAATGATTATCTTCAATTTTTCCAGTAGAGAGTATATGTGACCTTAATAGAGTTAGATCATCTATTGGGATATCGTACCAGAATAAGTTGTAATTGGGATGTAATGGAACCTCAAACTGATGAGATAATTCCTTAGCTCGCTCCCATGATGGATTCTTCCAATCATCAGGCAATGGCCCTTTAGACTCTAGTTCCGCACGATACCATTCCAGGCAGAATGCACCTGGGACTAGCACGTGATTGTTTTCCATAAACTCCCCATATGCTAGGAGTACTTCTCCCAGGTCGACGACTTCTGCCACTCTAGGTCTTAATTCTAAAGCCTCTCGTGAAGTGTGTACCTGTACTAGATCTCCATTATCTAGTAAAAATGTCGGACCTTCGATAGTATCGCATGGTGTGACAGCACCGGCCTTACCTGGGCGCTCAATTTTGATCTGTGTACCTATTGCTAGAAAATCATCCAAGGCAACCATGGTTGCGGGATTTATGGCCAATGCAGCCAATCCTGCCGTACGTCCTCGACCGTAACGAAGACGTAATCCGCCGGGGACCGAGGGATGACCAATAACTGGTCTTCCTGCGACCATGTCTTTGAGGAAACGAGGATCAGGCCCGATTTTCCCATTCTCTTCTTCACCATCTTTAGCAGTATTCTTTCTTTTATGTTCTAAATAATCGTCAATGAAGTTCCATCCATCGATGCCTAGCTTCCTAGTATGTTCTTGGATCTTGGGAGCTTTTAACGTCAGACCCTCTGCTATGACTAAACATGCTCCTCCACGGACTTTATTGGTCTCAATTCGAGGGAGGTCTCGGAATCCAGATATCTCAGCATTCTCAGTACCCTCTCCGTCGATACATACAGGGCAGTTTCGGGCAATGATTTCAATCTCATCATTACTCGGTGAATATTGAAGATGTTGGCATTGTTTATAGAGAGGAATTTCTTCTTTCAATCGCTGTATTTCACCCTCAGTTGGGATGTATTCTCCTATGTTAAATTCACGCCGGACGACATCGGCAATGAGCACGCTGAGCGCTTGTCCAGTTCCACCAGCTGCTCTGATAGGTCCAGCAAAGCTGATAGAAAGATATTCGGAACCATCATTGTTGGTTCCGATTTTCACGCCCGCTATACCCTCTAGTGGAGCGACGAGAATACCTTCAGTTAAAACAGCTAGACCTACACGCACTGCTCGATCTATGGCATCTTCTCGCGACTTGGCTGGGCGAGTGGCCATCTCCTTCGCTATTAGTAAAGATACTTCTTCTCGATTATGATCTTTAGATAATGCTCTGATTCTTTCAGCAACGCCTTCAACATGCCAGGGTTCGAGGAGTTTCTCTACACGAGAAGCAAGATCATCGGCACGCGGGATTTCTATGAAGGTTTCAGGGTCAAGGCCCCTTGCTCTAGCCCTTCTGGCCACCGAGTAGCATATATCGGCTCCTTTGGCTAGTTTATCGAAGTATTCCTCCATAGCTTTACTACACGCTACATCCACCATTCTTGTCCTCTCTAACAATTATCAAATGCAAGGCATTGATAAAATGAACGCTATCAATATTCAGTTAGCGATTTCTGCGCATGCGTCATTGAGGTAGCTCATCCATCCTATCTATACGTTCATCCTTGAGCATGGATTCGACAAGATCAACTAATTCCTGAACACCTTCACCCGTCGATGCCGATATTTTATGCCTAGTATCAGTCCCTCCCCATTCTAGATCAGCTTTATTCTCCACTTCTACGAATGGGATTCCAGGGAAACTGGCGCGAACTGAGCGAAGTAGTGCTTCCTGCCTCTCCATAGTATATCCGCATGTCTCCGATGGATCAAAGACGAAGATTATGAGGTCAGCAAGATATCTCAGTGCTAGAATGGCTTGCAGCTCAATAGCATTTCGTTCCTCTAACTCTCTATCTAGTAGGCCTGGAGTGTCTACTACTTGATAGGTGTACCATCCTAATGTCAGATGACCGACCTGTATACCTTTTGTTGTGAATGGATATGGTGCCACTGCAGGTTTAGCAGTCGATATTCTTTCAGTTAATTGTGATTTACCAACATTGGGATATCCAGCGATGACTATTGTCGGCACTTCGGGATCTATAGAAGGCAGTCTCTTCAACGCATCCCTTGCTTTCTGAGCGAATAAAAGATCCTTATCTATTCGCATAATTATCGATGAGAAGCGACCATAGAATTCTCGAGTAGATCGAGCTACAGCGTCGATGCTTGGTGCCTTTCTTACTCTGCGTGAATACATCCTCTGCAAGTGAGATGCTTTCTCCGCGCACCAGGAAATTGATGCTAGAGCTTTCTTTAAGTCATCCAGACCAATGATTACATCGACTAGTTGTGAGAAGAATTCATCTTCCTTCTCCATGCGAGGGAACGCACGCACATATTTTAGCAATGTAGTGACAGTCATGTCACTTATCCCATTGATCTTGGCAAGGTTAGTCTTCTTGACCGAGTCGAAGGGCACACTACCAGGTACTTCCGCCCTGGACGCGCGGGCAAACGCCCTGTCAAGAAGTTCCTGAGAAGTCATTATTGTCGGTATTCTCCTCTTCCAATCGGTCATACTGTGGCATACTCGAATTAACTATTAATCTATGTGTTGTTGATGAGTGATAGATGACATATCGTCTCGAGTATAGTACATGGCTTAGCGACGGCGATCGACGTATTATAGGAGAGAAAGAGGCCAAATTCCTACGACTCATCAAGGAGGGATGTTCGCTGTCAGCTGCAGCTACTTCTATCGGATTGGATGGGGAGATGGCTAAGATAATAGTTGATGAGATGGAAGCAAATAGTGGCACTGTACTCGTAGCTAGAGATATTCCCTCTCTGACATCTGAGGGGGAGCGCCTTTTACTAGAATTCGAGTGTCGTAGAATGCGAATAGCCGATCAATTGAAACATCTATACCAAAATCCGGTATTCACTGTTGATGGGATCGTCATTCAGGATGAGAGGATATTGTTAGTTAAGAGAGGAAACGATCCTTTTGCGGGCATGTATGCACTTCCTGGAGGGTATATCGATCATGGCGAGAGTGCTGAAGAGGCAGTAATGAGGGAGATAGAGGAAGAGACAGGACTTCACACCGAGGTGCTCGATCTGGTCGGCGCTTATACAAAATTGGGGAGAGATCCTAGAGGACACATATGCACTCTTGTCTATCGCTTATTGATTCGAGGAGGCTCATTACGTCCAGGAGATGATGCTGCTGAAATTTCCTTCTTTCCATTCAACTCTCTTCCAGAGCTAGCATTCGATCATGCTGAAATTATTGCGGATATACTACATATGTACCGCAAGAGTTGATAACAGACGCAAGCTATTTGAGTACTTAGAAGCGTTGATTGAGTGATGATGTCCCAAGATGATCTCGATCATAAGATTCTTCGGCTGCTGCAACGCAATGGTAAACTTACATATGA
>JAAYTA010000014.1 GCA_012518185.1 Methanobacteriota archaeon
ACGTAGAACCAAATAATGCTCTTAACATGTGCGTAATAGGAGTCTAATCATGACCGTACCCCAATGGAACTTATCAGAGCTAGTGGAGTCGACTGAACCACAATATCTGAAGACAGAGCTCAAAAACATGGTAGATAGTTATCAAAAGTTCGCTGATAACTATCGAGGTAGAATCTCTGAATTTGATGCTGGTGAGCTCAGAGATATGTTAGAGGGGAGAGATGAGTTAGCACTCCATTATGAGGGCATTAGGGAATATTGTTCCTTAATATTTTCAGCTGATATGATTGATCCGACATCTAATGAACTAAATAATGCACACATTAGAGCTAGTACTGAAGTCGGAAAAGCCATGGCTGCCTTAGGAATTGAATTAGCACAATTCTTAATGAAATCTCCTGAGATTATAGATGATCCTGAATTAGCAGATTATCGTCATTATTTAGAAAAGCAGGCCCGTGCCGCATCTCATTTACTCTCGGAAGATGAGGAAAAAATAATAATGACTAAGGATCAGAATGGCATCCATGTACTATCTAGATTGCAGAGTAAATGGCTCAGTACACGCTCATTTGAAGTAGAGATTGACGGCCAGACCAGATCGTTAAGCATTGGAGAGATCTATGCATATATGCACGATCCTGAAAGAATGACCAGGCGAGCCGTATATGAGTCCATCGGACATACACTAAAGCAAGATGAAATCTTGTGGTCCGATATCTTGCGCACTATCGTAGCAGATCATGCCGCAATGTGCGAACTTCGCGATTACTCATCACCACTAGAGCCGACCTTACTTGCAAACGACGTAAGCATTGAAGCATTAGATTCTTTAATGAAAGTAGTTCAAGACAATGTAGAATTGTGTCAAAAATTCTTCCGTGTAAGAGCACAGTTATTAGGACTTAATCGTCTTGGAAATTGGGATCTAAGGGCTCCTTTACCCAATGCTCCTGACAATCGCTATACGTGGCAAGAGGCCAAGGAACTCGTATTTTCGACGTACCATGACTTTGATCATGAGCTTGGCAAGTGGGCTAATGATGTGTTTGAGCGCGATCGTATAGATGCTCAAATACGAAGAGGTAAGAGGACAGGAGCCTTCTGCTCCACATGGGTAGCTGGACGCTCAGCTTTCATACTACAATCCTATAATGGACGTCTTAATGATGTGAATACTTTGGCTCATGAGATGGGTCATGCCGTGCATGCATACATGTATACTAGGGAGCAAAACTACAGCAATTGTCGCGTTTCATTATGTATAGCAGAATGCGGTAGCCTTATGGGAGAGTTATTATTAGCTGATCGCCTCATGCAACAAGCCACATCTAATGAAGAGCGGAAGAGTATTTTGGTGAAAATATTGGATGGTTTCACTCTAGCCGTATTTCAAGAAGGTTTCCGATTTATTTTCGAATCTAGCTTATATAATACATTAGAGATGGGGGAAGAATTAGATGGAGCGAAAATCTCAGAATTATGGAGATTAGCTCAGGATAGAGTATATGGCGATGCAGTGGACTGGTTAGATAATTCTGAGTGGGATTGGGCCAGATTTCCTCATCATTATTTTGCTGGAACTAGATTCTATAACTATCCATATACCTTTGCTCAGTTATTCGTATTTTCTCTATATCATATGTATAAGGAGCAAGGAGCCAAATTTGTGCCAGCATTCAAGAAATTATTATCGGCAGGTTCCAGCCGTTCAACCGCTGAACTAGCTAATGAGCTAGGGATGGACATTGAAAGTCCAGATTTCTGGCAGAAAGGGATGGAGCAGGCTAAAAAATTCCTGGTAGAGTTGGAGTCCATTATGAATCAGTGATAAATTATTGTACGCTGGCCTACTCTATTATGCGTGATAATATTGTGACAACAATGAAGCGATTCAGATGCCTAAAGCTCTTACATACTAACATGTCATGTTATTATATTCTTAATTAATAATAATGCAACTGCGATGTGCAATATAGTAAATATGGGAACCATAATAAATTTGGCTCTCTTAGTTTTATGATGGAATAGGCGCATCGCAGCCACCGCACCAAAAGGGCCTAATATGGCACTTATAAGCAGCACCCTATCTTTTATACGCCTCCTTGTTAATCTGGATCGGTATTTATCAATGCCATACAGGATAAACACTATTGTATTTATTAGAGCATAGGCTATTAAAATATAGAATATCATCTTAACTTCTCATCCAGTACTCGCTAGGTACTCGCACCTCTACTCCATGCTCGTATTTATCTAATCTTAACATAATACGATCACAAGTAGAGCGAAGTTTCTTCCATAATATAGATGAAGAATAATGTTCAAAATCAGCAGGCATACTATTTAGGAGATTTCTAGAACAAACTACTATGAGACGCTCTTGAGCTCTTGAGAATATGACATTAGTACGATTGAGATCTAGTATAAATTCAGCATTGTTGCCTATAGTCGATATATCACTTTGTGTTCCCGAGACTATTATATTCTCACATTCTCCGCCCTGAATGCGCTCTACAGTATCTATCATCCGTATATTTGCTTCAATGGCACCCAATTCCTCCTTTAAAAGGCCCCTTTGGGCTCGATGAGGAGTAATAATCGATATATGCTCAGGATCAACGCTGTCTTCACTCACCTCTCTCGACATTATTATGTCTTTTATGAGCTGTACTTCAAATGAGTTACTTTTACGGGAGAGCGATTCGTCATGAATAACCAGATACACTCCAGGCAATTTCCACAAATCACTAAATGATCTTATCATTCCATCTTTTTGCACAGATTCTTTATTGGATGTCAGTATTATTCCTTCTTTATTATATACAGGAGATATTAGATTGGTTAACTCTGGAGTCAGGCGATAAGTTATTGATAATGCCGATTGCCTGATAGCTCCTTCTGGAGATAGCTCAATCAACCTCCTCATCGCTTCATAAGCTGAATTGTGAGGGCACATCCTGACGATCTGCTCTCTTGTTTCCTTATCCCAATTATGAGAAGTTATAGGAGATAATTGCATATGATCTCCAGCCAATAAAATTTCCCCATCTTCAGCAATTAATGTAGATAATGCTAGAAACTCAGGAAATATCATCATCGATGCCTCATCAATCACTAAACCATCAGCACGTGAAGTGCCCCGTGGCCATCCATATCGTTCAAATATATCTCCCAATCTTAGGAGATCATTCACGGTTCCACATACAATTACGTTGCCGTCCATCAATTTATCATTGATAATTGAGATATCGTCAGAAGATATTTCATATGGTTTCAATGGCTCTCTTTTTATTCTTAATACTGACGCTGAGGCAACATCGACGCCTGCTTCCTTAGCTGCCATGTTGAATTCGGGGATAATTTGACGAATCCGTCCGCATAATTCATCTACTGCTGTATGTGTAGTAGCTGATAATAGGAATAATTTATGACCTGGCCGTGCTATTAGCCGGAGCAATATCGCCGCTGAGGCAGTATTAGTCTTACCGGTCCCAGGAGGTCCCAGTATCAGTTGAATTGTTGATTCCAAACCTTCAAGACATGCTTCTATCTGAACGTCATCTAGAGAAGACTGCCTCAATCGCACGTTTTTCAATAATTGTCTATACTCATCTTTACGCTTTGCTGAAGAAGGTTCCCAAATAGGAATAGAGGGAGACTCTGTGTCGAACCAGGCGATCAAAGGAGCATTCCTATTCGCATCTAGCCAGCGATCTACTCTATCACGCACATATGCTGATTTTGACTCTCCAGCCAATGCGAATGGTATAGATTTACTTTCAGGAGGTAAAGATCTCAGTATGTAACCTGATCCAGAGCTCCTATTGCTATATGGTATGACTTCTCCCTTGAATATATTTTTGTAAGCATCAAACTCTGTCACTGTAACTGTGATACCTTCCTGTAGAGTCTGATATGCAGTAGGTCCGTACTCTATATCTCCTCCATATGGGGAAATACGCATCATCCCCAGATCTAGTCCGCACATTGATAAGAATGATTTACTCTCTATCCCAAATCGATCAAGGTCAATATCTGCACTGAATAGAGTCCTTCTTCCTTCTATTCTGAAACGGACGTTTCGAAGAGGTATGCAGACTCCATCAGCAACTCTTGCTGCGGGAGATCTTGATAGATCAGTTAACCACTCTCTCTTACTATAGTGATGATCTAAACGCATAAAGTCCTGACATGCCGTCACTAGATCATAGCGGTTGTTGAAGTGTGATTCTATGTTCTTTAGATCATATATTGGAACTATGGGCTTCTCTAAACCCTGATTTTTGACATTAAATTTCTCCTCTAACCATCGGAGTGCCTCACACTTGGCCATGAGAAATGTCTTGATAAGGCTTGGAGTTCCGCCCCGTCTATAATCGACTAGAGCTCTTCGAAGTACATTATCTTCCCACTCACCTTTATCGGGAAGGACTCCCCACATCGCATACCAATATGGCATAGGTATACCAGAGCGGAATCTAGCGCGTACTTCCATATAACGACGTTGAGTATCCAGAGAATGTTTTCTCCTAGGCACCCATTTCCCATTCTCATCGATATATAGATACGATCGGTTGTCGAATAAATCACGCTTGAATGCGTAAGTTAAGTCGACAGAATTTTCCTCGACAACTCGATGCCAATGAAACTTTTTTCCATACCATCGCACACTTGCTGCTAATGGTAAGCTGAATGAAGTGAACCCTAAGGCCTTGCTCTTGGAGATTTCATCACTAATGGATGTGTATATTAATTGCTCGAGGTCTCCTTGACATTTTTCTCGACATCCTAGTAGTTCGGTCAAACTACGTAAAGAGGATCTACCTATGCGTGAACAGGACTCAACAAGGAGGGTTATTTCTCTAGGTGACCATACATAGAAATGGACTGGTCTAAAATCATCTCCGTTAGCGATAGCCATCATCGCTTTGCTAAGGCCGGTGATAAATGATTGGATCATCTCTCCTTCTAGCTCATCATCCTTATCGATGTCACCGCTCCATTTATTCTCTATAATCCTTATGATATATTTACAATTCACTAGTTTTTCAGCCCCTTCCGCTCCTTCCACAGGTGCCGGAAAGGGGACGCCGTCCTCTTTGATTGTAGAAATATTTTGATCACTATCTGTTAAGTGAGCAGACAGGCCAATTAGGCGATCTTCAATATGATCATATTCTACAGATAAGTAGATCCTTATTGTGCGAAGACCTTCTCTATTCTGATGGGCAGGCAGAGTGCTAACGCCGTGACGCCGTAAATCTATAACTTCATAATCACTATCACGCTTATAGGGCATGGTGGAACGTCTGGCCTTGGCTCGCTTCACCAGATCATTTAGGTCAATATTGAAAGTAGGGGAATTTCGCATCGACGAAGCTTTCGAAGATGATGGATCAAGTTCTGACAGTGCTAATATGTCCTCCACACCTTCTTTCTGAATAGCCTGTGTCGTAACAGGATCAAGGCCTAGTAATTCTAAACGTGCAGCCTTCTCACTCTCGGGCATGCATATTGTGTCGTATGCGCAACTGTCACATTTCTCATCTAAACAGTAGCTCAAATCATCAAGAGGAGTAGCATCAATAATTTCGACTGGACCATTAGGTGCGAGTAGATGAATCACATCATCTATCTCTTCACAAAGATCTAATGGCGGTATATCTAAAGGATCCTGAATACAACAATTATCTCCATCTATTCGTACTACAGCTGCCTCTAATATAATATTCTCATAGATTTTATTTGATATTACTAGAGGGGACTTTTGAAGCTGCTCATCTACTATCAATTTATAGGCAGCTAACTGGATGCGATGGTATGTTTTATCCTTTCTACTAGCTTTACATTCCACGATCCTCAATATTGGGAGATCATCATTCCATGTTAGTATTAAAAAATCCATCTTACTAGTTACATAGAAATTTCCTATTTGTAGGCTGATTTTGACCTCTCTAGCAAAACACTCCTCTCCCTCACTTAGTGTTTGAAAAGCAGATAATGCCTCTGTCCAGTTTATCTCATCTTTATTATCATTATTAACTTCCTTAGATGGATTGATACACTGCATCCGACGTGAGAGTAATTCCTCGACTTCATTCTCCCTTAGCTCACCTGACATTATGAGAACTGGATCTAACGTTCCACCTATAGTTTGCCGATATGGAAACATTTGATCTAGTGCTTTGGAATCTTTCCTTAAGATCAATCTAAGTTTCATGTTGCGATCGCAACAATTTTTATCAACATAATCTCCTAGGTCAGTGACATTAATAACTAATGCTCTCTCATTTCGATCAATCATATCTTCAGCCCGTACATGTACCAATCTCTATCTTGGCGATGATCAGACGGGTTGATATTTAATATAAATTATGTTAGTTCATATTATGTGAATATAATATGCTCTAGTCGCATCACATACGGTACATTCATGATATTTGTGTGTTTTCTAATGAGCCATTAGTGTTACATTGATCTAATGTGTAATGTTTCAACTATCTTCAATCAATATAGTTTACATTATTTAATAGTAAATTTATATGCAACAATCGGAGCTAATAGAGCGTAGGCGTCCTTAATACTGACAGAACTCTAAGAACATCTTACTTTCATCTAAAAGAGTCCTAGAATTGTATTGGCCATATTCTCCAGAATACTCTCGATATGCTGAATACTATTGTAATATTCTGATTAGCTTAGAAAACGACAGCAGTATTAGATTTAGTGTGCTTATCTGATAAATTTGTTCATGATAGTAGGGATAGGATTTATTGCAGCGGCGAGAATATATGATTTAACATTCAAATAAGAAGAACATCACATTTCGATACTAGTAAATTAACTGTCTGAGAGTAATGCTTGCCGAATGAGATACTTATCTTCTGGAAAATTGATTAAGCGATGCAAAATTCATTAATGAAAACATCACTAACGAGTCACTTGAAATATTAGAGGCTGGGTAATGATTTCTCTAGTAAATGAGAGCCTATATAGAACTTATAATCATACTATTATTTATCTTAGCTAGGAGTTGAAACATTAAGTATGCCGACCCAATATCGGTTGGACTACGCTAGCGAACAATAGTTATTTATTTAAGACTACCTTAAGGCGATTATCCACAGCAGGTGAAACAATGGTTGAGTTCAAAGCAGTTATCAATGATGTGAAGTCTGGCAAGTCTTATCAGGTGCCGGTTTCAGGACACCATGCCAACTCTCTGATAGGGAAGAAGATAGGAGATGACGTAGACGGAGTATTTGTAGGTCTTCCAAGTTATAAGCTCACTATACGAGGCGGAAGCGATAAGGGTGGAGTTCCTATGCGGAGCGATCTGCCAGGCTCCAGGCGTAAGAGAATCCTACTTACTGGAGGCGTTGGTTACAATGCTCCTGAGCAGGGCATGAGGCGCCGTAAGAGTATACGCGGCAACGCTATAGGGCCTGATACAGTACAGATTAACATGGTCATCTCTCAAGAAGGTTCTAAGTCTGTAGAGGAGCTACTTGCTTCTGAAGAGGAGAGTAAGTAATGAAGATCAGCCAGCAGCCTGAAATCAATATAGGCATGATCGGTCATGTCGACCATGGTAAAACTACGCTCACCAAGGCATTAAGTGGAGAGTGGACAGATCGTCATTCCGAGGAGATCAAGAGAGGTATCTCCATCAGGCTGGGCTATGCTGATGCTGCATTCTACAAGTGTAACGATTGTGACAAATACACTAACTCACCCGCCTGCCCTGATTGTGGGGGAGATGCAAAATTTATTAGGGCTATATCTTTGGTCGATGCTCCAGGACACGAAACTCTGATGGCTACTATGTTATCGGGGGCAGCTATGATGCAAGGAGCACTGCTTCTAATCGCAGCCAACGAACCCTGTCCTCAGCCACAGACAGAAGAACACCTAATGGCGTTATCCATAATAGGTGTGGACAAGATCATAATAGTACAGAATAAGGTTGATATCGTCACTAAAGAAGAGGCCATGGAAAACTATCAGGATATCAAGAAATTTGTAAAGGGAACTATAGCAGAAGATGCTCCCATAATTCCTGTATCAGCACACCATGACGTTAACATAGACAAACTCATTGAGACGATAGAGACTCATATACCAACTAATAGATCCGCTGCTAAGAAGGATCCACGAATGTTCGTTGCACGCTCATTTGATATCAACACCCCCGGCTCGGGCCCAACTTCCTTAAAAGGAGGCGTACTAGGCGGATCTCTTACTCAAGGTACTCTAGAGGTAGGTGATGAGATAGAGATACTACCTGGGCGAAGAACCGAAGTAGGAGGTAAAGTGAGTTATGAACGCATAACGACTACCATTTCATCACTGCATAGTGGAAATATACCTCTAGATAAGGCTCTCCCCGGAGGCCTCATGGCGATAGGAACTAAACTAGATCCTTCGCTAACTAAGTCTGATGGCGTAACTGGACGTGTAATTGGTAAGCCAGGTACTTTACCTCCAGTATTGCATAAATTTATCATGACCACTCACCTGTTGGATAGAGTAGTTGGGACTACAGAGGACTTAATCGTAGAAAACATCAAAACTAATGAACCATTGATGCTCAGCATTGGTACTGCTACCACGGTAGGCATAGTCACTTCAGCTCGGGGTGATGAATCAGAGGTAGCGTTAAAGATCCCAGTCTGCGCCGACATTGGACAAAGAGTTGCTATATCTAGGCGCATATCTGGTAAATGGCGCCTGATCGGATACGGTATCATTGAGTAGATACTCATGTCGGTTGTCGTTCTCGACACCAACGCACTCCTCTTACCCTTTGAGCGATCAATTAATCTAGATTCTCAATTACAATCCCTACTAGGGAATTGTGAAATTTTGATCCCAGGGCCCCTAATTGGGGAGCTAAAGCGCTCATCGAGCAAATATGCTCGTGCTGCCATAGAACTTGCCTTTCGATATACTGTAGTTGATACAGAGGCGACTGGCGACCAATCAGTCATTGAACTAGCTGAAAAGCATAATGCCTATGTAGTCACTAATGATCGCGCACTCATTTCTCGTCTAAGGAAGAGGAGAATTAGAGTTATACTATTGCGCGGTAGAAGTCATCTTGATTTTGACTTCTAGAATAATGGACGAGGAGGATCATCAGGCGAAGTAATATTAGGTCTGCCTAGTAACTTAACTCTTGACTTTAGAAGCATTTCTCCCCAAAGCGAAGCAGCGTAAACAGGTACTTTATTTCCCACTTGATATAGCGCTCTATCTCTGGCAACCGCTCTCACATGCATAGATGCACAAGCAGTGATAATATCACAGACATCAAATAATGCATTAGCATCTTCTGCCGACATCCCACTAGTATGCACTGCAAAGATAGCTACTCTCTGTCCGAATTGACGGCGTAATTCGATAGCATCCTCAGCCTTCGCAATGGTTACTGCTATGCGTCTGTAACCTAATGTAAAAGCAAGCTCAGCTCCTCTTACTTGATCTATATCTGCTGTGGTAGGATCAAACACATGATCTTTACCTACTGTTTCAATGATCTCTTCAATTGGTGATGTTTCTACTATTCCAGAGACACGTCCCCCAATTCCCTGCGCTAGTTCAGGGTCTGATACTACGACAGTCCCAGTACCTTCACATACCATGACAGCGGCGTCAACCATTTTCTCAGCAATTGCCATTCCGATGAGTTCGGAGATACCATATGAAAGGAAGTCTCTCATACGCATCTGCCGATCGGGAGTACACATACCAAAGTCTTGGATGCGGAATTCTATATTCTTTCGAATTATTTCTTGATTTATTTCGGTTATGCCTCTAACTTTCAAAAATAACGGACAAACTCTAATCCGAGGCTCTCCAACTTCCACTACCTTTCCATTCTCAACGACAATTCTTGCACATCCAAGTGCTTCGATCACGTGCCTGCTCATGATGCTCTACTAGACATATCATTCTTATAAATCAATTCTTTCTCAAATTGTCGAAGTGTAGAATTGAGAAATGCAACATTCTCATGAAAAGATTAAATAGCGTGTCGAGAATTGAAGCATAATAAAATTAGTAGCTACAAGAAAATCATGGAGGGATGGATATTAACGAAAAGTTCTCAACTGCCCTAAAGCAAATTGCCCTGTTGGGAGGTATAAATGATTACATAGCCATCTCCTCTCGGGAATTGGGAGAGAAGCTCAGCTTAAGCCAGCAATCCGCATCAAAAAGGATATTAGAGTTATTAGAAGAAGGCTATATTTTAAGAGACCTAGGGGCTAGGAAGCAACGCATCAAGATTACTAAGAAGGGTCTAGATGCACTCCGCGCCGAATATTATGAATATCAAAGAATATTTGAAATGAAAGATCACCTTACAATAAAAGGAATAGTATCGGCAGGAATGGGAGAAGGACAATATTACGTTAACCAACCTGAATATCAGGAACAATTTAAGGAAAAACTAGGCTTCGCTCCTTTTGAGGGAACGCTCAATTTGAAAATAGTATCATCCGATTTACCCAAGATGGAGATGTTGCGCAGAATTGATGGAATAGCTATAGATGGATTCCATCGCAATGGCCGTACTTTTGGAGAGGTAAGGGCATATCCTGCATCTATGCATAATATAGATTGTGCGGTCATCCTACCTTCTCGATCCCATTACTCTGAAGTTATGGAGATTTTATGTAAATATAGTCTCCGAAGGACTCTTGGATTAAATGATGGCGATATGGTAGAGGTCCGCATTGACACTGAAGAGGATTAGTAATGCTTAACTATGTGTTCTAGGGCCGAAGTGAAAATCACTCGCCCATCTCCAGGAGCATTAAAGTCCTGATCTCTTGTCCAGTCAGGATGCTGGTATCTAAAAATCACTCTCTCAGGATGAGGCATAAGGCCCAATACATTACCTTCTGAATTACATATGCCCGCGATATTATCAATAGAGCCATTAGGGTTCCAGGGATAGCCAGCATAGTTTCCATCAGGATCTACATATCGAAATACGATTTGATCATTTTCCTCCAGCAGCCTTAACATCTCTTCCTCCTCCTCAATGTGAAATTTCAAATTTCCTTCCGCATGTGCGCATGGAAATAATACCATTTCTCCTCTTGGCAATTGAGATGTAAACAAACATTTGCCGTGATTTTCATGTTTCAGATATGTAGGGCGACATTCAAATCGAGCTGACTCATTAGTATGTAATGCTGCCTGAGGCTTATCGATCATAGCATCATCAGGTGAGGGGAGGACTCCAAGTTCCAGTAATACTTGGAATCCATTACCTATACCCAATACAGGCTTTCCGGATGCTATGAAATTTTGGATTTCGGGGCCCAGCTTATTCCTTATACGGGCAGCAAATATGGCTCCTGCTCTAACGTAGTCTCCAGCAGAAGATCCTCCAGGAAATACAATCATATGATAATCATCGAGATCTCTGCCCATAGAGGGGGAACAATTACCGATGAGCTGTTTCAAATGTACCATTTCTGGATTGGTATCTAATGCTCTGAATGTATCGAAGATTTCCTGCTCACAATTAGTGCCTTCGATACGTATTATGCCTATTCTGACATCAGTGGAGTTCATTTCATCAACCTCCACATCGTGTCATTCCATGCTCGTCGCATGGCTGGAACTTTAACGCTAATCTTCTCCGTCCCATCATGAATCACCATACGCTTATCTTGATCTACCATTCCCAAATATATGGCATCTGGGGCGAGGTTTTCGAACTCTGAACGTCGGGCAGCATCCACCTCGACTACAAAGCGTGAATTAGATTCAGAAAATAATTTAGTTTTAAAATTGAATTCTCCCATATCTGAGAGGTCAAGCCTTAATCCAAGATCGCCTCCCAGGCACATCTCTGCCAGAGTTATTGCTAAGCCTCCATCAGAGCAGTCATGGCAACTTTTTAGCAAGTCTGCCTGTCCAGCCTTTAACACAACATCAACGTTCTGCGATAGAGCGACTGGATCAACCTCGGGCACTCTCCCACCCTTACCTCCATAGCGCCTATAAAGTAGAGATGCTCCCATCTCCTCTTTGGTTTCTCCTATTATGTAGATAGGATTCTGAGCGCGCTTTAGATCAGTAGTCACACATTTTCTGACATCTTCTACTATACCTACGCCTAAGCAGGTAGGAGTGGGAAGTATGGCTCCCTGAGCAGTTTCATTATAGAATGATACGTTGCCAGATGGAACTGCAAGATTCATTGCCCTAGCCATCTCACCAATGCCCCTTACAGCCTCACTAAATTCATACAATCTCTCAGGTTTCTCAGGGTTTCCAAAGTTCATACAATCTGTAAGTGCATGAGCTCTACCGCCAACAGAAGCTATATTTCGACATACTTCATCAACAGCGCTCCGGCCACCATTGTAGGGATCCAATGAAGTGAACCAGGGATTCACGCCAACGGCGATCGCTAATCCTCGATTGGAGTCTGTAAGCGGCTTTATAACCACTCCATCTCCTGGACCATGCAGTCCTACCCTACCTTGTCGGGGACCTACTATAGTAGACGCACGAACTTCACGATCATATTGAAGCATCACCCAATCTTTTGATGCAATATTGGGATCAGCTAATGTGGATAATATAACTGCATTAAGATCATCAGGCAGTGTAGGAGAGATAAACTTCTCCATCGCTGAAGGAGATGGAGGCGCACACGGTCGGCAATATTCTGGACCTGTAGTCAAAAAGTCGAGATCCAATTCATATATGATCTCTTCCTGATAGGTGATATACACTTTCTGCTCCTTAATCACTCTACCAATAACGGTAGCGGGGATATCCCAGAGGTCAAAGATCTCCATGACTTCATCTATATTTTCCTCAGGAGTAGCGAGCATCATTCGCTCTTGGGATTCAGATACCCATATCTCCCAAGGAGCAAGTCCCTTTTCTTTTAGAAGCACATGATCGAGCTCTACCTCTGCCCCACATCCTCCTGCTAGTGATATTTCTCCAACCACGCAAGAAAGGCCTCCGCCGCCCAAATCCTTAATTCCTGACACTAGTCCCCTTTCATTAATCTCAAGACAAGCATGGATGAGTGGTTCCTTCATAATCGGATTTCCAAGCTGCACTGATCCATGGGAATCCTCTTCTGGTGATCCATCTAGCTCTGCAGATGCTAATGTAACTCCATGTATGCCATCCCTGCCAGTGTATCCTCCTGCAAGAATCAATACATCTCCGACTCCTCTGACGGCATTTTTCAGTAGTTTATCGCGGCGCAAAAATCCTATGCATCCAACGTTAACAAGGCAATTAGAAGTATACGATGGATCAAAGAATACACCACCTGCAACTGTAGGTACTCCTATTCGATTTCCATAATCACGAATGCCTGATACGACTCCCTGGATGAGATATTTAGGGGATTTTGTACCAGGGGGAATTTCTTTGGTACTCGGAGGGCCGAAAAATAATGGATCTACCAATGCTATGGGCTGTGCTCCCATAGCTAATACGTCGCGGATAATCCCACCGATGCCCGTGGCAGCGCCTCCATATGGCTCAATGGATGAGGGATGATTATGACTCTCTAAACGTAATGCATACGCATACTCTTCATCAAAAATCATCACTCCCGCATCTCCCTTGGCTAATACATCAGGATGTTGGATAGAAAATATGTGTTCTCGTAAGAATACTTTAGATGATTTGTAACAACAATGTTCAGACCATGCTTGGGCGATAGACTGCAGCTCTATATCGGTTGGCAATCTATCCCTTGCTTTGAAATAATCCCTTACTTCATATAATTCGTTAAGGCTAAGATTCAGGCCCATAGATGCTGAGATATTCAAGAGGTCGTGATCCGAAGCAGAAAAGATATCTACTTCACACAATGGATATGGTACTCCTCTCTTCTTGATAAGGTCATTCATGTCCATCACTTCAGATCGATTCGGAAGGTTTGGATAACTGGATTAGCTAATAGTCGACGGCACATCTCTTCGGCAGCCTCTTTGGCCTGCTCAGGCTCCGCATCTATCTCTATTTCGAACAGCTTGACTGTCTTAACACTCTTAATTCCTTCAAATCCCAACAGATCTAATGTCTTGTGAGTATTCTCTCCCTCGGGATCAGCCACACCGTGCTTGAGTTTGATACGGATATCTACCTTGACCATGATGACCACTTCTGAATTGAGCTCGATTACTTAATTGTTTATCCAGGAGACGAATATCTTAGTAAATATTAACTTCTAATCTTCAACTCGTCCCTAACTCTTAAGGAAGTATAGCAATTAACGATGTAGATTATATGCATAGTTCAACCTGTCTCATCATTTAGTACTTCGCCTACCAAATACTAAATATCCAGTATGGCCAAGAGTATCATAGGATGGCCTCACTCCTCCTGGATGCACTTCAATAAATCGCTGAATATTCTCTAATGCCCTAGTTTCTTTGTATCCCCGCTCGCGAAGCCCCTTCATTAGATCGATGACTTGATTAGCATTTGGAACGTATCCAGCGAAACGGCCTCCAGGACGTAAGAATCTAGTTACATTGTCGAGTGCATTCCATGGATCAGGCATATCTAACGCTACAGCATCTACCATTTCATCCAAATCATAATCCTTGATATCTCCAAATTGTAGCTCCCACATAGCTTCCAATCCTGACCGCTCGACATTCCTACGAGCTTTTTTAGCAAATTCCTCTCTAAGTTCAATAGTGAAAACCTTCCCTGAGGGAGCAATGGAGTGTAGGAGAGCAATTGTCAAGGCTCCAGATCCTACTCCAGCTTCTAGAACCCTGTCACCAGCTTTAAGATCCAAGTGGAGTAGAATGGTGGCAGCGTCTTTAGCAGTGATTATCTGGGGACCTCGTTCTACTGAATCTATTTGCTCTATAAGGCCCCCCCTGAATATAAAAAATTCACGTCCTGCTATATCAAGGGAAGAACCATCTTCTTGTCCGATTAGCCGAGCACCATCTATAATCCCGAGCCCTTTCACCCTTATCATGTCGTTTTGGATATTGAACCAATATCGCCTTCCTCGGTCGTCCAATATGTAAACAGAATCTCCAACGCCAAGCATGATGCTCATATGCTTAAAATCGTTGAAAAGGGTTTGTCTTGCTAGAGTCTGATAATTTATCATGAGCAAAAAGAATTTAATATGAACATGTCATTGGGCGCCCTTAATGGCAGACAAACCTGTCAATCTACCCATTAAGATATTGTCCATTCTATTAATCATAGGAGGTATCCTATTATACATCGGCTGGGGCGCCTATTACAATAGCTGGAACATGTTCGCTCCTGAATACATACCCATCTATGGATTAACAGTCATAATGATCCTTTTTGGCGTCTTAGGATTGGCACTTACTCGCCTTAAGGACTAAGACAAACCATTTATTTCCTAATTATATCATTATCTTGAATGGTCGATTCTGCAATACTAACTAAAGCTAGTAGGCTGGAGGCTCGTATAAGCTACCGCTTCAATGATATACGACTCTTGAGAGATGCAATAGTTCTAAAGGGCTTTGAGAATGAGGTTGATAATGCATTTCGAAAAGGGATCCGGAAGTATGATATCAGCATCTTAGCAAATCTGGGAGATACAGTTATCGATCTTCTGGCCACTGAATACCTGATACTTAAACATGATATTGAGAATACGGGAGAGGTAACTGAAAGGCGGCAGCGCATGGTATGTCGTAATCGTCTAACACGTCTCGGACACAATTTCCAACTCGATAAATATCTGACTATGAGTGATGGAGAGCGTAGAGATATCTACAGGAGTGCTATGCTAGGAGAGGCTGTAGAGTCTCTAATTGGTGCTGTATATCTAGACGTCGCTGATAATGACTCAGGTCTGGATGATGCACGTAATGTACTAACTCAAATGGACTTCTTCTCAGAGGATTGATGAATCTACATCGCTCGAGCAGCATAAACTACTATATTCGTATCTTTACCACAAGCAAGGCACTTTCCGTCAAACTCTTCCTTATCATAAGGCGAACCAAGGATCTTGATGTCGGCGGCTTCCTCTATCTCCTTCCCACACTCCTCCGTCCCACACCACCCAAATCTTAACCATTTTTCTGGTATGTTATCTAGTGAATCGATAGTAGTTATCGATGAATCCATGCGCTCCCTAGCTTTATCTCGCATATCATCAGAGATTACAGCAAGTAATGTACTCACAGACTCAGCCACATTCTTCCGGGAGAACGTTCCCTTCTCACTAATATCTCGACGAGCATACGATACTACTTCATTGGCGATATCTCTACCTCCCAATTCCAATCGTAGTGGCACTCCTTTCAGCTCCCATTTATAGAATTTAGCGCCTGGGCGCTCATCGCTATCATCTACTTGTACTCGTATACCGGCGGCCTTCAGATCATCGGCAAGGTGGCGAGCGCTCTCCAATATCTCCTCCAGATTGCCCTTTGCAATTATAGGAACAATAATCGCCTGGATTGGTGCAATATCTGGTGGAAGAACTAATCCCTTATCGTCTCCATGCACTCCTACAACCGCTCCAATTAATCTTTCACTCATTCCAAAGGTTGTTTGATGAACATATTTCTGATTGCCTTCGACATCCTCATACTTGATATCAAACGGTCTCGAAAAATTCTCCCTATAATGATGAATAGACCCTAATTGGAGGCTACGGCCTGATGGCATATATGTGTCAATTCCTACCGTATAATATGCTCCAGGGAACTTGTCCCATTCAGTACGACATAATAATAAGTAAGGTAAGGCCAAGCGCTTCATAATATTCTCTAGAATCACAAAATCTTCTTCGATTTGTCCCTGCGCGTCGGATTCACTCTCATGGCAGGTATGAGATTCGAAGAAATGGATTTCCCTTACTCTTATGAATGACCTAGTCTGCTTAGTCTCATACCGGAAAGTATTGACCAACTGATATACTTTTAATGGAAGATCTCCGTGAGAGCGTATCCACAATGAAAACATGGGATACATAGCGGTCTCAGATGTAGGTCGCAGCAACAGGCGAATATCTAACTCATTCAATCCGGCGTGGGTAACCCAGTATACCTCAGCATCAAATCCCTTAATATGATCCTTTTCCTTCTTGAACTCGGTCTCTGGGATAAGGAGAGGAAAACACACTTCATCATGGCCAGTAGCGTCCAATTCTTCTCGTATAAATGTGTCAATATGGCGCATCACTTTCCAGCCATATGCTGGCCAAACATTCATCCCTTTGACGGGATATCGTTTATCAGTAAGGCCCGCCTGCTCAACTATTTCATTATACCATTCGCTGAAATTCTCTTCCTTCTTCATATGCATCACTAATAAGAATGAGCAGTCATAACTCCCTAACTATTCATATCTGATTATGTAGAACCTTTGCAATCTGAGGAGCTACTGATATCACCGATACTTCATTTTCTATAGTGTTAGTAGAATAGACGGCATTGCAACATTTTCTCAACCGCTCAAGAGCATTTCTAGTAAATAATCCATGTGTACACACTGCGGTTACGCTTCTGGCTTCAAGTATCTTGAGCTGATTTGCCGCTGCTTCGATTGTGCCTCCTGTTGATATGATATCATCTACAATTAGAGCATTCTTGTCTTTAGCATCGACGTTTTTTGGAGCCATTCTTACAACCTCGCCAGACAATCGTGTCTTCTCCAAATGGTCTACGTCAGCACCTATGACTTTTGCTACTTCACTGGCACGTTGCATAGCTCCTTCATCTGGCGCAAGGACTAAATCTATACCATGCCCGTCGAAGAACTTCCCTATGCAGGGCGCGGCATGCACGTCATTGGTCTCACCCCTGAACCAATCGAGGATTATAGGTTTATGAACATCGATAGTCACTAGATGTTTAGAACAGATCTCTAGTGCTCTTATCATAACTTTAGCACTAAGGGCCTCTCCCTTCTCGAAACGATCATCCTGTCTAGCGTAGCCAAAATATGGTACGATCGTGGTAATTTTTCTTGCACCCAGGCCTGCAGCAGCATCCTGTAGAAGCAGTGTTTCTACTAAATTATTATCCGGATGAGTATTTTGAACTATAATGACCTCATCATCAAGATCCTCTTCTTCTATACGTACATAACATTCTTCATCAGGGAATCGGACCACTCTAGCTTGTATGAACTTCGTTCCTAGTTCTTGAGCCAGGTCTTTCGCTAAGCTTTTAGAAGAGGTTCCGCCAATGACTATCATGTCATGGGCATTGATGAAGCGTTTTTTAAGGCTATCTAGTGATATCAGGCAAATGCAGCCATATAATCATATTTCCAATTGATGAGAAGTTGAAAGTTATATACATATTTCCTAATATCTGTATGGGATGCATAATATGGATTTAGAGGTAGGACTCTCTGACGTAGATGGAGTTCCTGGATTAAGAGCCGAGGTTCTTGAAAATAAAGAACCTAAGCAGGCGATTAATAGATCGCCATCAACTTCTGATAACACACCTATGGGCATAATTTATGGTAACGTTGGAACTACTTCTTTCAACGTATGGGTCACCGGATCTCTTGAGAAGATGGATTATATCCAGATGGAGCACGATAGTTCCAGATGGGTTCTAGGGCAAGTGATAGATATTGAACGCCGAACTGATCTATCTATTGAGCGAGCTAAGCGAATACTCGACGGAGAGGAACTCGACATTGAAGAGAAAGTAACAGCATCTGTAAATGTTGTAGGGTACAGGGATGATCGAGGACTATTACAATCACCTCGAACACCATTTAAGGCAGGTCAACCGGTATATAGAGCCTCTGATAGCCTGATTAAGGAAGCAATTGGATTAGAGGAACATACGACTACTGGAGCATACTTGGGATTACTGGTTGGACATGATATCAGAATAGAGATTGATATAAATTCCATGGTTCAGAAGCATGTAAGCATTCTTGCTAAGACTGGTGGTGGAAAATCCTTCATGTGTGGAGACTTACTCGAAGAGCTAATGAAACATGATGTCACTGTAATGGTGATAGATCCCCACGGAGAATATGGATCTATGAGAGAGAAAGGGAAAGTATCTCGTGGAGGACGAGATTTCATGGTAAGGCCGCATGGATATGCGAACAAGATAATTGAATTTGCAACTGATATTTCGGCAAATCCTTTAGCCAATCCACTTAAATTCACTTTGTCTAATCTTGAACCTCGTGATCTCCTAGCTCTGACTGGTATCCGTAACGGAAGAACTTACCTCACTCCGCTGCGCAAGGCCATAGATATGATCAAGAATGTCAAAAGAGATTATACACTTAGAGATATTATTAGAGTTCTAGAATCTGAAGAAGAAGGTAATTATGCTACGCTTATCAGTGAACTAGAATATTTGGATGAAATTAAATTATTTGCTGAATCGGGCACTATGATGGATGAACTCATTGTGGAGGGCAAGATGAGTATAATTAATCTTAAAGGCACTCCACCAGATATAGCTGAATTAGTAGTGGATCGCATTTGTACTGCACTGTTTGAATTACGTAAACTAAATCAAATTCCTCCAATGATGCTAGTAATAGAAGAGGCACATAATTATTGTCCGCAAGTGGGCACAGCAGCCTCATCTAAGATCCTTCATACTATAGCTGCTGAGGGCAGGAAGTTTGGACTCGGCTTAACTATAATTAGTCAGAGAGCAGCCAAAGTAGACAAGAATGTATTATCTCAGTGCAATACACAAATGATCCTTAAGGTCACAAATCCCAACGACCTTAAAGCTATCACTGCCTCGGTTGAAGGTCTGACTGCCGGAATGGCTGATGAAATCCAACGATTGCCAGTTGGTGTTGCATTAGTAGTTGGAGGAAACATCCAGATACCATTATTCGTAGAAGTTCGTCCGAGAGAGAGCCGCCATGGAGGCGAATCAGTGCAGATAATTCCTCGCAATGATAATTAGAATGGATAAGTATGCGGATGATTGAGGAATATATGAATCAGATAAGCGAAGAAAAGATACTCCAATATTTAGATACAACACGTAGAGCACTTGATAAAATCATTATCTCTGCTCCAGAACGATCATTCAATCGAAGATTAGCTGAGGATTTTTTGAACATGGCCACCTCATACTATGAGGACGCTACACACTTCAAGAACAAAGGAGATATAGTAAATGCGTTTGCTGCAGTAAATTATGCTCATGGCTGGCTAGATTGTGGAGCTCGGATTGGATTATTTGATGTAGGACAGGATGATATATTATTTACTCTGTATGAATAATTCGGGGACCCTCTAAGTCCAAATGTAATCTATAAGTAGATCCATATTTCCTTAATACTCGCTCCTGCTCGTCCAGATCTCCAGTAGCAAATACTGAATTACCAAGCATAGTCATAGAACAAGGTCCTAGGTTATTTAATTCATTAAGAGCCTTTCTCACCGGCGCAGTAATGATGCCACTATCTTCTGCGAATTCACGACACAACTCAAGAAACCGATCTATTGTTGGATTTTGCAACAATTTACGATGGTATCTTTTTCCTATACGTGAAATTGCATGTCCTTCGGATTCAAGAATAGTAGAGGTAAACATGCGTGGGCCAACCACGCAAGCGACGAGATCAAGTTTATCCGCCAGCCTAACCACTTCTCCAACAGGTGGAATGCCTTCACGCCTCCTCATTTCTACCCCTCCTGCCATCAGTCCCGCGACATCTCCCAATCCACCATGATTGATTATCTCTGCTCGATGCGCAGCTTCGAATGCATGCTGGCGTGGAAGATTGAGCAGGTTGGATAGTGCTATTGTGGCTGAGAGTGCTCCAGCCGCACTCATCCCAAATCCGCATCCCATAGGTAATTCTAGGCTGGTATTGACATATGCTCCAATTCCTGGAGGTAACATGTCCATAATTGCGGTCTTAGTGACACAAGTGGATCCATTTCCATGTTTGAGAGATACACGTACCTCACCATGGTGATTTATGACAACCTCACTTTTAGCTCCCAGATTTATGCACATTCCGGCGCCTCGTGAGCCCGATGATAAAACGTCTTCATGCATACATGGATAAAATAATCCAGTTATATGTCCGGGACAGAAGCCAACAGCTCGCATTGATTCAACTCACCATGTCAAGTATGATATTAGCGAGCCTTTCCTTATTTCCTTCATACTTATCATACGTTCCATTTGCCCTGAGGAGGAATGCTGTGGTCCTACCAGTAGCTACGTGATTAACATCATTCGCCACCATGAGATCTAACTTATAATCCTTCATTCGCCGGCGAGCCCGATCTATCAACTCTTCCTCTGATACATTGGATTCTGCCTTGAATCCTATAAGGAATTGCGAACCACCACGTAGTTTGGGAAGCACTTTTGGAACAGTTAGTAGATCGATGCTTAAGTAATCTAAATCAGAAGATATCTTTCCATTAGATATTGAGGGAGCATAGTCAGATAAGGCTGCAGGAACGATTACGATATCCTCTATCATATCTCCGGACATTTTTAGCAGATCATCTACTCGCTGGAAACTTCGACTCTTGATGAATGATGGTATTGGATATGATACTCGTCCTATCCATAGTTCTACATCAGCACCACGCAACCATGCTGCTAAGGCTAAATGGACTGCTGTCTCTCCGGTTGAACGATTGGTGATGAATCTAACGTCATCAATAGGTTCTTCGGATGCGCCACCGATCACTAGGACTCTTCTCCCAGAGAGATCCATGGGCCCCAATCGTCTAATAGTGGCTGCAACAATTTCTTCTACAGATGCTACCTTGGCCTTCTTCTCTTCCATTCTAGGGCCGATAAATTCCACTCCCATTTCTCGCAGAGACTCCATATTCTTGATCACTGCAGGGTGCTTCATCATAGAGGCGTGCATCGCTGGCGCGACTAATACTGGTATATTGCCTCCAATAGCTACAGTAGCCATAGTAGTTACTGCTGTATCATCTATGCCTAGCGCCATCTTAGAGATCGTGTTGGCAGTGCAGGGAGATATGAGAAGGAGATCAGCATGGTCATCATAATCGCCTAGTAGGTCGATATGCTGAGTCCTGCCATCTAACTCACTAATTATTTCATTTCCAGTTGCGAAATGAATGGCATCAGGAGTTACTAGCTTAAGCGCTTCAGGAGATATTACTGCCTGTACTTCTGCACCATGTCGAATCAACTCACGAGATAGTTCAAAGCACTCTACTGCAGCTATACTGCCTGTAATACCTAGAACTATACGTTTTCCTTCAAGGAGCTTGCTCTTAGTGGAGCGTATGCCCTCCGAGGGATGCATGAGGACGCATTATCTGCATGGTTCTTAACTTTATGCCGCAATCTTATATCCTAGTAATAATGCTCCATACTTCATTAGCCACTTGCTCTTTCGAAAGGGAGGCATCAATCACTACATAATTATCAATATCAGCTAGCTTCTGATATTCCTTATCTACGCTCCGAAGGAAATCTAACTTCTCAAATTTCTCAATATCAGGGCGAGATCCTAAACGCTTCATAGCCATCTCAGGAGGGAGTGATAATAAGAAGGTAATATTGGGTTTCAGGGCGAATGGAGCATTAACAGATCGGAGCCAATCCTGAGCAAGATCGCCCAAATAGGGACGAAGGGTTACAGATTGATAGGCTAAAGTACTCCCCATGTATCGATCACAGATGACATATTTTCCATTATTCAGCCATCTTTCAATCTGCTCCGTGTGTTCAGAGCGATCAGCTATATAGAGCAAAGTCTCGGTGAATGGACTTATTGCTTCTCTATTGGCCCTATATATCATATCTCCAATCCAATTATCTGTTGGTTCAGCTGTCAGGATAGATGGCTTTCCACTCGCTATCATACGTTCATGTATTATCCTAGCAATAGAGCTTTTCCCTGAGCCATCAATACCCTCAAACACTAGGAATTGACCACGAGTTGTAGCTTTTGTATCTGCGCCTGAGGTTGAAAGAGGTGTGTTAGCTGCCAAACTCATAGCTATTCCGTTCCAGTATAGTCATCGCTCATCAAATTATTTGCAACATCATGCTTCTCTTCGATTTCCTGCATATCTCCGAGATGGCGTTTTAATCGCAGATAGCTAAGTATAAGCTCTCTGGCCGCATGTACTTCATCGACTCTACGCACTGATGTATTATATGGAGAATTTTTCACTAAATCTGGATCCTCAGCCATTATACTAAGCATTATATCGGCGAATTGATCCAGAGTTTCAATACTCTCCGTTTCAGTAGGTTCGATCATGAGTGCCTCTTCTACTAGCGAGGGGAAATATACGGTGGGTGCCATCATACCATAATCCAGGAGTCGTTTAGATATATCCATTGCTGTGATATCTCTCTCCTCTTTCAGTCGCTTGGCCGATATGACAAATTCATGCTTTCGCAACTTTTTAAATGGCATATCATAGGATGGAACAAGCTTATTGCATAGGTAATTTGAATTAAGCACCGCCTTATCTGAGACTTTTTTGAGGCCATCCGAGCCACACTTTAGAATGTAAGCATATGCTCGAACCAAAACTGCAAAGTTGCCATAGAATGATCTGACCTTACCAATGCTCTTTGCATCATATGTCAAGTGATAGGTACCGTTCTTCAAAGTAATACGAGGTGCTGGAAGAAATGGCTCTAAGAATGCCTTAACGCCTACAGGTCCCGCGCCTGGTCCTCCGCCACCATGAGGAGTTGCGAATGTCTTGTGAAGGTTAAAATGCATTACATCAAAGCCCATTACTCCAGGATTTGTCCTCCCCATTACTGCATTAAGATTAGCGCCGTCATAGTATAGTAACCCGCCTGCATCATGCACAATTTCTGCCATTTTAACTATGTCTTTTTCAAAGATCCCTAAGGTGTTAGGGTTTGTGAGCATTAATGCTGCAGTTCGCGGCGAGATAGCAGCTTCCAATGCGCTAAGATCGACACGCCCATCTTCATTGGATGGAATCTCTACGACTTCGAATCCTGCCATAGCTGCTGAGGCAGGATTAGTGCCGTGTGCAGTATCAGGCACTATGACTTCTTTACGTAACTCTCCTAGGCCCTCATGATATGCCTTAATGATCAGCATCCCAGTAAATTCGCCGTGAGCTCCAGCGGCAGGCTGTAGACTTATTGCATCCATTCCAGATATTGCTGCTAATGATTTCTCTAATTCATACATTAGTTGGAGACTTCCTTGAACTCCTTCTTCATCCTGACAAGGATGTATATCAGTTACAGTAGGGAGTGATGATAATATATCAGCGTATTTCGGGTTGTATTTCATAGTGCAGCTGCCCAATGGATAGAATCCATTGTCAATTCCGAAATTCATCTGAGATAGGTTAGTGTAGTGCCTTACAACCTCATTTTCTCTCAGATTAGGAATATCTAAGGAAGTTCGACGCAACTCTGAAGGGATCTCGTCATCTTCCGGTAGTGGCAAGATAACATCTCCCTTATCTCCCATCTTTTGGATAAGTTCAACATCATATCTAGCCTGGCGATAACTCATACTATCGCTCCCATGATATTGATGAGCTTATCTATATCTGAATCTGTTACCATCTCAGTAGCTGCGAATAACATGCAGTCTCCCATCTCGGGTACGTGCTTCGCTAATGGTACTCCCCCTATGATGCCGTTTCTAAGCAGTATTTTCGACATCTTTTCTGGCTTGATGGGGAGCCTAGCAGGAAATTCATTAAAGAAAGGAGCCTCTAATGTTGAACATTCCACTCCGTCTACAGATGAGAGTGCATCCCTTAATTTTCTGGCGATGGCCATATTACTCCTAGCTATTGTCTGTAAACCATCTCTCCCCACAATAGCTAGATAGGCTGCAGCTGCTACTGCCATGAGTGCTTCATTAGTGCATATGTTTGAAGTAGCCCTGGATCTTCGGATGTGCTGTTCTCTTGTTTGTAGTGTCATACAAAATGCCCTATTACCTTCGGCATCTTTGGTCAGACCAATTATTCTCCCTGGCATTTTGCGTACTAACTCTTGCCTACATCCAAATAATCCTAACATTGGGCCACCAAAATTCATCGGCGACCCAAGTGATTGTCCCTCACCTATCACTATATCTGCACCATAGCTGCTGGGAGCCTTAAGCAGACTCAAGGAGATAGGATCTACTCCTACCACCAAGAGTGCATCACCTATGATTGATTTTATATCCACTGTTTGACGATCAATTACTCCCAGGAAATTTGGAACCTCAATATATACGCCAGCAACATCTTCATCGAGTTTACGCATAATATCGTTAAGATCTACTTCCCCAGTATCAAAATCATATGAATATTCGATGATATCCATATCAATTCCCTTGACATAATTGCGAAGCGTACTTCGTTTATCACAATTGATTACTTGAGGTATGAGGAATTTCTTACGTTTATTAATTCTATAACACATAGCCGCAGCCTCTCCCAGAGCCGTAGCTGCATCATAATTTGATGAATTTACGGCTTCCATGCCTGTAAGCTCGGCAATATAGCTCTGGTATTCGAAAAGTGCCTGCAGCATTCCCTGACTAACTTCTGCTTGATATGGAGTATAAGAAGTGACAAATTCAGATCGTGATATGATTGCTTTTACTGCTGAAGGAATAAATCGATTGTACACTCCGCCTCCCATAAAACACGGATGATCATATGCGGTGACATTAGCAGATAATATTTCGGTCACTTTACGAATGACCTCCATCTCCGACGCCCCTGATGGTATATCTATGTCATCTATCCCGACTGAAGCAGGTATGTCCGAGAAAAGATCATCTATGCTATCAATCCCCAAACTCTTCAGCATTCTCTCATCTGTCATATTCCTCGACCAGTACAGTGTAATTAGGCTATTTATTCTAACGGAAGAGGAGATAGATCTCACAAGTTCATTCGTCGACGCTCGTTCAATAAGGAAATAAATGCCGGAATAGATTCCACATCCTTAATCTCCTTCTTACTTAACTTAGCCATTCGTAAGCGAATATTATCATCATAGGGCACATCGCACGAACGCAATGCATTTCTCAACAATCTGGCTAACTGCCCTCCTTTACGATCCCAATCAGTTAGTATTATTGCAGTTTTTCCTAAGATGGCTAAGTTTTCAGCCACGCCAAATATTCCTCCTGCATCTTGGACCTGCACGACGTCGCCGTTTATGTTCAAAATATCGAGTGCATCCCGGTCCCTTCTACCCTCAACTAATATCACGCTCTCTTGAGCTAGCTCCCGGAGATCGTCTAGAATGATCTCTATCTCGTCCAGCATCTCATCGGCGCTGCGCAAGAGCTTCCTCCAATTTTTCTCTAACTTCATCTTCCTCAAGAGGAACCATGATGGTTTTATGCCGATCTAAGGCACCTCGTAAAATCTCTACTTTCTGACCAAGAATATCTTGAAGCAATTTACAAACTTCACGATTAGCTCGTCCTTCAGAAGGCACTGCTCTTACTTTTATAGCTAAACGGTGTCTCCACTCGTCAACTTCTCCGATGGAAGGCTCCTTGGCGTTGGGTGTAACCATAATGTCTATTTCTGTACCGCCTTGTACTGTCCGTAGCACCGTTGATAAGGCCACACTTCTTAATCTCGCCCGAAGAATGAATACCTTACTCTAATAATTACGTGATACTCGCATGATCTAAAGGTGGTTAAATGGGATATTCTCAAATATGTAACTCTGAATTCACTCAAACATGTCCCCTCCTGTAGAGACCTTTGAATACGACGATCTTACCGAGGTCTACCGCAAGGAACAGAGGGCAAAGAATGTCACAGAGGTCCGTAAAGATCTATATGCAGCTATCAGAGAAAAGCTGACTGAACTTAGAAAAGAGACTGAGAAAGAGTTCGCATCTAATCAATTTTCTACAAAGGCGAAGCTAGCTGCTAACCAACTTACTAAGTTCCGTGAAAAGGCAGATCAGGTATTCGAATTCCGCATGGAGAAGATCTTAGCGATGACTCTACGAGCTGCCCTAGGAAATAGAGTTGACACAGCTAGACTCACTTCTGAGGAGACAGAATTATTCACACAAGTGTCCTCACTACTCAAGGAATATCATACTACCTTGCTAGAGATTGAAGTTGGTGCAAGATCCTCTCATCTAGAATCTGCATCTGAATCTCTAGAGATTCAAGAGCCCCATCTAGAGTATTCTGAAACAGTCGATGACGCTGAAGATAACGGATACACAGATGACGTTGAGGATAGTGCTACAACTGATGAAGATGATGACTACGCTCGGGACGACGACGTTGAGCCAATACCTTCGGATCCAGATATACACATAGATTCCGATATCATAATATTACGGATTACGGAGGATCTTCCTCCCTTTGCTGGCCCTGATAGAAATTACCATTTAAGAAAGGAAGATGTAGTGTGCCTTCCATCTGCTATTGCTAAAGCCCTTATAGCTCGTAAAAAAGCAATTCCTATTAAGATCTCCAAATTCTAGACAATTATGGAGCGTACGTCATCCGCTCCCATCATACATTCCAATGTGTCTTCGCAACAACATAATGTACGAGCCACAGTTCTTCTAGCGAGCTCGGGCGTATTATTGTTCTTGCTAAGATGTGCTAAAAATATCTTACGTCCTTCTCTAGCAGTGCTCCATAATGCCCTAGCACAATCTACATTGCTTAGATGTCCGCGTTCTGAACGTATTGCAGTCTTAAGCATCGGAGGGTATGGTCCCTGAATTAGCATGTTTAGATCATGATTTGACTCTATCATTGCGAGATCGACTTCTCGCAATGCTGCATATATTTCATTATTTACGACACCTAAGTCAGTAGCTAGAAGCATACTCTTAGACTCGCAGGAAATATGAAATGCATTCGGTTCTGCAGCATTATGAGATATAGGTAGTGGCCTTATTGTTAATGGGCCGATAGAGAAAGGTTGCATTGTATTGAATATTTTACTATCAGTAACACTACCTATATTGGAGCATCTCAAAGTATTCTTGTTGGCATAGATTGACAGTTTATATCTCCTGGAGAGTACTCCAGCACCTTTAACATGATCAGAGTGCTCATGTGTTAGAAGTATTCCTGAAATCTCTTCTGGCCCTATACCTACATGACTCATAAGTGTAGTGATCCGACGACCAGAAAGTCCCGCATCTAACATTATAGTAGTATCGTCGCAGCGAACGATAGCACAATTACCGTCACTGCCGCTAGCAAGTACATGAACTTCAAACTCACTCAGATGGCATCCCGCCTCTGTACAATCTGTTCGCGATTGAAATAACTAGCGCCTTACTTTGCGAGCTTAGATATTCTTTTAGGCCTTGATTGGAGGGATCGACACATGGACCACAAGACATCTTGTCTGGCCAATATACCGATAAGCCTACCTTCCTTATCAACAACTGGAAGTCGATTTACGTCAAACCTCAACATTGTAATCAGTGCATCCTCAACGTCGTCATCTCCATCAATGACAACAATTTCATCATTCATGACACTGTTAACTTTCACATCTCCCACTTCGCTAAATTGCCGGCAGATCTCCTCATTTTTTATAAATCGTTCATACGGAAGTGGTAAAAATGAAAGCGATCGGCAAGCCATCTCATCTCCCACTCTATTCATGGCCTCTTCTAAGATATCACTCTCTGAAAGAATCCCAGTAAGTTTACCCTCTTGGTCTACTACAGGGGAGCCTGAAACTTTCCTATGAGCCATGATAATTGTAGCATCTCGAAGCGTCACATTTTCATCAAGAGTTATTACTGGAGCTGTCATAATATCCTTTACTAAAGCCATATGATCTTGTTGTAACTATCTAGTATTAATCGATCTCTTAATCCTAAGATAAAAATTAAAGATATACGGCACGAAAAACTTATGTACACCAACTAGCTTTAGCGGCCTAAAAGGGGCCCGTAGCTCAGCTAGGTAGAGCAATCGGCTCTTAACCGATGGGTCGAGGGTTCGAATCCCTCCGGGCCCGCTCCTTACTTTATATATGGATATTTTATTCTAATAATAATTTAAATCTGTAGGAATTTATACACGAGTCTCAAACTGTTAGTATGAGATCAATATGTTAGAGTCATAGTGAATTTAGACTTTTATAGCCTATATCCGTAGCTCCTTTATGAAAACACATAACGCTTATTTTAAAAATACTCCAACCTAACTTTTTACCATGCCGTATTATAATTTTTCAGATTTCTACCCTCAGCCAATTTAATCATATTTCACTAATTTATTTAGTAGATTATTGTGTAAATGCAAAGTGGCTTCTTATGAATACATTAAGTAAGATATTAAACAGGTATTCGCCATTTTCATAATGGGAGGACTCATTATATATGCAAAATCTCCTACTTTAACCATAAATTCTACAACCTATCTCAAAAATCTATTTCTTCCGCCTCGTTCTCCAGTTATCTGACGAGCTTCGGAGGTAGAATAATGAAATACATATACTTCATAGGTACGGCTGGGAGTGGAAAAAGCACCCTCGTTCAGGCATTTAAGGAGTGGCTCAACTTCCATAGCATTGACACTACAATAGTAAACCTTGATCCGGGTGCTGAATTTGTACCATATCAAGCAGATGTAGATATACGGGATTGGATAAATATTTCCGATGTCATGAGGGATCACTCACTTGGGCCTAACGGAGCACAAGTGGTAGCTGCTGACATCATGGCACTGAATAGCCGTGAATGGGCCAGTGTAGTCAAAGAATTCCGATCAGATTATTGTCTAGTAGATACGCCAGGCCAGATGGAACTATTCACTTTTCGGCTTTCAAGTAATACAATTGTGGAAAAGTTAGGAAAGGAGGATGCGTTTATAGTGTTCCTTGCTGATCCTTCTCTAGCAAGAACGCCTAATGGATTTGTATCTGATCTTATGCTCAGCGGCATCACACAATTCAGATTTGACATACCAATCATGAACATTATATCTAAGGCAGATATACTTTCAGAAGAGGATATAGAACAGATGAAACGATGGTCTGAAGATCCCTTTGCTCTTTATAGCTCTCTAACTGATGAACAGATAAACACTCAGACTATTATGAGTATAGAGTTATTCAAAGCAATGGAGAATGTGGGACTGTATAAAACGATGTATCCTGTATCTTCCGAAAATGGAACGGGTCTGGAGGATATATACACCATGATCCAACTTCATTTTGAAGGCGGTGAAGATATAGGAGAAAATATTTAGATCGACTTATCTAAGTCGTGATTATTTGAAACCTTTTCATTCAATGATAGTGTAATTCGTGAACGCTCTCGCCCAATGAATATCATGCTAGATTGAGGATTACAAATATACAATGGCACGGCTCTTCCTTTAATGTCTATCACATTTATTTCCTCATGTATCAGTCCTATCATTCTCAGTAGCTTTATTCGACGAAATACAGCAGCTATAGGTATGCCCGTTTCCTCGGATATCTGAGCAGCTGATCTAGGATTTTTCAAGATGATTCGGATTATATTTATAGAATTTTCATCAATTTTAACAGGCATAGTACCCATAGGTCGCATGAACCAATTCACGATGTAATTATATATAATAAATATCTGAATAAATTCAAATTTGATTACTACATTAGATAATATATGATAAATAATTAAAGAAAAGGGGGAAGAAATTAAGCAAACATCACACCACTTTCCACGATTTTATTAGCCTCGTTATCCAAGACTTTCACAACTGCTCTTTCAAAATCGAGCAGGGAGACTTTATCTCGGTTATCGCGGATAGCAAACATGCCTGCTTCAGTACAGATGGCCTTGATGTCAGCACCAGTAGCACCTTCCGCTTTCAGAGCGATATCAGAAAGAAGGATATCATCATCCATACTCATTTTACTGGTATGGATCTTAAGGATCTCTAAGCGTCCCTCATAACCAGGAACAGGTATCTCTATGATCCTATCGAATCTTCCAGGTCGTAGAAGTGCATCATCAAGTATATCGGGCCTATTGGTGGCACCTATTATCTTTACCTCACCTATGGGATTGAAACCATCTAGTTCAGACAGCAGCTGCATCAATGTTCTTTGGACTTCTCGATCTCCAGAAGTGGCAACCTCTAGCCTCTTTGCACCTATTGAATCAAGCTCATCGATGAATACTATACTGGGAGCTTTTTCTTTAGCTAGTTCGAAAAGTTCACGTACAAGGCGTGCACCCTCTCCAATGTATTTTTGGACCAATTCGGAGCCGACAAATCGTATGAATGTAGCATTAGTTTGATGTGCCACAGCTTTAGCTAACAGGGTCTTACCAGTTCCGGGAGGGCCAACTAGTAAAACTCCCTTGGGTGGTTCGATACCTACTTTCTTGTATAAGTCTGGCTTGAGCAATGGATCTTCTACAGCTTCCCTGACTTCAAGAATTTGATTTTCCAATCCACCGATCTGATCATACGATATGGATGGTTTTTCAATAATCTCTGCTCCGACTACTATCGGATCTAGAGATGGTGGAAGTACTCCCATGACGGCTAGCGTTTGCTTGTTCAGTGCGACCCTTGAGCCGACTATGAGTTCTTCCATAGGCACATATTCAGAGGTAGATACTATGAAATCAGGTCCTGTGGATGATTTAACAATAACTCGCCCATCGGCCAATACGTCTTTGATGGAGCCAATAATCAAGGGTGGTGATTTTAACCGCTCCATCTCGGCTCGCATACGCTTTAGCTCCTTCTGTAGGCGAAAGAGCTCGCTCTCTACATAGCGCTTCTCCCCTTCCACTCTCCTCATTTCTTCAAGGAGCTCTCCATTGCGCCTTTCTAGGACCTCGACCTTACCCTTCATCTCGGATACGAGCTCTTCCAACTGGGGTTCTTTCAATGGCTCACCTCGGCGACGATTACAATAAGGGCTGAGCTATATGACCATTTCGCAGGAATAAGCCTAGTATTTTTATCGGCCAGGCCACTTAACATTCTCCGGCGTGTGGTGCCCAACTTCCCTACGATCAATATGTAGATGATCATCAAGCATTATTATTTCTGCCCCCTACCATTCTATAAGATGAGATGCGAAGAAGTAGCACCTACGATGTAGCAATGTTCTTAAATCATAGTACAGCTTCATAACTCGACGAGAAATGATCTGTGAGATGTGTGGCAAGGAGTCCGACTTCGTTCGGACGATATATCTAGAAGGCGCCCAGCTCAAGGTATGTAGAGAATGCTCGCGCTTTGGTGAAAGTCCTGAGGGAAGAGGGAGTTCTAAGAAAGGAAAGGGAGGAACAGCTCCATCACGTGCAGTAGTTGCAGAGAGGCTACGGGCTCGCGAGAGGAGAATGCGATCTAGAGATGTCTTCCAAGAAGAAACTATTGTGGATCTAGTTCCCGATTATGATAGAGTGATAAGGGAAGCTAGAATGGAGCGCAACCTAAAGCAAGATGAACTTGCATCTAGAGTCAATGAGAAGAGTAGTGTAATTGCGCAATTAGAGAACGGATCCATGAGACCTAGCGATCAGCTAATAAAGAAGCTTGAGAGGGAGCTCAATATCAAACTTACTGATAAGATCGCGCTTGTCAAGCCCGAAGCACCTAAAGGCGGTAGGGGTGTATTGACTTTAGGAGATCTAATCAAGAAAAAATAATTACCGCGATAAGATCTCCTCTCTTACCGCTCCAATAAATTTAGATACGTCTGCTCCGAGATCGCTAGCAATTACGAGAGCAGATACCTCTACCTCAACACCCAGACGCTCTTGAACTCTATTTATGCGAGCTACAGCTTCCCGCTTCTTCAAACTCCCTTTAGATGAAATAAGAGCTACTAGTTGTGCAAACAAGCTAGGTTCTTCCTTTTCCTCGACTAGAACACTTCGACTAGGCCTGAACGAAAGAGGGGCCTCAACGTCCTTATAATCAAACGATGGACTAAGATACATATCGCTACGGACTAATAATCCACTTTTTAGGGCTAAGTCCATCAATGTCTGAGCCTCCTGGGGTGTAAACCATCTAAAATCTAGTGAGACTGCAAACTGAAATTCTGCTTCTGTGAGGACATTTTTTCCTTTACGTTTGTATAATACTGCAAGACAGGTTTCTAATTCTCCCATGGCGTTCTTCCAAACACTCGTCTCTATATTTCAATCTCCCTTAAGATGTCCTCAATTCTCACTTGGATATGATGTACAAGCGCATAGTGTAGGCATCAACATTTTTTATTTTCTACTGTAGGAATTTCCGACAGTAGGTTCAAACTCACTAAACTTATATAGAAGAACAAACATTCAACGGAAGCTTAGCTAGGAATAGACTAGCTGGATACGATCTGACATTGGAGGTAAATACATGGGAATGGGAAATACACCTATACTCATCTTGAAGGAAGGTACAAAGAGAGATAAAGGCAAGGACGCGCAGTATAATAACATACAGGCTGCTAAGGCCATTGCTGATGCAGTCCGAAGCACACTTGGGCCTCGCGGTATGGATAAGATGTTAGTCGACTCTCTTGGAGATGTCGTAATTACTAACGATGGAGCCATTATTCTGAAGGAAATTGATGTTGATCATCCCGCCGCCAAGATGCTAGTAGAAGTTGCTAAGACGCAGGATGAACAGGCTGGAGATGGAACTACTACTGCAGTTATTTTAGCTGGAGAGTTGCTGAAGAAAGCTGTAGATCTCATTGAATCTAATATACATCCCACCATAATTGCTGGCGGCTACAGGCTTGCTGCTGCCAAGGCTCAGGAAGTCTTGGATTCAATATCTGAGCCAGTTAGCATCGACGATAAAGACACCCTTAAGCTCATTGCTAGCACATCTATGATCTCCAAATCTGTCAGTGGATCTCGTGAAGGATTATCTGACCTAACTGTGGATGCGATCACTGCTGTTGCTGAGAAGGAAGGAGATAAATGGGACGTCGACATGGATAATATCCAGATTGTCAAAAAGACTGGCGGCTCTATGAATGATACAGAATTTATCAAAGGTATCATTATTGATAAGGAACCTGTCCATCCAGCCATGCCTAAGAAGGTGGAAGATGCTAAGATCGCACTACTTGATGCAGCTATCGAAGTTCAGAAGACTGAGATCGATGCTAAGATCGAGATCACCGACCCATCTCAGATTGCCGCTTTCCTGGCCGAGGAAGAGAACATGCTCCGCAAGATGGTCGATAGCATTAAGGCCACTGGAGCCAACGCGGTGTTCGTACAGAAGGGCATTGATGATCTAGCACAACACTTCCTAGCAAAGGAAGGTATCTTCGCTCTCCGCCGTGTCAAAAAATCTGACATGATGAAGCTCGCAAAGGCAACTGGTGCTGTCGTAGTGACCAAGATTGAGGAGCTAACTGCTGATGAATTAGGCATTGCTAGCATGCTAGAGGTCCGCAAACTCGGAGAAGAGGAGCTTACCTTCATCACTGGATGTCAGAATCCTAAGGCTGTTTCCCTCTTACTAAGGGGAGGAACTGAGCAAGTGATTGACGAAGTTGAGCGATCCCTAGATGATGCCATGTCTGTTGTAGCTGTCGCCATAGAAGATGGCAGGATGGCTACTGGCGGTGGATCTACTGCTTCTGAGATTGCTCTAAGGCTTCGCGAGTATGCCGCTACTGTAGGTGGTCGAGAACAGATCGCTATCGATGCCTATGCCAGCGCAATGGAAGTCATTCCAACTGCTCTTGCTGAGAATGCTGGATTAGATCCGATCGATGTTCTGATAAATCTCAGAAAGGCGCATAAAGATGGCAAAGTCAATGCAGGGTTGAATGTTTACACAGGTAAGATTGTAGACATGAGGGCTGAAAACATCGTAGAGCCAATAAGAGTTGGCCGACAAGCTATCAACTCTTCTACTGATGCTGCAGTCATGATACTCCGTATCGATGATGTTATAGCTGCCCGCGCAGGTCCAGGCGTTGGCCCAGGCGGTGCGCCAGATATGGATCTAGACGACTGAACAAATGGGGCTAGCCCCAAAACCTCTTATTATTTTAAATATGACCGATAACGGGCCAACATGTCCCGCTATAGATGAGGGTGCCAAGATGGAACAAGAAAATAAAGACCTATGTAATGAAGATGCCACCGATCCATCTGAGATCGAATTATTGAAGGCACAACTTGAATCTATAAAAGAAGAACTTTCAAAAAAAACTGCTCTTGCGGACGACTATCTTGATACTGCTCGTCGTGTGCAGGCAGAATTTGAGAATTACAAGAAAAGGGTGGCTAAGGAGAGGGAACAGATCATTAGTTGCGCTAATGAACGACTGCTCTGCGATCTCCTAATTATTTATGACGACTTACAGCGAGCATTAGATACTAATTGCGAAACAGATGAGCTGCGAGAAGGCGTCTCTAAGATTTACACTAATTTAACTAATTTCCTAGAAGAGAACGGAGTGCGTGAAATACCTGCAGATGGTGTGTTTGATCCCTCCTGTCAAGAAGCATTAGCGACAGGAGAAGGAGAGGATGGCCGCATCTTAGAGGTATATCAGAAGGGGTATTTCCTTGGCAGTAGGGTGCTAAGGACCTCTAAAGTAAAGGTAGCAAGAAGGAAGTGATCACAATGGCTAAGATCATCGGAATAGACTTAGGTACAAGCAATTCTGCGGCTGCGATAATGGAGGGTGGCAGACCAACAGTAATCCCAAGCGCAGAAGGAACTAGTGTTGGTGGGAAATCATTCCCATCTTATGTGGCAATAACGGAAGATGGAGAGTTGTTAGTGGGAGAGCCAGCAAGGCGACAGGCTGTAACTAATCCCGAAGGTACTATTGCCAAAGCTAAGCGAAAGATGGGAACCGATTATAAATTTAAAGTCAGAGATAAAGAGTATACTCCTCAGCAAGTATCTGCCTTTATTCTTCAGAAGATCAAGAGAGATGCCGAAGCCTTCTTAGGTGAAACGATTGAGAAAGCAGTCATTACTGTCCCTGCTTATTTCAATGATAATCAGAGACAGGCTACTAAGGATGCTGGCACAATTGCCGGTTTAGAAGTGGTTAGAATAATCAATGAGCCTACGTCTGCGGCATTAGCATATGGATTGGATAATCAGGGAAAAGATCAAAAAATCATGGTATTCGATCTTGGCGGAGGTACGCTAGACGTTACTATCATGGATTATTCCGAAGGAGTATTTGAGGTTCTATCTACATCTGGAGATACTCAACTAGGCGGCACTGATATGGATCAGGCCCTTATTGATTATGCAGTTGAGATATTCAAGAAGGATACTGGGATTGATCTAACTACTGATAAAATGGCGATGTGGCGTGTCCAGGAAGCATGTGAGAAGGCTAAGATTGAATTATCTTCCACTATGAATACGGAAATAAATCTCCCCTTCATAACTGCAGATCAGACTGGTCCAAAACATCTTACATTATCCATTACAAGAGCCAAATTAGAAGAATTGGTTAATCCAACGGTAGAGCGCTGTAGATCTCCGATTATGACTGCGCTGGGCGATGCTGACTTATCTCCAGGAGATGTAGACAATATCATCTTAGTAGGTGGACCAACTCGAATGCCAATAATCCAGAGATTTGTGGAAGCAGTTGTTGGCAAGAAAGTACAACGTGGCATCGATCCTATGGAATGTGTATCCATGGGGGCTGCAATCCAAGGAGCCGTCCTGGCTGGTGAAGTCAAAGATATCCTTCTTTTGGATGTTACGCCCTTATCGTTAAGCATCGAGACACTAGGAGGAGTGGCTACTAAACTCATCGATCGAAATACTACTATTCCAACGCGCAAGAGTCAGGTATTTTCTACCGCTGCTGATAATCAGAGCAGTGTAGAAATCCACGTGCTGCAAGGAGAACGAGAAATGGCAGTTGATAATACCTCATTAGGTCGATTCCAACTGACTGGTATTCCTCCTGCTCCTAGAGGTATTCCACAGATAGAAGTTACGTTTGATATTGATGCCAACGGCATTATAAATGTCTCAGCCAAGGACTTAGGCACTGGGAAAGAAACTAAGATCACTATCAGTGCTTCTACCAAATTATCTGAGGATGAGATTGATCAAATGATTCAGCAAGCTGAGCAGTTTGCCGAAGAGGATAAAAAGAAGCGCGAAAAAGTTGAGCTAATGAATCAGGCCGATACCCTACTCTATACGTCTACCAAGACATTAGAAGATCTGGGAGATAAAGTGACTGCAGAAGAGAAGGAAAAGGTAGAGAAGTCTGCTAGTGATTTACGTGAAGCCATGGAGGCCGATAATATTGATACTATCAAATCCAAAGTGGATGATCTTACGAAAGAGCTAGCGGCAGTATCTACTAGGATTTATCAGGAGGCAGCGGCACAGCAACAGCCTCCTGAGGGCGGACAGTCTCCAGGAGCTGATCATACTCAATCTCAGACTGGTTCTGAAGATAAAGGCGACTACACTGATGCAGACTATCGTATTGTAGACTGAAGGAACGTAAATGGAAAAACGCGACTATTACGACGTCCTAGGCGTACAGCGAGGCGCTACTGCTGACGAGATAAAGAAAGCTTATCGGAAACTAGCTCGACAGTATCATCCCGATGTCACCAAAGAGGAACCTAAAGTAGCAGAGGAGAAATTTAAGGAAGTCTCGGAAGCATATGAGGTACTAGCCGATGATAAAAAACGGAGGATGTATGATCAATATGGTCATGCTGGAGTCAGCTCCCAGTTCCAGAATGGAAATTTCAACTGGAGCGACTTCTCCCACTACGGAGATATCAGAGATATTTTCGGAGATCTAGGAGGCTTTGGAAGCATATTCGATATGTTCTTTGGTGGCGGTCAACAGACTCAGCAGCGCACTGGTGGCCGCGACATGCGCATGGATGTAGAGATTACATTAGAAGAAGCATTCAATGGTCTAAAAAAGCGAATTACTGTGCCAAAATTCGAACACTGTGATGCATGTAAGGGCACAGGGGCCAAAGATGGTAAGGTTATAACCTGCACTGAATGCGGAGGATCCGGACAAACTCGTAGGACGCAATCTAGAGGATTCGCCCAATTCGTATCTGTTGGCCCTTGTCCTAGTTGCCATGGAGCCGGCAGAGCTCCAGGATCTTCATGCTCTGAATGCGATGGCAGAGGAGTCAATCAACACACTTCCCAGATCGATTTAGAAATACCAAGAGGAGTTGACAATGGTTCCCGACTTCGTATTTCTGGAGCTGGAGAAATAGGATCGCCCGGACACTCTCCTGGAGATTTATATGTAGTTATACATGTTAAAAACCATCCAAAATACCATCGAGACGGTGCCGATTTGCTAATGGAAGTAGATATGAACTATCCTACAGCAGCACTAGGAGGTACAGTGGAAGTCACCTCATTAGATGGCACCGCGGAGGTAAAAGTGCCTCCTGGGACGCAACCCGATGCCGTCTTTAGACTTAAGGGCCGAGGCATGCCAATTCGTGGCGATTTACGCGGCGATCTTTATGTGCGGATGAAATTAAAAGTACCTGACAAACTTAATAGTGAACAGAAAAATCTTCTGAAGCGACTTGCTGAAACTGAACAGCAAGGCAGTGGTACTTTTTCGAGATTGAAAAAGAGACGCTGATAACTCTTTTTTAAGAGACAAATCAATCGTCTGGAGTTATCCAGTGCACTCTTCCAAGTCATTCTTAGAGTATGATCGCCAACTATGGGTACTCTTCGCTGGTCGTGTGATTGCGGCTATCGGATTCTCCATAGTAATGCCCTTCCTATCCATCTTTCTCTACACTGAGATGGGAGTACCTATGACCGTAGTTGGTATAGTATTCCTAGGAAATGCAGTAGCTGGAGCAGTGGGACAGGTAATTGGGGGCGAACTTGCTGATCGTCTGGGTCGCCGACCTATCATGTGCATATCCATGGTCATGCGAACTGCGGTATTTTTACTACTATCTGTCGCGATAGCTGGCATGGTTGATTTATGGATAATCGCCATACTCCTCATGGCAACCTCATTAACAGGATCTCTCTTTGAACCAGCCACTAATGCACTAGTAGCTGATTTAGTATCCCCTGGACGTCGATTAGAAGCTTACAGCATATTACGAGTAGGTCAGAACGTTGGATGGGCATTAGGTCCGCTACTAGGCGGTCTATTAGCAGTCATATCATATGCTTCGCTCTTCTTATTTACGGCTCTTACAAGCATGATTGTAGCAATAATCACATATACTTGGATTTCTGACTCTAGTAGAGCTATTACTGAATCAGATAAACTCGACGCTAGTGATTTGAAAAAAGTATGGAAAAATAGAATATTTATAGCAATCTGCCTAGCGACAATTCCACTGTTTATAGTACTAGGACAGATGACGTCTACTTTAGCATTATTCTCTAAAGATATTGTGGGGATATCCGTTGCAGAAGTTGGATATCTCTATACTCTGAATGGCATAATTGTAATATTTTTACAACTCCCCATGGCTCGCTATGTAAATAAATTCCGCATGACTCACGTCCTAGTTGTTGGTGGAATATTATACGCTATTGGATACTTTATTATTGGTTGGGCATCGAGTCTCTGGATCCTAGTAGCTTCTATGATTATAATTTCTATGGGTGAAAATATCATCTCATCTCCTAGTATTAACTTAGTAGCCAACATAAGTTCAGAGCATGATCGTGGTCGATATATGGGGGTGGCAGGCATTTTCCAGACATTTGGATGGTCAATAGGCCCCTTAGTTGGTGGCATATTGTATGATTCCCTGATTGATAAACCCGTTATATTATGGAGTTCTATAGCTACTGTTTCACTAATCAGCGTATTCGGGTTCACCTGGATAAGTAAGATAATCCCTCGAGAGATCGATGTAGTGGATGATAGCTAAGTGACATTATCCAATTGATTTCACGCAATATCAACATCTTTAGCCGAACTTGAGTACTAATAATTAGTAAGTTAATTTAGGCAACTCATAGTGAGATTAATGGAAAAGTGTTAAACACTTTACGACTCATCTATCGTCAGATGAAGGTCATCGGCATCATGACCGAAAATTTCCAGTTCTTCTATAAGCTCGTTCAGATGTTAAGAGATCACAATGAGCCA
>JAAYTA010000058.1 GCA_012518185.1 Methanobacteriota archaeon
GCTGAGAAAGGTGTTGCTGTATTAGGCATAATCGGCGATCCGAGTTTCTACTCTACATTCTCTCGACAGTGTGCTATAATGCTTGATAGATATCCAGATATTGAAATAGAATCACATCCTGGAATAAGTTCAATAACTGCCTTCGCATCTAGATCAAATCTATCCATCAATGGCGGATTTATAGTAACTGATGGAGCAGAACCTAATGGTTTGATAATGCTTAAGGTAAAGCGGCCTAAGGTAACAATGGAAGAACTTAAGAAGCAAGGTTATAAGGATTTTGTACTTACTGAGAGAGCATTCCTAGATGATGAGAATGTGTATGTCGGCGATGATTTACCAGAGTCTTCTGACTACTTTAGCATCCTATATGCAAAAAAGTAATATGTCCGCCACATTCAATCCATACAGAATTAATTCGACCAGCCATTCGCTATAGCATACTCCATAATGGGAAAGAACATATGCATTGATTATGGACAACTTGGATGGAATCTCAAACTACGATTGGATCACATCTTAGTTTTCAGTATGTATACATTTATCAGGAAGAATGAAGCACAGAACGCTAAGAGTATCAATAATGATGTCCAGGGAAACACCCAGTCCAACGCTGAAGCTCTGATACAAATGCTAGCATGAGTTAAGGGGAGCAGATATAGTAAGAATTGAAACGCTCCTGGCATTAGACTCACTGAGAAGAAAGTACCACATAGGAATGTCATTGGAAGTATGATTAATGAGCTGAATGTGCTTATACTCTGATGTGACTTAGCTAGTAGCGCTGCCATTATGCCTAGGAATGAAAAAGTGAAGCATGATATCAGGATACTAGCGATAAGTAGTGGAGTCAAATGAAGATCTGGCGTGATATATAATCCTATAAGTAGTATTATGCCACCACTTATTGATCCTCTGATGACGCCCATCATGGATTTTCCTATAATAATTGCTGAATTTCGTAAGGGGCTCATCATCATTTCGTCAAAGCTGTAATAGTATAATCGCTGGACATTTATTCGAGTAGAAGTGGAAGAGAAGGAAGTGGAGAGTGTTGTGAGTGCTACAATTCCTGGAACTACAAAGGCCACATAGGGAATGTCTTCGTAAGTCATACCTCTTCCCATACCGTATCCGAATGCTAACAGATACAGCAATGGACTCATGATACTCATGATGAATATGTTAAGAAAGTGGTGCCGCATGAAGCGCAGATCTGACCACATCACTGCATATACTTCTTTTAAGAATTCAATCATCTTACTCTCCCCACACTTTCTCCAGTTAATTCAACAAAGGAATCCTCAAGATTAGTTCTTCTGACGGTTACGGTCGTACCTTCTGGTAGAGTAGAAACGAATTCATTGGCTTCCTCGCGATTCTGGAAATATCTATATTGAGTTTTAACTCCGTTGTGAAAATATTCTACAGCAGTGGCACCTACTCTGCTACAAAGATCTTCTGGGGGCCCAATATCAATTAATTTTCCTCGATTGATAATCCCTACACGATCGCACAGGGCTTCAGCCTCCTCTATGTAATGTGTTGTCAAAAATATAGTCGTCCCATCATTGTTAAGCCGCCGGATTATGTCCCAAAGGAGGCGTCTAGCCTGAGTATCAAGGCCAACTGTGGGCTCGTCAAGAAATAAGATCTTAGGTTCGTGTATTAGAGCGCACACAATAGCAGCTCTCTTCTTCCAGCCGCCTGAGAGCGTATCTACCATATTGTCCATATACTCGGTCAATCCAATGTATTCTGAAAGAGCGTCAATTCGCCTCCTTCTCTCAGCCGATGATATCTTGTGATAAAGAGAATATAATATCATATTCTCTCTTATAGTCAAATCCTTATCCAGACTGATACGCTGCTGTATCATGCCTATACATGCCTTAGCCTTACTCGGATCTTTTTTGATATCATGGCCGCATATATACACAGTCCCACAGTCGAAATCAGCGAGCGTACTCATCACTCTTACAGTGGTAGTCTTCCCGGCACCATTTGGGCCAAGGAATCCAAAGATCTCTCCAGTCCGTACTGTAAGATCCAGCCCATCTATAGCCACTTTATCATCGTACCTCTTAACTAGCCCCTTTATCTCGATGATATTCTCCATTATCTAATCTCCAAGTCCCTATTCTATTCAGAATGATTGAATCTCAAGCTCAAATTAAATCGATATACTCATCATATGGGCCGTTTTGAGGTTGCCTTATATGGCCCTACTCTAGGCTAACTTTACTTCCATTGTTACGTAGCTGTAAGTTCTAAGATCTAGTGCAAATCAATCCTTGCTCAAGATCTCTTGTTTGCCATATGTTAGTGACGGAGTTGGATGTATTATCCAATATAATATAAATTCTATTACTAGTCATAGTCTACATCAGGATCATCATTCAAATTTAGTTAGGAATGTGTAACTTTTGATTAATTATAGATGTGTTAAGATTATTAAATCTAATCAAAATAATTCCTTATAAAATGTCGAGTAAACACGATCTAAATGTTGATAAATAAACCTCTAAACCACCGCTAATAATATTGAAACACTCTCAGATGATCAAAATTTACTCGCATTATTTAACAACTTCATTAATATTATTTATTGTTATGATATACCCTTTCCAGAACACACTATCAGATGAACGGGATTTTGAGCAGTCATCAAGTGATATTTTCCAACTAATTTTGCCCTTGATATAGAGATGTTTATGATCTCCTCTTCCAATAGATCAAATTCCTCGATACATTCTATGACTTCATTTATAGTTTCCAAGGTTATGGCACTAATCACTATTCTGATCTGAGGATTTTTTTCCAACAATGTAGCAATTATCTCTCGCATATTGCCAGACGAACCTCCGATAAATGCATGTGTTGGTGTAGGTAATTCATACATGGATTCTGGAGCTAAACCCTTTACAACCTTAACATTAGGAGTTCCAAACTTCTTTTTATTGGCCTCAATCAATGATATTGAATCAGAATTTTTTTCAATAGCATATATTGCACCGTTCACTGCGATCCTAGCCATCTCTATTGATACAGATCCAGTCCCTGCGCCTATATCATATACAATCGAACGATCTGTAAGTTTAAGTTTGGATGTTGCTAAAATTCTAACTTCACTTTTAGTCATTGGAGCGCTACCTCTAATGAAGTCTTCATCTCGAATTCCTATGGGAAAACTCTCATCAAAATCTGGGTTGTAAATTAGGGCTACACATAATCCTCTGAATTCATTCTCTATAATCTCTCGAGGTCGTCCAGTAATTATGATTTCATCATTATATGATAAATTCTGTCCAATAGTAATTACGACTTCATCTAATCTAGATTCTTGAAGCTGGAGGCATAAGTCTCGTACTCCTTTCTCACCATCTAATAATGTAAAGGTCCTCTCATTTCGTCGAACCTCTCCAGAGATATTGGCCTCGCATCCATGGGCACTCATAAGGAATACATCTTGCCATGGGATCTCAAGCCTAGAGCATAGATAGGCGACAGATGGTATGCCGCATTTTACTTCTAATTCGAATATAGATCGGTCGACATGTTCCAATAGCTGGCGGGCGCCGCTATGAAATCCAACATCTCCAGAATATAAGATTACTATGTCACGATACTCTGGATGAGTATCTAAATATTCCAATATTTTAGGAGCCTGATACTCTATCAAAGTATCCGTATTATTCAGATCTACAGTATCTAACATCCGCCTAGCACCTATAATGAGATCTGCAGTCTTACATGCTTCAATTACGCCCAGCGCCATGGACTCTCTAGATCCCATGCCAATGCCTGCTAAGGTGATCTTCCGCTTATCTTGACACTTATTATGTGATGAATATAATTTTTTCCCAGTATGGAATTCTAGATACTGTAATACTTCAGAATAAGACATCCCAGTATCTCCAGGAGGCCTCCCTATCAATATGATCTTAACTCCGGCCCTCTTTGCTGCTCGCACTTTCTCTTCGAATCCTCCCACTGAGCCAGAATCTTTGGTGACGAGATAAGCGGCATTGATTTGCTTAAGCATCCCATAATTGAGCTCTTCGCTGAATGGCCCTTGCATACTTATTACGTTCTTTCCTTTGAATCCCAACTTAGCGCAGGCTTCAGCTACTGAGGGGATAGATAGCACTCTAGCATATATTCGATCTTCATAATTATCTATAACTGTGAATTTAGATAATTCTTTACTCCCGGTAGTAACTAGGACGTTACCTACTGTTCCTTTAAGATACTCTACAGCAGATTGGACATCAGATACCCAGACAAGATCTTTATCATTAGAATTTCTTCCCTCGGGCCTAAGGAGGCGTAAATATTCGATTCCTGCCTGAGAACATGCTTCTTTAATATTGTCTGATACTATGATCGCATAAGGATGAGTAGCGTCTATTACTATGTCGAAGTTCTCTCGATTCATCATTACTTGCATTGCGTTGGCATCCATTCTCTCGGCTGAAATGGTGATGGGTGCGTACTCCTTGATAAGATCCTTTCCGTAATCAGTAGCTACACATATATGTGTCCTAACGCCTGCTTCGCCGAGCACTTCTGCAAGCATTCTTCCTTCAGTAGTTCCGGCAAATACGAGAACTTTACTAACCATGTCTTACACTCCTTCAAACGCCACAGTAAACTCCTCCATAACTAGTGCAACTGTGACTCCTTCTGATGCTACTTTTTTCTGTACTAATCTACCGTTAGTTGAAGCAGCCATAGCAGCTCTCTCGCACACATTGCCTATACCGGTTATGGAATTAACAAAATCTGAATGTGAAAATCCGATATCTGGCAACGCTCTTAATTCTACTTCGTTGAAGAATTTCAAAGCAAGATTATATTTTTCACAAAATTTCAGGAGACCCGATTCGTTGGCCTTTAGGTCTACACTGGCAACTGCATGTGCGCCTTTGAAAGATAATTCATTAATATCGAAAACATCAAACACTTTTTCAGCAATTTTTTCCTCACTTACTCCCTTTCTACATCCGATACCTATGACTATGTTTCGAGGAATAAGTCGCAAAGATCTAATGAATGGAGATTTATTATTTTTAGATGATATGTGAATGCCTAGGTCGCATTCTTCATTAATGGATAATTCTCTAGGGACTTTACCGATGAGAGGATGATCGGATGCAAGGCCTATTATATCTCCTTCCAACAGCCTTGAAGAGATATCTTTCGCCAATGACATATCATCGATTATCATATTATTTTTAGAGGCAAACGTATCGACTGAAAACACTCCATGTATGTCGGTAGCTGTTGTTATGACTGGCTCTGCACCTATGAGTTTGGCAATTTTCAAAGTGAGATCATTACCTCCACCTATATGGCCTGAAAGAAGTGATATCACATGCTGACCTAGGTCATCGACAACAATTATGGCAGGATCTTGAGTCTTACTTTTGATATGTGGCGCTATACTTCGAACAGCTATACCGCTCGCTCCAATAAATACAATAGCATCGCTCTCATTAAAGGCTCTAGCAGTCCATGTTTCAAGAGAAGTCTTCACTGTGACTAGATTATGACTCCTAGCTGATGTCTTGGCATATGCTTCGCAATTCATTCCTTGATCTGAAAGACCCTTACATATCTCATTTGCCAGTTGGCAACCTCTAGATGTGAAAGCGATAATCCATAATATCATTGGCCAGCCGCCTCATTAATTTTTGGAATAATGTCTCTGACACCATTAGTTATGCCAAGAAGTCCATATCTATTCGAAAACACAGCGATACCTAATTCTAGCCTCCCTGCTGCGCGCCGATCTATGTAATATTCCATACGATCTAACAATATCGATATCACTTTATCTTTCGCATCTATGCTTGCTAATATGTCCAATGCCTCATCGGTCGATATGCAATTCATTATGCATCTAGCAGTATCGGCATCTACGCCCGCTAATATGGAATTGGCCGAAAGGATTTCCATCCTACAATCTGCATTTCGAGAATGAGTATTCATAATCCCTCCAGCCACCTTGATAAGCTTGCCCAAATCTCCGAAAAGTAGCAGTCCCTTTACTCCGAGCTCTACAGCCATATCTATTGTTTCACCGATAAAATTGCTACATCTGATAGCGTATTCCTTAGAGAGGCCAGGATACTCTCTAGCATACTTCTCTCCATAGTTACCTGGGACAGCTAATATGTAATCGTGTCCAGATGCAAGTCTCATTTGCATCTCTGTGCGTATGGTATCTATAAGAGCAGCATCGCTCATCGGCTCAACGATTCCGCTCGTTCCTATAATAGATATTCCTCCAACAATTCCCAGACGAGAATTGAATGTTTTTTCTGCGATCTCCTCTCCATCTGGCACAGATATAGTCACCGACACGCCGCCCATATATCCAAAAGAATGACACGCTTCAAGGACAGATTCATTAATCATCTTTCTTGGCACAGTGTTGATAGCTGCATTTCCAGGAGGCTGATCTAATCCTTTCCTGGTAACTCGCCCCACTCCTTCTCCGCCATCAATTCGCACGCCTTCTTCATTGGATAACATAACTGTGGAATATATCAAGACTCCATGAGTCACATCTATATCGTCACCACCATCTTTTCGTATGGCGCATGAGGAATGATCTAATGCAATAATTGCATCCTCCACTGGAAGATTCAATTGAACTCCGTTAGGTGTAATGATCTCGATCGACTCTAGAGATTTCTGAGAGAGCAACATAATGGTGGCTGCTTTAGAGGCAGCAGCGGCACACGTGCCTGTCGTATGTCCAGTCCTTAAGCGTCTGTTATTCCTGAAGACATATCTCTCCTCGTTCTCTACTTTCAACTCTTCCATGCGTACACCTTTATCTGATTCCAATAAAATGGCGCTTATTGATGCTAGACATGAGCAGACACTACGCATTTTTCAGTTTAACGTATATGCTAGCCGATATGACTCCTTCCTTTCCCACTAGTCTGATAATATCTAATCCACACCGCTTGATCATAACTATATTTATTTATGTAAATTAACTCAATCAGACTCTCAGGAACTATTCAGAAATCACCTGCCGAGATAGTATAGCATGGCATTACATATGGAGGCGGCTATATTGCTCCCGCCTTTTCGACCCTTCGACACTATATATGGAATCCCTGCCTCCATTATCAAGTCCTTTGACTCAACTACATTGACGAATCCTACAGGCACGCCTATAATCAGAGCAGGTTTTATCTCTCCTTTCTGAATGAGCTCGTTGAGTCTTATCAGTGCTGTGGGTGCGTTCCCTATAGCCAAGATGATGTCGTTATCGATCTTCGCAGCCCTTTCCATTGACACTGTAGCTCTAGTACATCCTCTAGATCTAGCTTCATTAATTACATCTTCATCACCGATGAAGCAATGTACTTGGCCTCCATACTTTCCCAATCTTTTCTTATTGATTCCTGCTGCACCCATGTTAGTATCAGTAACAATCGATGCCCCATTCCTAATTGCTTCTACTCCGATATTAGCAGCGTTATCAGAGAACACAAGATTATCAGTGTAATCAAAGTCTGCAGAAGTATGGATGCATCTCTTAATAATCGAGAACTCTGGCTCAGGCCATGTCCTTCCATTCAGTTCTGCAGTTATAATAGCCATGCTTCTTTTTTCAATTTCATGCGGCTCTATTATTTCGATTGCCATTTTCCACCCTCTCAGTAATAAATTATAATGTTTTTATAAATTATAAAATTTAAGTTTCTGACCTATTATCTTCTTAATCCTTACTGATGATATATCAGACGTAGCAGACAAACTCATCATCTCCAATATTTTGACTGGTTTAGTACATCTGCGGTGGTTAAGAATGTTCCATGACTTACAGAACGTGATGACGTACCGCAAGATATGAATAAATGTATAGTAATTGGATATATCATCCAATGAGGATAAGATATGTCATTACTTATAACTGTGGCATCAGTATCCATGCCGGCAATATCTCAGGTATGTAAATTTGCAGAGAAAAGTAAAGAAGCGGGCGATTTTGTCTATAAAATTCACTACCTAGGGAAAGATAATCTGAATAGTAATGACTTAGAGAATGATATCAAAAATGCTGACTTATTACTTATCGATCTAATGGGACTCCCTAAAAGTGTATCTTCTAAAATAACTGAATGGGCTAAGGCATGCAAGGGTCAGAGATTGAGCCTTGGAGGCATGGCGCCATCTTTAAGCCGATTGGGAGGCTATGATGAAGTTTTATTTAATATAAATAAGACAGACGAAGAAGAATTATACTTAATAAGAGAATGCTGGAAACGTGCTGAATACAGAGATATAGCATACATATTCACATCCGTTTTGAAAAACTATCTTGATCAGGAATATTTGCCTGATGTCGCATGCTCCATTCCCAGAAA
>JAAYTA010000059.1 GCA_012518185.1 Methanobacteriota archaeon
TATCACTTTCCCTATCGAGGAGGGATCGAGCATCGTAATCATGAGATATCTCGACGATTAGCGTTGAAGCACGATGTTACTATTCTAACCTCTCGCCTCCCTGGAGCTCCAGAGGAGGAGATTATAGATGGTTATCGAGTAATACGTCTTCCTTCTCGATTCATAGGCGGATATAATCCTCCTTACGTAAGTACGCCAGGCGTGTTGCAAGCGCTCGAAGATCTGAACCCTGACATTGTAGACTTTCACTATAGGTGGGCGCACTCATATACTAGAGCCATGAAAAAATATGATGGAAAGTGGCTATTCACCTTTCATAATACCTATGGGGAAGGGGTCGGAATTATTCACATAATTAGCTACATCAATGATAGTTTATTCTGCCGAATGATCCGTAATCGCCGAACCATATGCGTGAGTGAGTTCGTTCGTAATGATCTTCTGAACCGAGGCTTCAAGAAAGAGCTCACCGAAGTCGTATCGCTCGGAGTGGATCTATATGATGGACCTACTCGTGAGGATGATTATTTCTTATTCACTGGCAGATTGGTAGACACTAAAGGTCTGAAATATCTAATCAATGCTATGCCGAGTGTCGATTCTTCACTAGTCATTATGGGAAAAGGACCTGAAGAGAAAAAATTAAAATCGTTGGTAGATCAACTCGATATTGGTGATAAGGTCACCTTCACAGGATACGTGAGCGATGATGAAAAAGTCCGGCTAATGTCATCTTGTAAAGCATTCATAATGCCATCATTATTCGAGAGTTTTGGACTAGCAGCGGCAGAAGCAATGGCATATGGTAAGCCAATGGTAGCATCCAATGTAGGAGGCCTTCCTGAAGTAGTTGGAGATGGAGGAATACTGGTGCCTCCCGCCTCCTCGAATCATATTACTAATGCACTGAATAAGTTGCTTGAAGATGATGAGTTAAGATGGGAGTTAGGACAGCGTGCTAAAGAGCACATCAGCCGGTTCAGCTGGGATAATATTACAGCTCAAACAGAGCGCATATATCTGAAAGAGCTGGAAAAATAGCGAACGTGAGAAGTTTACAGCATCAGAAGTTAATTCTCTAAATGATTAGATTGCAGCTTATATCTCCTGTAATTATCTCTAAATTTATTAGATTGCAGTAATTTCAACCATCAGACATACTCACTATCGTATTCCTAAAAACAACAAATATATGTTAGACGGTGCTTGCCCAACCAATGAAGACTCTTTACATTCATTCTGATTATCTCGAGTTCTCAGTCAAGAAATCCACTCCCGTCGCCGAAAAAATCACCGATGAGCAGAAAGAGGGCAGTTTCGGTGAGATACTCGTAGCGTTCATAAGTGTCGAGAAACAAGACGAGCGCAATCCTGAAGCAGTAATACTAAAGGCCGTTGAAGATCTAGAAGACGTAGCTAAGAGGGTAAAGTGTCGAACAATTGCTCTCTATCCCTACGCGCATTTATCCTCATCATTGGGATCGCCTTCTGTAGCGATTAAAATACTCCAAGCAATGGAAGAACAATTGATTCGTAAGGATTACGAAGTTCATCGAGTCCCATTCGGCTGGTATAAGGCATTCAAAATAAGTTGTAAGGGACATCCTCTATCAGAA
>JAAYTA010000060.1 GCA_012518185.1 Methanobacteriota archaeon
ATATTGGTTCGGCCACTTAGATAATTTAGATTGTCCACCTGGAATTGAGATAATAGATGCTTCACTAAGTAAGATAGATTGTCAGAAAGCAGATGTGGACTTTTGTCCAGAAGAGTTGCCTAGTAGTCTAAACGTCTGATTAGATGTTTAGATTAGTTGTAATCTCAATAGATAGTGCTTAATGAACTATGGAATCGATCCTCTGTCTACCAATCAGCTGATTCAGAGTAACTCTATAGATGATGAGAAAGAGTTATTCTCGTTGCATCTCTGAATATGAGCAGCGGTAGTACTAATTATATTAAGTAAGCATCAGCGCCATCTCATTTACGAGCCCTATAGCTTCTTTATGATGAGTAATATAAAACTATTCTGAGATTATCATTCCACAGTGACACTTTTGGCTAGATTTCTAGGTCGATCTATGGGGCATCCTCTCTTTTTAGCTACATAGTATGCAATCAACTGCAATACCACAGTTAATGGTACGGGACTCAATATAGGAGATACCGTAGGTATGTTGATCTTTATATCGGTAATGGCTGCAAGATCACGATCATCTTCTAGACCTATTCCTAATACTGGGGAGTCTCTTGCAGCAACTTCTGAGATATTACCTAGCATCTTCTCTCTCGTATGGTCATTAACACATGCTGCCACTACAGGAGTAGTAGCATCTAGTAGCGCTAGTGGCCCATGTTTGAGTTCTCCCGCTGCATATCCTTCAGCATGTATATAGGATACTTCCTTTAATTTGAGAGCGCCCTCTAACATAGTGGGGTAATTTATATTTCTTCCTAAATAGAATGCATGATTGGCTGATGCTAACATTTCAACTGCATTTTCTATCTCAGAGGCTTCGTCTAATACGCCATTCACATAACGAGGCATTGATCGCAACTCGGTGGAAATATTTCTCACTTCAGCCCTGTCGAGAGCCTGCCTCATCGTGCCTAATCGAAGCCCTAGTAGATACATGGCCATTAGTTGAGTTATATATGATTTTGTAGCTGCTACACTGGTCTCGGGACCTGCATTGGTATAGAATACATGATCTGTCTCTCGAGATATTGTACTCCCTACCATATTAGTCACCGACATGGTTCTACATCCCCTACGACGGGCTTCTCTTGCTGCCGCTAATGTATCAGCTGTCTCTCCTGATTGAGTTAATAAGATGGTAAAGGGATTTTCTCCAGTACCTGGAGAATATCGATATTCTGAAGCTAACTCCACAGTAGTAGGTAGTTTTGCCATGCTTTCTATGATATATTTACCAACCATAGCAGCATGTGATGAGGAACCGCAAGCGACTAATTTCACAGATGTTACATCGATATCAGGAATTATAGCACCGGCATAGATCTCATCTAGATTGCCTAATAGGGAGTTATGAATTGCAGTAGGTTGTTCATAGATCTCTTTGAGCATGTAGTGTTCAAATCCTCCCTTCTCAGCATCTTCTATCGACCAAGTAATTGTGGTTGGATCTCTCTTCGCTCTATTCCCTTGTGCATCAAATATTGTGATATCATTAGCAGAGACTATAGCGCTGTCACCTTCTTCGAGATAAATTACCCGACTGGTTAAGTTAAGTATGGCGGTTACGTCTGATGCTAGTATATTCTCTCCTACACCAACTCCAATAACTAGGGGATTTTCTTTTCTAGCAACTACTATATGATCGTCACCTTCAGCCATAGCTGCTACAGCATAGGTTCCCTTAACTTCAGATAATGCAGTTACCAATGCTGCATGAGTGTTCCCGTCATAATGGCGCTCCATAAGATGAACTAATACTTCGGTATCCGTCTCCGATGTGAATTTATGTCCTTCCTCTTCTAGCTGTTTTCTGAGCGATAAATGATTCTCAATTATCCCATTATGAACTAGTGCAATTCGCCCACTACAGTCGGTAAATGGATGGGAGTTCTCTTTTGAGGGCCTGCCACAAGTTGCCCAACGAGTATGACCTATTCCCATCCCACCTTCCCAATTAGGTATATTCGATTGGATCTTAGATAGTTGCCCTACATCCTTGAATATTTTAAGACCTTCATAGGAAATTGCAACTCCTGCTGAGTCATAACCTCGATATTCCAACCTCCTTAACCCATCTAATAGGACATCGACAGCTCTCCGCCCACCAGCATATCCAACGATGCCACACATATCAGACCACAACGCTTTTGTTTTCAAGGCTTCCGGAAACTCTCACTCCATCCCTAATGCGGCAGTCAGCTCCAACTACTGCTCCTGGAGATATTACCACTCGAGAGCCAATAGTCGTGTCTTGGCCGATATGTACGCCGACGTCATGGAGGTTAAATATCTCATGGTCTAGCCTCACAGTACAATCGTCAGAGGGTGCAAATAATCCTGCTCTAGCCCTGACTCCATCTCCGATAACAGAGCGAGAAACATGTGAATGAGAGCCTATCAGTGCATTGCTCATTACCAGGCAGTGAGATATATAACTGAACGGCCCAATCTGAACTCCATTTCCAATAGAAGTTGATGATAATATAACCACATTGGGACCAATGTCACAGCCTTCTCCTATAATTACTGGGCCCTCTATATAGCAACCTGAGCGTATTCTAGTTCCCGCTCCAATATTCACAGCACCTTTTAGAACAGAATTAGATTCCACTGTTCCTTTCACTATTTGGCTGGTAAGATCAAGAGCTTGTGCATTCACATTCAATAGATCCCATGGATATACGGCGTCATTCCAGCGCCCTACTGATTTAACTGCTTTCAAATCTATTAGTGAATCAGATATTTGATCAGAAAGTAATTGAGTTATTCCCAACTCTTTACTGAAAATCTGAGATTTGAATAAATTGGCAAATCTATTAGGAAAATAATAGATACCTGTGTTGATGATATTTCCCATCTGAATTTCTGGCTTTTCAACTAGCTCCACTATCCGATCGCCATCAGTATTGACTACGCCGTATTTGGAAGGTATCTCAGATTCGGCTACTACCATAGTTGGACCATCTTTCTGATCCAGGAGATCAGAGATTAATTTGGCATCGATCACATTATCTCCAGCCACGATGAGAAAGTCTTCTCCATCTAGTCTGGGTTCTGCCATAGCGAGAGCATGAGCTGTTCCCAAAGGTTTCTCTTGGAATACATATTCAATAGATGCTCCAAACTTCCTCCCGTCCTGGAAATGAAGCATTATGGTATTCTTTCGATAGCCTACTACCATAATAATATCATTTACGCCGTTGTCTACTAGTGCCTTCACAATATGTTCGAGGATAGGGATATTTCCCACCAGTATCATTCCCTTGGGACGTGACATAGTGAAAGGACGTAATCGTTTCCCTTCGCCCGCTGCTAATATGATCGCCTTCACGGACCAATCTCCTAAAGATGGATTCAGCTACGGCAACTTAAATATATTCATACTACGGCTAGAATTATCTGATTCTTGCCTCTAATTCTATACCTAGTATGGAATAGAGGAATAGAGACATTGTAGAGTGCTCGCTAACTGAAAATGTTCTCAAAGAGTCGCGAGTAGCCTTTAACATGCTCCTTAATCGTACTAAGACTGTCTTGACCATTAGCGAATGAATTAGATCTAGAGGTTAACCTATATCATGTACGAGTAGGGCTGCGTGAACGACATGATGAGGCTATGAAAAGTGCAATTATTCCATTTCTTCAGCAAACGTTCCGTATATAGATGCCTTGAATATTTCCAGGTTCTGAGCAGTGGCCTCTACATACATGGAGCACTCTCTCTTAGGTCGGAGTACTAGTCTTTTTTTCTGGCAGAATAGGAGGCCTGCATTCATGCCGGATTCTGGCCGCCTATCCATATACAGGCATTGTAGGCAAATAGGCTCGTTAGAGTTCAATGCAGCATCGATAACATGACCCTATATATTCATTATCACCGGCACAGCGAAAGTTCAGTTAAAAATGCAGTCAGATCTTTTACCTCCAAATCACCTACACGTCTCAGATTTACAACGCAGAATGGACATGGTGCTAGAATCATATGTGCACCGGCCCTGATTGCGCTCTCGACTCTGAGTCTAGCCATCTTTAAAGCCATTTCCGGAAATGTTGAAGTTACCCCTCCGCCGCCCCCACAGCATCCCTCATCATCCATATCTATTACTCGCACACCAGCTATGGAACCTAATATCTCTCTTGCATAATCCATAGTATGTGGCCCTACTGAGCGTACGAGGTGACATGGAGAATGTAATGCTACATTAATCGGATTTGTAGAGCGCCAACGTAAGCGTGAAGGAGTGATTACCTCGAATAGGTGCTCTAACACGTGCAACACATCTACATTGCTATTTTTTTGCAGTTGAAACGTGCAGCCGGGGCATGCAGTTACTATTCTTTCAGCAGTGCCTAATATCGCAGAATTCATCTCTTGTAGCCTATCTACTTCACTTTTTGCCCCTATCTTCTCTAGAGGTGAGCCACAACAATACCACTCATTGGGGATGTACACTTGATCTCCTAACGCTATTAACATGTCCACTGCACCCTGCACCGCAGATGGTACTCTAGCATCTCCTATGCATCCTGGAAAGAATAGTGTTGAGCCACTTACTGGAGATGTGAATTTAGAAGTGGGCGCAATAGTACGTCCATATTGATTTATATTCGAGATCATGCGCCTGCCGCCCTCACTTTCAATCCCATAATGAGTGCGCATTTTTAACACAGCTTCAGTGATTGGGAGTCTCGAGGGGCAGACCGATTCACATAATGCACATGATGTACACATGTGTGGTGAATCAGAAAGAGAAGTTAATTCTCTAGAGAATCTCGGCGCCTCTACAGCTATGCGTCTAGGTCCTTGAAAATAAGGATAATTCTCTATTCGAAAAACAGGGCAGGCGTTCTGGCAGGTTCCGCACTTTATACAACCGTCCTCAATTCGAGACATCATAGTGCATCCTCCACTATTGGTGCAGATTTCCATGCTTCTAGCATGACTTCACCTAAACCATATCCTAGAGGATAAGATACTCCCTTGAGCAATGAACCGATTGGAATCACGTTTCTAATTACTACTCCTTGCTTAGTAATGGCTCTTCCCTTACAGGTATCTAATCCTGAAGATAGAGCGTTGCGAAGAGTGGATGAATGAATACCAGAGGCCTGAGTAGAAGATACGCGGAATATATTTAGTGGATCAATTACTCCCCTACCATTCACAGCTAATCCCCCAGATGCTAGGTTACCAGTTGCTAATACTAAGGCACTAAACTTCACTATTATTGTCCTCATTCCTGATGATAATACTGCCTCATTTGCCTCTTTTCCATGGATTTTAATAGAAATAAGACGGCGATCTTTTAAGAGCCGTACGCCTACTTCCTCAGCCACATCCTCCAATAGCAATTGAAAACGGAGTCCAGGTAGGGAAAGGGGAGTGGCTGCTTCGACTACTCTTTTTCCAGAGAGATTTTGAAGTTTAGTTAAGAGAGCATAAGTAGGATCGCTAGATATCGGAGGTAATACAATCGTATTCTCAGATATATTGTCTTTTAAAATGTCAGCCAATTCTCCTACAAAATGATTATTTGCTGCAGTAGGATAGGGAAATGGAGAGATCCAGAGAGGGCGGGCGCATATGCCTAGAGATCGACGTAATTCGAGGCAGGCAAGATCTGAGTCTAGATCATTATTGCCAATTACTCCTACTACTGCTACATCTCGATCTTCTAAAGTCCAATCGAATGATGAGTTGGTCAGCGATTGTTTCAAAGGTGTCCCAATATTCGTCATAGCAACCGTAGGCCTTTCTAAAAGATCATAATTGGATTCTCGACTCCTAAATCGAGTGAGGAATAATGAGGCCCACTCAGCTACTGCAGGATCATCATGATTGAATAACACTCTTCCAGTGGATATAGCGGTTGCCGCTATTGATGAAGATGCAACTGCTACTCGATACCCATTTGATGCCATGCGAGATGCAAGTGTGAGGCCTGCCGCCCCTCCCCCCGCTATAAATATATCAACATCTACCACAGGTGGACTCATTGTGGAGGCTCCGTATGATCGATTCCATATACTCTCATTAGGTGAGCTTTGAAAGCTTCCTGCCTAAGCTGCTCCCCATATAGAACTGGCTCTATCCCTTTCCACCTCTCACTCATATAATGCCGCAGTTCACTTACACCTACTCCCATTGCTGACGCCATATTGAGTACACATAACCCTGCTTGGCAGTATCCCATACCTGCTCGTGTTCTACGCATAAGGTCATCTATATTCACTACATCAGGTGATGATGCCTGGATGAACAGCTCTCCGCTAGATACAGCTTCGCAGCCACATGCCATATCCAGCGACAGATTGTTAATTTTTCTACCTTGGCGATATCGCATAGCTTCAACGTCAAAAATATCTGAAGCCTCATCATCAGATAGTATTATTTCTTCATTGGCAGTGGAACATCTGGCTGTGCGCCCAAGTTTCTTCATAATGACATCGGATGCCTTCTCAGCCATAAGGCGAAAGGTCGTTAATTTACCGCCAATTATGCTCAACATTCCATCAACACCATCATAAGCATGATCGATCACTTGGAAACTTCTAGTAATGCTTCGACCCATCTCTTTACAATTTAGCAATGGCCGAATCCCAGTATAGGAGCGGATAGCTCTTGCCGTCCGAATGTTTGGAAATATGGCGGCGGCCTCATTGATCAATGATTCTACTTCAGAGTAACTCGCTACCTCCCCCAAGCTTCCTGGCGATGAAGTTGTGCCCAAGATAGTAGAGGTGCGATGAGGAACTAAAATATCTCCATCCGACGGTGGCCTCATTCTATTAATGAGTCTGTTAACGAGGCGCCCGTTGAATACTACCATCGTCCCCTTATCCATACATATTGGCACATCTATACCTAACATGGCAGCCGTCCTTCCTGCCCAGGCTCCTGTAGCATTGACTACCACATCTGCTAGGATAGATTTTTTCCCGCTATTAATGGTCACCTCAAAACGACTTCCAGAAGATCGAATGCCACATACTGGAGAGTGATTTAGGACTGTTGCACCATAGAAACGGGCCGCCTCTACGTTTCCCAGTGTTAGGAAGAATGGGTCGATAGATGCATCAGGTACTTCTACTACAGCTCTAATATTGGAGTCTAGACCTGGCTCTAAAGTAAGGGCTTTATCGACATCTATCTCATGAGTATCTATGTTTGCTAATCGACAAGCATTGAGAAACTCATCTGCATATCCCTCATTATCATCTTTAGCCAATACAAATAATCCCCCGGTATCTTCAATGCAAAAGTGAGCAATATGTTTGAGTATTTTGGATTCAGCAGCACACTCTTTTGCAGATATGGGGTCGGTAAGTGCATATCTTGCTCCACTATGTAGCATGCCATGATTGGCTCCAGTGGTCCCAGTAGCAAAATCACCGGCCTCTACTAGTACTATATCTACACCTCTCATAGCAAGATCTCTGGCGATGCCAGTTCCTGTAGCTCCTCCGCCAATTACAAGTACTTCCACCTTCGAAGGCATCGGCACGCAAGCTCACTAGTTGCTTATATTATTTCATGTTGACATTGATAGGTATCTGTAAATGCAAATTAGCTCTGCACTTTTTCTAACTCTTGTGTCTCCTTGCTTATTAGGAATGTGAGGATAACTCTGATAAGAACTACGCCGCCTAGACGAGTTAATTCCTCTAGTGTCGGTACTATTACACTTAGCACAACGTCGCTTGCAATAAGGAAATCTAGGCCGAATATTATCCTTGTCGTCAGTTTTCCACGAAGTACTATGAGCTCCATGCGTTCACGTTCGTGGCCTGGCCTCTTACGGAGAAATAGATAAGATAGGCGAATAAATATATCAAAGCTAGATAGTATTATTATGATTAATCCAAAGCCAGCGATGACCCATGCTACTATCTCGACTAGCTCTAGAAGAGCCATAGGATAGAAAGTATCTTCAACTCATGATTAATCTTTTGATAAAATGATGGAAAAGTAGCGGGGGGTCGATTTGAACGACCGGTCTCCGGGTTATGAGCCCGACGGGATGTCCTGGCTACCCCACCCCGCTATGTAGCACCACTATTGCGCTTTCCCTAATAAAGCTATCGCATGGTAAACTCTACAAAATGTGTTTGAGATAGTATATTTCAGAATAGAAGTTTGTATCTTAGTATATAGTTTGTCCCTCGTTTAAACAGTCATAGAGTTCATTGGTCTGTGATATCGAAGCTATACAGCATTATAATGACTTGCCAGTATAGATCACAATATGATGTCACGAAAAAGTTTCGGGGAAAATACTTTAAATAACACCATGATTGGATGCAACTGCGTTCGATAATTTTAAACGAATGCTAGCAGGACGCTGCATACCATCACGCTGTTCCTGATGGAGCGTCCGAAGAAAGGAGAACAGGGTATGTCATATTACGATGAAGTAAAGGATATGCTCTCCCGTCTGGAGAACAATGTATCCAAACACATAAGGAGTCTCTTCCTGCCCCTGCGGACAGGAGCTCAGGGAATCCAGGTATCTGGCCTCACTAATACATATGGTGAGGCGGATAGTGATTCTTCCGATTCATCAGACACTCCATCATCAGATAGAGATGATGAGTCAGGAGATACTATCATAACTATAACTGATCTCACCAAAGTTTTTGGGTCGAGACCTAGCTCAGCTATAGAAATGCTAGAGAACGGATCTAGCAAGCGAGAGGTTCTAGACGAGACTGGTTCAGTAGTTGGTCTAAAGAATGTGAATCTAGAGGTCCACGAAGGAGAGATCTTCGTAGTGATGGGCCTTTCTGGTTCTGGTAAATCTACTCTATTGAGATGCCTTAATCGATTGGTTGAGCCTACTCAGGGGAGTATTGTCATAAATGGAATTGAAATTAGAGATCTAGATGATAAGGGATTACGCGAATTTCGACGCGCACAGTTAGGCATGGTCTTTCAGAATTTTGGCCTATTGCCTCATCGCACCATCTTAGATAATGTGGCCTTCGGGCTCGAAGTACGTGGGATGTCAGAGGAGGAAAGACACGCCAAGGCTCAGGAAATGATAGACATAGTGGGCCTTAAGGGATATGAGTCGGTGCTCCCTGATAAATTGAGCGGTGGAATGAAGCAAAGGGTCGGGTTGGCCAGAGCCTTAGCAAACGATCCTACTATACTCCTAATGGATGAAGCATTCAGTGCATTAGATCCACTTATTAGGAGAAGTATGCAAGATGAGTTGATTGAGCTGCATAGTAAGCTGAAAAAGACGATCGTTTTCGTCAGCCATGACTTAGATGAGGCTCTACGATTAGGAGATAGGATTGCTATCATGAAAGATGGAGAAATTGTGCAGGTCGGCACAGCTGAAGATATTTTAAGCAATCCAGCTAATGATTACGTGGCTAGCTTCCTAAATGGAATAGATCGTTCGAAAGTTATGACTTGTGAAACTCTGATGAGAAGGCCTGCTGTTGTCGTCACACAGAGAACAGGTCCCCGAACTGCGCTGAAGATGCTAGATGATTCGGATCGATCAGTCGGATTCCTATTAGATAGGAATAGACGATTTATTGGCCTATTCAAGGCAGAGAGCCTTCCAAAGGCCATAGAAGAGTCAAAATCTTTGACCGATATAGTAAACACAACCATTAGGACAGTAATGCCTGATACTAAGGTAGAGGATCTAATCACTATCTTAGTAGAGACAGATTATCCCATACCTGTACTCAATGATGAGCGTAGATTAATGGGAGTGATTCATCCAAACTCAGTGATGGATAAAGTTCGCCCAGACGAGTCCATAACATATGAGGATGTGATAGAGTGATCCCTAAGATTCCATTGGGCGAATGGGTCGAATTACTAGTTGATTGGATAGCAATTAATCTAGGCTTCCTACTAGATGGTATCTCAAGCATACTTGAATGGATTCTTGATCTAGTAAGTACAATCTTAGGAGTCGTTCCTTCGCTAGCGCTCATTTTAATATTGGCAGTACTTGCTTATTTCCTATCTAAAAAAGTGTTACTGTCAGTTGGTGTGGCATTAGGATTATTCCTAATTGATAATATGGGACTCTGGGACCTTGCTATGGAAACTCTTTCTCTAGTATTGGTTGCAGCTGGTGTAGCGGTAATTATAGGTATTCCATTGGGAATAGCAGCATCAA
>JAAYTA010000061.1 GCA_012518185.1 Methanobacteriota archaeon
TAAGATAAAAGGATGGGACAGTCAGGCACAGGAAGTCCTGACAGGAGGCCACACTTGTTTTCATTTTGGAGCACACGACATAGTCTTGAGTGCATTATAAGAGAGTGGACTTACACCCTACCTGTCCCAGACTAGGGATTGGGCCCGTTAAATTTATACTTTTCGCAATCATTTCGTTTTTGATAAAACAGCTGGGTGATTATATATCGGTACGAAAAAAATACATATTCTTCGAATAATGTAAAAAGCATGGACTATGCCTAACAATAGAGTGAAAGCAGGAATGGTTGATTTATTTCATGATTATGTATGCACTGGATGATTAATGTGTAGTAGTTCTTTGAAAATTACTAGATTATGATAAGCATTAAATATGTAAACGTCATCGAAGGCATGTCGTTCTGCCGACCAAGGCCGGTAGACGCGATGATGCAATTGCTATATTCTGCCGACCTGGGCAAAAGTCAAGGTCGATAAATTATATATATAGCCGCTTTCATTCGATAGTAATCGAAAGAACATCATCTTTTAACCGCTTTTGAGGTTGATGGCACATGGCTAATAATGAGCTTAAGACGGGTACTACCACGATCGGCATAGTGTATAAGGATGGAGTGGTTATGGCCACTGAACATAGGGCCACCATGGGCAACATCATCGCTCACAAGGACGTCCAGAAACTTTTCAAAATCGATAGTAATCTCGGTATGACGGTCGCTGGATTAGTTGGTGATGCGCAACTCCTAGTCCGATACATGAAAGCAGAGGTAGAGCTATATAAGCTCAAGCGGGGCGCTAATATGTCCGTCAAATCTGCTGCCACTCTTTTGAGCAACATCATGCGAGGAGGAGGCGGATCGTACGGATTCTACTACGTCGGACTGATTATGGGAGGAATTGACGCAGAGGGAGGTCATGTATACTCTCTTGATAGTGCAGGCGGCTCGATAAGAGACGATTACACAAGTACAGGTTCTGGTTCTCCATATGCATACGGCGTATTGGAAGATCATTATGTCAAAGACATGGAAGAACAGGACGCTATTGATCTCGCTATCCGAGGCCTTAATGCAGCTATGCGTCGAGATTCTGCATCTGGAGATGGCTACGCTGTCGCCGTCATAAATAAGGATGGTTTCCGTGAGCTTGGAGCTGAAGAGACCCTAGAAAGGGCTGAGGCCATTGGCTTGCGGATTGGTTACGTCCGCCAGAAGTAAATCTCTTACCAATCTACCTTTTTATTATTATAAAATCTAAACTAAAATCTAAGTAGGAATTATTCATGAGCGCTGATAGAATTATTGAGGATGCTAAAGAGCATATACGGAAGATAGCGCCTTCCGATGTTAATATAACAGGCATAGACTACGAAGGTCCTGTCGTCGTAATATATACTACAGATATGGATAAATTTGCATCCAATAATGATATTGTGAGACAACTTGCACAGGGACTTCGAAGACGAGTAGCCATAAGGCCAGATCCCGATTCTCTCGCAGACCCAGATCTCGTAGAGAAGCGACTTCGGGAGATTATCCCCGAAGAAGCACAAATCACAGATATTTATTTTGATGATGATAGTGGGGAAGTGACTATAGAGGCTATAGCTCCTGGAATAGTCATTGGAAAGCACGGTAGTATTCTGAATGAGATAAAGAAAGACATTGGCTGGGCCCCTAAAGTAGTCCGCGCGCCCCCAATCCCTTCTAAGACTGTATCAGACATACGTAATTACCTCCGCCAGATTAGTGATGAGCGTAAATCAATACTTAAGAAAGTGGGCCGACGACTCAGCCGGCAGAGGATTGAAGGCGAAACCTGGGTCCGAACAACTGGATTAGGAGGCTATCGAGAAGTGGGGCGTTCTGCTACCTTACTGAGTACTAGAGAAAGTAAAGTGCTCATAGATTGTGGTGTGGATCCTTCAGATCGTGAAGGCGGTACTCCATACTTCAACGCCCCCGAACTACTGCCTTTGGATAGTATTGATGGCGTTGTTATTACACATGCTCATGCTGATCATTGCGCATTACTTCCAGTACTCTACAAATATGGCTACGATGGTCCAGTATACTGCACGCCGCCAACTCGTGACCTAATGTCACTTAATCAGCTAGATTATCTGAAAGTATCTTTCGGAGAAGGAAAGAAGGCACCATATGATTCATCACATGTTAGAGAAGTAGTAGCACACTGTATACCTCTTAAATATGGTGAGACTACAGATATAGCGCCAGATATCCGCCTGACTTTTCAGAATGCGGGACATATCCTGGGGTCTTCAGTATGTCATTTCCACATTGGAGATGGATTATACAATATTGCTTTCACTGGCGATATGAAGTTTGAGAGGACTTGGCTATTCAATGCTACCGCTAACAAATTCCCTAGATTAGAAACTCTATTCATTGAGGCAACTTACGGCGGACATCGTGATCACCAACCTAGCAGGCATGATGCAGCCAATAACTTGAGAGAAATATGTGAGCGCACGCTTAAGAAGGGAGGTAAAATCCTGATACCTGTGTTCGCAGTAGGACGTTCACAGGAAGTTATGCTAGTCCTTGAAGAGCTTATGAGAACGGGAAAACTTCCAACCGTGCCTATTTATCTCGATGGACTTATTTGGGAGGCTACTGCTATTCACACTGCTTATCCTGAATATCTAAATTCACAGTTAAGGACTCAGATATTCCAAATGGGGCAGAATCCATTCCTCTCTTCAGTGTTTAAGAGAGTAGAAACTCAGGAAATGAGGGAGAGAATATCTCACGATGGAGAGTCTTGTATCGTACTTACTACATCTGGTATGATGAATGGCGGCCCTGTTCTGGAATATTTGAAGAATTGGGCAGATAATCCTCAGAATACGCTCGTATTCGTCGGATATCAGGCTGATGGCACCATTGGAAGCAAGATTCAGAGAGGGATAAAGGAGATTACATTATCAGAGAGGGGGAGGCCAGTAACAGTTAAGATGCGTATGAATATAGAAACTTCTGAAGGTTTTTCTGGCCACTCTGATCGCCGTCAACTCATGTCATATATTGCTTCTTTAGATCCTAAACCAGAGAGAATAATTATTGGACATGGAGATGAACATAAGTGTATCGATCTAGCGTCTTCGTTGTACAAAAAATTCAATGTTGAAACTCGTGCACCGATGAATCTAGAAACCATTCGTATGAAGTGATGAGAGAACTCTCCTCATCACTTTAAAAAACACTTTTCCAGTAATTTTATCAAGCCCTTTCTCACCTCTAATAATGGTTATTCATGAGATGTGATGTATGCGGAGTCGAAAGTGCTGATGAAGACGCATATTGTGATGAGTGTGAAGTGGCTAAGAATGCTTCCTCCACATTACCTTCAGCTATGTCAAAAGATGTATCAGGATCCATTGATAAGTATGATTACCCGCCGACTCCATTAACACCTCAGCCTCCACTAAGAAAAAGTGTTCCAGTGAGTAGTTTGAATCTAGTCGAATTATTGTTTCTAATATCTGGAATTCTGCTTACAGCAGCCGGTTTTCAAAATTTAGGAGTGGGAGTTGAGACTCATTTTGTTCAATTTCTTTTTCTAGGAATAGTGGCTACATTCTTGGGATTGATACAGATCGCACTCATCATCATGCCCGATATAATGATGGAGTGGAATAGATATGGTAGCATGCTAACAATCATTATCGCCTTTGTTTTCCTTATATGGGGCATGGCTGCAACTTTTGGAACTAACGTAGGTGTAAGCGGCGGAATGATATTCGTAGCTGGGCTATCTACTACTTTAGGACTAATGGTCAATGAAGGAATGATACGTTGAAGATATTCTTAGAATATAGGGAGTTCCGACTCATCTCTTCCTAACACAGCTACACGAGAATCATGCCTCTCTTTCAGCAATTTCATACCTAATTCATTGCCCAGACGTTCAGAGAATTCTCTTATCATGATAGGAGATGGCATATTATCAATAGTCATCCTACGCCTAGAGTCTCCTACAAAGACATATCCCTTAGGTTCTACGAATAATGGATCAGCCTTATCATCTAGTCTAGCATACTCTTTTTCCCAGCCCATATTCCAATCTTTAACCAGTGTATGACGTATGACCTTACGCGTGTTAAGAGAGGGTAATATTTCCAAGGTACGGTTTAATCTTTCCCAGCCATCCTTTATTCGAGGAATACATAATCTCTTATAGATCTCCTCATTGGGTGCTGCCACCGTGACATATAATTGAGATGGTAGAGGATCCAGTTTTTCTAAGACTTCTGGAAATGTGCCATTTGTAACTAAAAATGTGCTCATTCCTCGCCGATGACAAACATCTATAAAGCCACCCAGGTGAGGATACATAGTTGGCTCACCGGATAACGATATGGCGACGTGTTTGGGTTCTCGTGATTCTTCCCAATTTTCTCTTGAGCATCTAGGATCTCCTCCGAATCCAGAGACAAGTTTGCGTTGCTCTTCGATGCAATGATCTAGAATTTCTTCAGGATCTTTCCATTGTACATCTGTAGCCTCAAATCCTTGCACTCTCCAGCAAAATAAGCAGTTGTGAGTGCATTGATTAACTACAGGAGTCATCTGTAGACACCGGTGAGATTTGATACCATAAAAATCCTGTTTATAGCAAGTGCGACCGTTGATTAACGACTGCTTCATCCAGTGACACAATTTTACTGCAGCGTGATCACCATGCATGCGATATTGCTGCTTCTCCAGAGTTCGCTTGACATCAATTGCCATATTATCAAAACGAGAATAGTCTGGCCTGATTAGGTGCAGACTTGGGTTCAGCTTTCTTCTCTACATCAATCTTATTATTTTTAGGAGATGAGTGCTCATTAACAAGCTTCTTAGCATCAGCAACTGCTCGCTTAACCTTGGCGCTATCAACCTTCGCTCCGAGTAAGAAAGCGATCTCTTCCTGCTCCAACTCCATATCTATTATCATATTTAGCCGAAACTCTTCTTGCCGTTGAAAGAGTAACATAAATGATGGTAAAAGATCCTGTTTCGCCGACTTAATTGACATGTGAGCCATATCTCCTAATTTGGCAGAGATTTCATTCTTCAATGCCCGGCTGGCTTTACTCCGAGACATTTTCATAAGATACATGGGAAATTGATATCGTATATAGCCACGGATCTCTTTCTGCTTAGCTGCACAGACGCTAAAACTAAGATGATCGCTCGTGTAGGCCCAGAATCGATAATATTGGCGGCGGCGCACTCTGCTGAGAAAATCATCAGCTCGAGATATTGCCTTCATTCCTCGATATAGATCCATGTGATCGCGATATGCGTGTGGAAGATTCTCCTCAATCCATAGTAATTTATGATCTGGTGATTCATCTACATCCCTAAGACGAAAGCGGGCCTCTGCTGGATCCATTCTTTTGAATATATCGTCCATGACTGAATACATCGTCTGCTCTACTTCTCTAAATCCCATAGATATGGTATCTTTCTCATTAATTTCAGTGCGTCCAGCGGCAAGGGCTTGTAGATCTCGGATAGCAGAACGTAAATCTCCATTACTATTTTCTGCAAGTATTTCTAACGCATTATCACTGATCTTTATGCCTCGATCTCTCGCGATGTTGCCGAGGACGTTTCTTACAGTGGGCGCTTTGATGCGCGCAAACTTGACTTGCAATGTACCATTCTTTAATGCCGAACTTCGTCTGCTCAGTGCATACCAATCATTAACAATTAGGATAACTGGCTGTTTTGTGGAACGTACTAATTCAGCCATGGCTGGTACACCTCCTCTATCTTCACGACCGCTTATGTTATCAGCTTCATCTAAAACGATTAATTTGAGTTTGCCATCTTTTGATGATAAATATTCTCCTGTATTGCTAAATGTTTCACCTAAAGCGCCCCTTAATGCGATCGATCTTATGGCATCAGCGTTTCGCTGATCAGAGGCGTTCATTTCTACTACATCCCAGTTGTAATCAGCAGCTAGAGCTAAGGCAGCACTAGTTTTACCAGTTCCTGGAGTACCTATGAGTACTGCAGCCTTCTTTGAAGGATTACCCTTTTCCCAATCCTCAGCCCATCCCTTAAGATCTCGGACGGCTTTGGGATTCCCTAGAACTTCATCAAGACCCTTGGGGCGATAAGCTTCTGTCCAATCCTCACTCATGACAAGCCGAAAAACAGGTTAGTTCGATAAATAAATACTCATAGGATAAGCGAATAAGTGGATTGATTTCATGATATATACTGAAGTGATGAACCTATTTCGTCATAAGATATTATTTTGATAATTGAATCCTGACCAAACTCCTCCCTGATTTTATCCTTTTCATTTTCAGATACAATAATAGTAGTATTGATACCTTCTTCTACCGTTTCAGCATACTCTTCTAACACATCAGACTCACTCCACATTCCTTCTGGCTCAATGAATTCTAACGCAATCAATTCTCCGTTATCTAGTACTCTGATTAACGCCCTGGTCCCTATGGGGGTGTCCATAGTATCTCCCTCGAATGAGAGGGTGGAATTTATGCTTTGTAAGAGTGTCAGGCGATTGGCGAGTACGTCAGAAATAATAGACATGATGAGCCTAAGCTCATCTAGTCAAATATATTCATTCCTCGTCAAGAAGGCGCTTCTCTCCTTCTAGTTCCATTATACCAGTAACGTTTTGAACGACTTCTACCGCTCCGCGATAATTTCCACTTTTATCTCGGATCGGATAAAATCTGATGTGTATCTTCTTCCCTTCCATGTTGATCCAGAACTCTGCCTCATCCCTTTCTCCCGATTTGAATTCCCCAACTATTTTCTGAACAGCATGTAAGCTTTTACTGGGATGGCAATTCTGAACCTTACGACCGATCACCGCTTCAGTCCGTATAAATATACGTTCAGCAGGCGTGGAGAAATAACGGACTCGATCGTCTTCACCAACATAAGTTATCTCTACAGGTAGAGCATTGAAAATCATATTCACTTCTTCAGCTGTCAGTTTCCCAGTCAGCAGATCTACTTCTCCATGCTTATCTTCCTTAATGTCTTCAGGCACTATAGGTTGAAATCCAATCTGTGCATGGTGCGGTACAAAAGAACATGCTCCAATATCATCGAACTGGCGTATTACCTCATTCCATTCTAATATATCCATTACGTTGAGAGCTTGTGGGAACAATACATGGTTTTCTTTGTGGAAATGAGTATTTAGCAATGAAAGCAATTGAGATATTGAGCATGCTAATATGTCATATGAGATGCTTGCTCCCTCACTCATTTCATTTATGAACGTAACTATTTCTTTCTCCTTGCGGCGAAGTACATCGTGTTCCGCCCACATGCGAGCTGGTGGACCAGTTATTCCATGCCGCTCCATATACGGGAATAGGACATTCTCTTCTCTCTGGAAATGCTTCCTTGACTCACTTAAAAAAGGTGGAAAATCTCTTAATCTATTATGATCAGATTCATCACCTTTTCCGCTGGCAAGTCTGATAGACGAATCTCTTGCTTTACTGACACATCCTAAGATATAGGCATGCTCTTCCATTAGCGTGTGGATAGGATGTCCTGGAAGCTCAAGGAGTTCCTCTTCAGTTTCAGTGATATCTGCCATATAACGTATGTGAGCATCACACAATACTAGCATGTCATCAATGGCCCATCCCTCTTTAGAAAGTTGATTTTCCGCCTCTGCCACCTCGAAAGGATCTAGAGTTTCCATGAACTTGCGATATGACTGTTCTTGGACATCCTGATCTCCTTCTCGCAACTTGTCAACAAGATTCTTTAGTTTGCTCTTCAAGCTGCTATCTATCTCAATGCTTACTCCATCCATAATTGAATATTGGTAACTTCGTCCTCATCATCTTTTGCATACTTTCTAGCTCAAATGTAATGCATACTAGGAGTTTATTCGAATCGGAGTACTTCAGCAGGTGAAACTCTACTAGCTCCTCTAGCTGCAGGAATAACAGTAACTAATGTAGCAAGTAGGGCTATTGCATCCACGAGCAAGATAGGTTTCCAGGCTATCATGAAATCTATTCCCATGGCGCTGAAGCCGCCATCCCAAAGTAAATAACCAGTAATTATTCCAAGAGTGGTTCCTATAAAAACACCAAGTACTGCAACGAATGATGATTCCAATGTAAAGTTTGTCACAATCATTCGCTTGGTATACCCTATGGCACGCATCATACCTATTTCGATTCGACGCTCGTGTATAGAGCGCATGGTAATTATCCCTAATCCAGTAATGCCAATTATCAATCCCATTGCTAAGAATGCTTTTATGAGATCAAATATCCCATTGACTTGTGACACGGCTTCCTTGGCTATGGCACTTATGGGTATTGTGATCAACTGTTGAGGTAAAAACCGATTCTGTAATAGGACTGAATATTTCTCAACATCAGTATCATCTACTAATTTAATCATGAATAGATTAGATCCATCTGCCTCTGTTGATGATTTGACTAATTCCTTACTCATGTAGGCTCCGCTGAATGCACTTTGCTCCATGAATGCCGCTACTGTAAGTGCATGTGATCCGCCGGTAGAATTATTCATGATAATTTGATCCCCGATGGCGACTCCATGGAATGGACCTACGTTGATCGATATACCCGTTCCAGACATCTCATTAGAATTGGCTGAACCGTCTAAGATAACTAGCGTAGGGTCCTGTTGCACAGCTAACCATACATCCTTTTCATTGGAATATTTAGTATGGTTCCAATTAGCCAGAGGATAATGTCCTCGCTCATAGAGAGATGATTCTATTCCTATTGCATTATAATAGACTTCTTTCGATGCCTCATCATTATCAGTTAACGGTGAGAAAGTAAACGTTGAGTATCCCATGGTAAGTTGGATTATATCTTCAATATTGGTAGAGTCAATTATGCCGCCAGCAGTTTCGATCTCGTTCCTCATATCTATTGGCGCAGAGGAGATGGCAATTATGTCAAAACCTCCGGACGTCTCCTCCAACATTTTAGGTATACCTACGCCAAGCATACCAGACATCATCGATAGAGTAGTGATAGTGAAGATCACGAGACCGAAGATAAACATACTCATAGCAGTGCGTCCTCTGACTCGTTGGGGATATGATAAGGCAGTTTTGAAGACGGCTTTATATCCATTTTTCACTCGGAGTAGTCGTGTCAAGACAGCTGCAATAAGATCTGAATTGAACATGACTACCATGGATAATGCAGTGACCATGAAAACGCCCGCGATTACGAACATTTCTAAATTACCGTCGTAGGGAAATATCTCCACCCCAGGCATCCATAGTAATAGCGTAGTGAGACCTGCCACAGTCCAAGCAATACGATCGCCGACAAATCTTCTAATGATCAGGCCCATGGATATTGTTGCTATTGATAGACCGCCAAGGGCTGGACCCAGTGATTCAGCTGATACACCAACGAACATTACAAGAACGCCGAATAAAAGAGACAATAATCCAAGAAGCAGGGCCTTCTTGTCATTACGAGGTCGAATTGGTTCAGGGATATTGCGTATTGCTCTAACAATGTTCATGTTAGAAATGCGGCGAGTTACTCCATATATAGTCACTATTGTGAGCAGGAATCCTGCTAGATATGCAAGCAATATCGAGGTAGTAGTGAATGTGAAATATTTTGAAATATCAAAAGTGCCAAGGTCCATGACCATGCCAACTGCATTAATTAATCCATAAGCTAGCAAGAGACCTACAAAAGTACCAATGGCAGCAGTGACTAAAGCATAAATGAAGCCTTCGTAGATGAACAGCTTTCTCAAATGGCTGCGCTGCATTCCAACTGCACGAGATATGCCCATCTCGCTTTTACGTTCTTCACCTAACATTGTGAATATATTGATTATCAGGACAATTCCTGCAATAATAGAGAAGGAGCCAAAAACGAAGAATAAGGAGGTGAACATTGAAACACCCTCCCTTCCGTCTTCAATTATTTGAGCACGATCACCAGATATCTCTAATTTGAGCGCTGCATAACTGGGAGATTCAATTATCGACTCGATTGTATTTCGAAGTGGACCTGGATCATTTCTTCCATCATTAGTTAATGCAACTGCCAAGTAATTGACTAAGTCTTGATCTCCAATTAATTGCTGCGCGTCATCCATATCGAGGTAAATATTCCGGCCACCTGTAAGACCGCCTAGTGCATGATTAGCTACTACAGCCTCAACTATTAGTTCCAACCTCACTTCTTCGTAATTCAAGATCTTATTCAGAGTGATTATGTCCCCGACTTCAATATCTAATACATGAGCGAGTTTTTCATTCACATATACATGGCCAGCAGATGGTAGGTTTTCGATACTTATGCCGCTGTGCGATTTAAATCCACCAAGATTTTTTACTGCATCATCAGATAAGCCAAATATTGAGGGATCTGGAATACCAAGTTCAGATCGTTTATTAGTGATTCCTGAAGATGTTCTGAGGAACCAATCTGCCGACTGAATTCCATGGATTCCACGTATATCTTCCGAAATAGATTCTACTTCAGAAATGCTATAGAGGCCGTTATTCTCACCGGAGCCTTTGATAAAGAAATCAGATTCCCCATAGGTCTCAGTAATCTCACCAACAATCATGTTGTCAAAGGTATCGCTAACTACTAAGGTGGCAGATATTATTGCGGTCCCGACCATTAATCCGGCCAATACTAACGCAGTAGTCCCTGGTCGGCGTATTACATTTCGGATAGATATGTTGAATAAGATGCGATTCCTAATAGCATCTATTAGAACGAATAATATCGTTAGTAAAAGGATAATTGCTGGTGCAAATATTGAAGGTAATAATGTAAGTAATACCACTAATGAAATTATGTAACAAGCTATGAAGGCTACTGCTCTAAATCTATTCAGTAGATCACCTCATAATTCATTTCCAGATGACATATCATTGGAATTATCAGACGAGTTGGCAATATTGCCATCCTGCATGTAGATTATACGATCACACTTAGCTCCTACTTCTGGATCATGAGTCACGATGACGAATGTTTGTTTATTTTCATTATTCAATCGTCGCATTAGTGCAACGATTTCATCGGACGTTTTCTTATCTAGATCTCCAGTTGGCTCATCGGCCCACACAATAGCGGGAGCGTTTGCAAGTGCCCTAGCTATGGTAACTCTCTGCCTTTCACCACCGGATAGTGAGGCAGGTCGTTGCTGTGCACGATGTGATAAGCCGACGGCATCGAGCAATGATTGCGCTTTTTTTCTTGCATCTCCCGAAGGTGTTCCTGTAATGAGTAGCGGGAGCTCAACATTTTCTACTGCTGTAAGTACTGGGAGAAGATTATAGAATTGGAAGATGAAGCCCATGCGAGTTGCACGAAAATTCGTTTTCTTAGTATCACTCATCTGAGTGAGTTCTCTTCCTTCGATGCAGATCTTTCCCGAAGTAACATTGTCAATACCGCTCAAACAATTCAATAAAGTAGTCTTGCCGCATCCTGATGGCCCCATAATGGCAACCATTTCTCCGGAACCAATTGTGAGATCAATGCCTCTAAGAGCTTCGACCGTTATTGTTCCAGTCTGGTAAACTTTAACCAAGTTCTCGCATTTGATGATCGCCATAAATTATTCCAGCCAGATCAGACTCATACGGCTAACATAGAACTTAGATAAAAAGGCACCCGCATAAGTCGTTATATTGATTTGATAAAGAAAAACAAGGAAGAAGTTTAGAAGAAGTTTGTAAAGAGAGGAGTTTACTTAGCACCCTTCATGCGGGTCGAATCGCCAACCGCCTCGCTCTCTTTGACTTCTTTGCCCATATCTTCTTCGAGTTTTTTAAGCTCAGCTTTTAACTCCTCGTGAGAAGGTAGCGGACCTAGGACATCATCAGGCGAGCCAACAGCCTCTTCTATGTCTCTCCGATCGGTCACATCTCGAGCAGGAGTTTGTCGTCCTACTCCCATATATTCAGACATTCCTTCTAAGACCTTTGTGACTTCAAATGGTAAAATCCATTTAGTACTCTCTGATTCACCAAGGCTCTGTATAGTTTGGAGAGATAATACTGTCAATGCCTTAGAATCTAGAGGCGCCGCTCCAACAGATAATATGCGCAGCTTCTGAGCCTCTCCCTGTGTTTTCAGGATGATGGCGAGCCTCTCACCTTCTGCCTCAACTACTTTCGATTGTCTTGCACCTTCAGCTTGTAAAATGCGAGCCCTCTTACTACCTTCTGCGGATAATATAGCAGCACGCTTCTCTCCATCCGCTCGTAGGATTGCTGCCCTCCGTAGCCTCTCGGAAGATGTTTGCTCTTCCATAGCTTGCTTGACTTTTGGAGCTGGATCAACCTCTCTTATCTCTACTGCTTCGGCCCTGACTCCCCACTTATCAGTAGCCTCATCAAGAGTATCTCTTAGGCGTAGATTGATTTTTTCACGAGAAGACAAAACATCATCTAATTCCATGTCGCCTATAATGGCACGTAAGGTAGTCTGTGCAAGATATACAGTAGCGGAACGATAATTAGTCACCTCAAAATACGCCTTCTTCGGATCGATGACTTTTATGTAAATGATAGCATCAACATGTGTAGGAGAATTATCCTTAGTAATTACTTCCTGACTGGGAACTTCTAATACTTGTGTCCTGAGATCAATCTTAGTCACTTCGCTTATCAATGGAGCTACATAATTGAACCCCGGATTCAGAGTTCGTTTATACGTCCCTAGAAGAACATATATGGCTTGTTCATACGGCTTTACAATTCTAATCCCCGTGATAAGTATCGCTATAGCAGCGATTATTACGAAGATTACCAGCGCAATCGTTATCGGCTCTACCATTATCTCAACTCTTGTCTACACTCGACGGGGATGAAGGCCTCGCCGATGTTCTTTACTCTAACATGGACTCCTTCGCTATGGATTACTTTAACTCGCGCTCCTACTGGTATTGCCTCATCAGAGGTAGCGCTCCAGACATCACTATCTATCTTCACTTTTCCCTTTAAATTACCAGGACATACCATAGTTACGACTACTCCTTCCTGACCAATTAGCGATGTAGCTACCGTAGTTGTAGGCGGCATTGGAGGAGAGAGTTTCTGATACATTTTCACAGTTATGAGCATTAATGGAACTATCAGTATGACTGCGATAATAGGTGACCACCAGCTAAGAAGTATATCTGGAGCGATCATGCCTATAGCGCCAAGCACTATAAGGACAGTCGCAGGAACCACCATAAATACTCCTGGAGAAAATATCTCAGCGATGAGCATGATGATACCTATAATGATCATTATGAGCCCGAGCTCGGCACCGGTCATATTAAGCTTAACCACTAGAGACCATAAAAACATATGCTGATTTACTCAACCATATTAGATAGAGGAAATAGTTCGTTATCCTTTTTAGGATAATGAATGCCCTGATTATAGAAGTCTCGAGCACACTATACTACTAGATGTAATCCTGATGAGCCTGTTATGAATGGTAAATAAATCATCTTGGCTTCATTTACCGTGAGAGAATATTCGAGATGCTGAAGTATTCCCGGATTTTCAGCCTCTAAGATCATTACGACAAAATCTGTCAACTCAATGGCATCCTCTTGACTGATTATTGTAGGAATACGCTTCACTTCATCAAAGTCTTTCATAATCTCGTAACTGGGATTATTTATGGTCAAGTTTACTGTCCAATATCGAAATGCATCTTTATCGATTTGTGATGCTGGCATGTAGATGTAGATTGAGCCATTCCTACCCCCATCCTCCAACTCCTTACCCATCTTAGAGAAGAAGCCTCCATCTACATCACCTGATGTTATGTGGAACTCAGATAATATCCTCCAGAAAGGAACATAAATACGATTCTCTTTTGGAGAATCTTCAGGGAATCCTGCAATCTCGTATGATATTTGATCTATCGTCGGAGGATTATATGTATGAATAGCTCTGCAAGTAGGGCAATAAAGCAATTCATCATATGATTCCATGCAGAGTGTTAGCTCACATTTAGGGCATTTAGCCTGCTGGATCTTCATACTATTACCTCTTCTGATGCATCATCTGGATCTATTTCAGATACAGACAAGCTTAGACGTTCTTTAAAATCTCCCTTGATGACCTCAGATCTATGTTGGAAGAACAAATATGTTATTCCCAATATTATCAATCCTAATATGACGCCTGCAATACCTACCTCTGATTGATATGATATGGAAGATATTATACCGCCAGCTGAAGTTAACCCTCCTGCTGATGTCCCAAGTGTCACTGCCAAACTTTGATATAATGGATCTCGCGGCGCACGTCCACTGAGAACTTGTCCAGTGATGCCGTCTATAGTGACAAAGTATGCGTAATTTTGATAAGTGTAACGAACAATCCATATTGGATAATATATCATGCTTTTTTTGTGAATTAGAGAATGTAGCTTTTCGAAAGTTATCTTCGATATATTTGTGCTAGCTCGGCTGCGCGATATGGCATCAGTCTTGGCATGCTCTATAGCTTCATATTCATCAACGATTAAATCTAATGAAGGTATCTGGCCTATATCTTCAAAATATAATTCACCATTGAAGTTTTGCAATGATTGTATGCCCAAATCACTTGGATCGCAGGCCATCTCAGAGAAGTGAGTACCATCGAATATCATCTCCTCTCTGTATATTTTTTCTATGTGATTGTTTCCTTCAGAATCTGTAGCCTGAAATTCTTCATACCCACATATCCATCCAGCGGTTCGAGTTTCGATATGCCAGAAGGGTAAATGAATGGGATATGATTCTGTAATGGTAGCGACACTCTTGAGATCTCTAGCTTTTAATCCCTTCTTCCACCAGTTCTGAACGATCTCTAAAGCACTATCTTTATCCAACTTGTTCTTGAAGGCAGCAGTATTGAATCCACCATCATTTTCAATGCAAAGAGTTGAGCCGCAATAGCGGCAATTTACTATTACTCCACTTTCACTAGAGAATATGTCGCCTCCGCAAGATGGACAATTCAGGCTTACTGCTAGCTGATTTTTCATATTACGCCCTCCTTGTCATAATAAATGAAGTTGCGAAAATTGCTGCTATCGTTATAGCCATTAGGGAGATTCCTGCGGCCATATTCATGGTAGTTAAGAATCCTTCAACAGTTAAGGCAATGAATCCTCCAATGGCTAAAGACATATATCGTATAGGATCACGCGTTGGCAATTCTGATGTGAATACATCTGAAGAGTATGCATCTACTATCGCAGTATATATTTTATCTTGATATCTATATTCTAATTCCCAGATTGGGAAGAATGCTAAAGTTTGTTCTTTAGATTTTCCCGGCAAACTAGTTAGATAATAATTCATGGAAATATCTGGATGAATTATCTCTGCCTCATCAGAATCTAAATCATCGCCAAGAGATTTAGGATCAATTCCTAAAACATTCAGTTGCCGAGGGCCGTGAAGTATGGTTGATTTAGCAGGTTTGACTATTCGCTCTTCTTTATCCCCAATATCTCGTTTGAATATATAGATAGGAAAATATTTTTTATTAGCTATGATGATGTCTGTCAGAGCATCTAAATCCCTGATCTTTGTCGAATTATTAATCCATGCTCTAAATGCATCAGCTGCATCATTTTCAGATAACTCAAACGGTATGATTTGATAATAGATAGGTCCTGAGTGGTTGATGTAGATCTGTGATGAACAATGAGCACATTTGATGAATTTAATCTCTGCATCGAGTTTTATTATCCCGGCACATTTGGGGCATTTAATATCTCGCATAATATTCACATATGATAAATTTTATATTCAAAGTGTATATTTAAATCCGTGAAGATCGACAGCCTTTTAAGATATGAAACATGATAATATCGTATTAATTATATCTATATTCACATTTGTAGAAACTAGGTCTGAAATCTCACTATTTCTCTAGGACATCTTTTCGCCTATTCTTTGGTAAATACTAGTCGTTGTAATTTTCAACTATGTAATGATGCGATTATTAAAAAACCATCGAAGTTAGATTTAAAATGGATAATTAGCAAAAGTAAGTTCTAGAACCATTGATTATGCGATATAACTGATGCTTATGCAATGATAAGTATTAATCTAGACTCCTGCAGTGGTATTCATTCATCAAATGATCGGGATGCAAAACATGATCGCTGATAGAGTCTCTGCAGATGAGGGAGTAAGATTAGCCTCATTTTTCAAGGAAGTGATAAACTGGCCCGGTTTCAAACATGCCGGCAGTACAGCAGATTATTGGAATTGGAAATACTTACATAGGCCATATTCCAACTCAATTGGTTATGCAATGTGGTTAAATGAGGAGGTATTATCTCATGCATCTCTTGTCACATCTCAATTATTAGTAGAGAATAATATAATCACAGCTGGACAAATGGGAGATCTTTATACTCATCCAGATTATAGGGGAAAAGGTCTCGCAGAACATCTGCTGAGTAGTGTAGAAAATCAGGCTATTTTAGATGATATTAAATTAATATTTGCATTTCCATCAGAAATAGGCTGTATGATTATTTCAAAAAGAGGTTATAAGGAGTTACCGATAAAATTCTCTCAATACCGTTTTATCACTGATCCTTCTGTATTTTTCAAAAAAGTGAATTTTGGATCCATTAAAGGATTAGCTTATAAGGCAATGACGGCAGCTAGAGCGCCTGGAAGGAAGTCCATACCTAACATGGTAAAAGAGGTGGCAGATATTCCAGAAGATATCGGAAATATGACTAGGGAATTTGAGATGAATTTTGAACTATGCCATCGACACGATTATCAATACCTTCAATGGAGATATGCTAACCCTACTGGAGGATATTTTAAGATATTAGTAGCAACAGATAATGGTACTACAGTTGGAATTATTGTCCTTCGCCCCTACATAGCTAAAGGAATACATTATATGGAAATAGTAGATTTTATGAGCGATCTCAATAGGCCAGAAATAATTAGAAGTCTGCTAGGAGAATCAATAGCATTAGCGAAGAAAGAGGGCATCTCTGAGATTCAGACATGGATACCTTCAGACCACCCATTCGTTTCTTCCCTGATCCAAGCAGGTTTCATTTCGAGACCATTGTCAGCCGGTGAGAGGGGATTTCGGATGTTTTGTCACTCTAGACATGATCATGATATAGTGTCGAAGCTCTTAGAAAACGATTCATTGAAAGCCCATATAATGTTAGGCGATACTGACTGGATCTGAATTGCAGTAATATTTATCGACGTATGCTACTTCATTACACACATAGGCATTAAGAAGTGAGTGCATTATCAATCTCATCGGCAGCTAACATTATTATATGCTGCAGTTGTTCGAACGCTTGATGCGCCCTGTATCGCCAATCCGTCAGTTTCTCCATTACACCGGTTGGTACATTAGCTCCATCTTTGGCCGGAAGAAACCTCTAGTCAATACTATGGTCATACATTATGGATGCAACCTAAGATGCACTCATTGTGCAGTTGCAGCAAACGAAGGAAAATTGGAAGGTCCATCTTCAATGACTTGGGAGATGGCTGTAAAAGAGATGCGTTCGGAATATGATAAGGGAAGCCGTATAGTATTTTTCGAAGGCGGTGAGCCCACCATATGGAGAGATAGAGATAAAGTATTTACAGATCTCATTAATGAAGCAAAACGGATTGGCTATTTTGTAACTGGATATACTACGAATGGCATTGGAAACATAGTAGAAGATAGTGAGGCTATCGCAGTCTCATTAGATGGTCCAGAAAAAATACATGATCTAATGCGAGGACCCGGAGCTTATCAAAAGCTCATGGACAATCTCAGTCGAACTAATCACTCAAATATATTTGCTAATATAACAATAAGTAAGGACAATATGAATTATTTGAGAGAGACTGTAGAAATAGTTGATAAAATGCCACAACTGCGTGGACTTATGATCAATTTTCAAACACCTCCTCCGACTAAGGGATTACTTAGTTTAGAAGAGAAGAGAGTATTAGTGAATGAAGCTCTTGATATCAAGTCGAAAGGCTTGCCTATTATTAACAGCAAGCGCGCTTTGAAAGAGTTATTAATCACAGATTATACAGATAAGTGTCCTTACTGGGTTTCGAGCTTCATGCTGCCCGATGGAACAAAACACTATGGGTGCCCAATGCGTGCAGTGGAAGCATGTAGTAATTGTGGCTTTGATGCAGTTAGGGAATACAGACTCATTACTACTGGGAACATAGGTACAATCTTCAGCATGTCAAGGTTTGCAATATCAAAGCCACCACAGTGAGTAGTTCTAGTGCAATAGTCTGCATGAGAAAAAATGGAATTGGTCTCCAAAAGCGCAGGTGATCCTTTTTTCTCTGAATATTAATTGCTGCAATAGCTAGTGGAGATGCTAGAAATAATATGGCAAAAACAGGCTCTGTCCATGCAGCAAGGCTGATAAAAATATATATCAAAATTGCGAGGAATGATTCTACTCTTATTATATTTTCCAACCCTACACGCACAGCTATATTCTTTTCACCTTTAGCTATATGAGCATCATATCCGGGAACTGAGTCAGATATGCGCATTATCATCGCTCCCAGGCCTATAGCTAATGAGATAAATAGAACAGTGAAAGAAAACTCAGGTATTATTACAAAGTATGAGAAAAATACTATCATAGTGAATGCGATAAATACATCCAATTCACCAAGCCCTCTTGCGCCTAGATTTATGGGAGGAGCTGTATAAAAAAAAGCCAGAATAAGAGCAATCAAGCCTAGCGCAATAACTATCCATCCACCATATATTAAGATGGGAATAGACAGTATTACAGCGGCGATTGCTAAACATATCATAAGTGTTTTGCCTTGTGATTTAGTAATTATGCCTCGATCTAAAGAATTTCCAGACCAGAAAAATTTCTGATCGAACATTTTGATAAGTTCTTCATGAAGATCTGGATTATTTTCATAATTAAATCGAAGTTTATCTACCCCACTCTTATGGTCAAAATAGTCATTAGAGAAATTCACGAATAAAGCCAAGACCATGACATCCAAGAGAATGATGATGGCTATGAACCATTCTTGCGCTACTGTAAGAGCAAATGCTACACCAGCGACTGAGGCAAGTAAAAATGGAAGTGTATAGACTATCCTCAATACTTCTTTAGCCTTCTGCCATCTAGTCATATCTTCCGATTTTACTTTCATCATATCGTCCACCCGACATCAACGTTTGAAATAAAACCTTTCTTTAGTTAATTTGACAAACGAGATTATGAAAATGATAAGAGGTTTGATAGAGTTGTGATTTTACTCGAGCCTATTCTGCTTATCCATTGCTTGATATTTTGCAAGTACTCTTCCAATAAGTATTATGGAAATAACAGCGACAATGGTTATTATAACAGCATAAATTAGCTTCCCTGTTGGATCATCTTCTGCTGGAAATATGCTCTTAATAACCGTCTGTATTGCATCATTCCATGCTAAAGCTGCTACTAAACCAAATGCAGCAGTCATTAATGCTACTATAGTTTCGATTATTGTTGTTCTAGTGCTCTTCTCCTCTTCAATTTTTATAGCCATACGGAATGCCTCTAGACCATATCTGATTCAAATATTATTATACTTATTTATAAAACAATAAATTATCCATATTCATATAGAGCAGAATAACGTATATTTATCAAAATTAATATATTTATTATGTTAAAGTTTATTAGAATATCTTTTCATGTGCTAAACATTCGGATAATATATCCTAATTTATTAGCGATATGAACACTTGATAATAATATGAGTGATTTTATGTCTATACTACTAAAGTCACTATTTATCTAAAATTGTGCGATATTCAGAATTAAAATAGGAATAATGACTAATATTTTGGAAAAATGCACAATATTTCAAAGCAAAATTAGACAATATAGTCGTTAACCATCTACCTAAAGGATTATCAACTAAATCGAGATATAGTCGCCAGATGGACAATTGTCCTCAGGCCAGAGGCTAATATATGATATCGATCGAGAACGCGAGGTCGACAACGGGCACCAGGGCAAGAGTGGAAGATATTTCTCCCATGAGCGGAATGTGTCCTTTATGTATAGAAGAATGTAATGTTGTATGTGAAGTCGGAAAAGCAGCTTTCCGAGGTAGAGAGGTTTTATACCCAAGTTCAGAACACTTTGGACATTCTACTGCTGCTTCTAATAAGAACTTCATGCTTGATTGGTCACATTTTCAAATATTATCTGAATTACTAAGTGCTTATGGCATAGAGCCAGATTCAGATAAGGCATTTTTTGAGAACGCAGACATCACTACGAGGGTTGCTACTAATTCTAAAAAACCAATTGAGCTTAAGCTCCCGATTATTCTTGCCGGACTTGGATCTACTGAAGTCGCAAAGCGTAATTGGAATAGTCTCGCCAAAGGCTCAGCTATGTCGGGAATAATTGAGGTCATAGGCGAGAATGTATGTGGTATGGATCCCTCTTCCATATATGCTAATGGTAAAGTCACTAGTTCTCCAGATATGGAGAGCCGTATCGCATCATTCAGAGACTTATGGGATGGCAAGTATGGTAACATCGCCGTGCAGACTAATGTAGAAGATATGCGTGGGGGTGTTGATGAATATGTTATCAGCAAATTAGAAGTTGATATAATTGAGAGGAAATGGGGACAGGGAGCTAAAGCCATAGGTGGTGAGGTAAGAGTAAAGAGTCTGGAGAGGGCTATAGAGCTCAAAAAGCGAGGATATCTTGTTTTACCAGATCCTCTAGATCCTGAAGTACAGGCATCATTCAAGGCTGGTGCGTTCAAGACGTTTGAACGTCATTCTCGCGTAGGATTCCCGTCGCAACGTACTTTCGTAGAAGATGTAGAAAAACTACGAGAAAATGGAGCGAGATATGTATTCCTCAAGACCGGGGCCTATCGTCCTGAAGTTGTGGCTTTCACTATGAAGGTGGCTTCAGAAGCTAAGATTGACCTCCTTACATTTGACGGTGCAGGCGGAGGCACCGGTATGAGTCCAGTACCTATGATGAATGAGATGTCAACCCCAACTGTACACTTGGAAGCACAAGTATTGATGGCAGCTGACATCTTAAAAAAACAGGGTAGATTTGTTCCTGACATCTGTTTTGCCGGAGGATTTACCAATGAGAGTCAGATGTACAAGGCTATGGCTATGAGCAATCTAGGCGATGGCCCATTAGTCAAAGCAATTGGCATGGCAAGAGCTCCTCTCACTGCTGCTATGAAATCCCAGCATTTTGCTAGACTATCCCAGAGTGGTAAACTTCCCAGAGTGTTTACGCAAGAATATACGGCTGATCCTCACAGTTTCTTTGTGAGGGCAGGCGAAATAGAGAAGAAATATCCTGGGAGGGTGCTCGGAGAAGATATCCCCTGGGGAGCTGTAGGACTCAATACATTCTTTGAAGAAAGGATTGGAGAAGGTCTGAAACAGCTTCTTGCCGGCTCCAGGAAATTCCGTCTCGATCTACTCGATAGATACGATATAGCATCATTGAGTGAATATAGTTCTAAAGTAACTGGGATAGAAACTTTCGATCAAATGGCTGCTAGAACGATTCCAGGCATGTTAGAATCATGGGATAAATAATCTGAAGCGGCCTAAACCTTTTCTTTTGATTTTTATTATATCAGTATAATAATCCATATATTGTATCCAACTTGAGTATGTTTAAAATTGAGACTCAATAATCATTAGTACATATTAAATAATTCAAACTCGAATTCAAGATTATCCGCTTATCAAGAATAGATGAGTAGATAAGGGAGGAGTTTAATAAAAAGGAGGGGTGAGTCGCTATATCTGCGCTCAAACTCCTTATTTTTCACTTTTTCCATACACCTTTTGAAATACTCTATTATGAGATGGTTTCATGAGTACCATGACTAGGCGACATGTTAGCACCATATCAAGTGAGTTAAATCGTCTAGCAGACGAGAGGAGTCCATACTTGCTGCAGCACGCTGAAAACCCTGTGGATTGGTATCCATGGGGAGATGAGGCGTTCCAACGAGCAAAAGAAGAAGATAAGCCAGTATTCCTCTCTATTGGATACTCTTCATGTCATTGGTGTCACGTAATGGCTGATGAATCATTCCAGGATGATGATGTTGCATTGCTACTCAATGAGAATTTTATTTCTGTGAAAGTTGACAGAGAGGAGCGACCAGATATAGATTCAACATACATGATGGCTGCTCAGCTTATGTCTGGTACTGGAGGATGGCCCCTTACCATTATGATGACTCCTGATAAGAGACCATTCTTTGCTGCTACATATTTACCTAAATATAGTAAGCAAGGCATGACTGGCCTCACTGAAATTATACCAATTATATCACAGGCGTGGAGAGAACGCCGTGATGAGATAGTAGAAGCATCAGAGAGGATCATTGAAGCAGTTAGGATGTCGAAGCAGCCAACACCAGCAGGCAGAGTAGGCATTGAATCTTTAATTGAAGGTTATGAGGGGTTGAAAAAAAGTTATGATACTCGTTATGGAGGGTTCGGTCGAGCACCTAAATTCCCTCTTCCCCATCGCCTCATGTTTCTGATGCGCTATTGGGATCGTACTGGAGAGCCATATGCCTTAGAAATGGTTAATCATACATTGAAGGAGATGCGGCGAGGAGGCATTTTTGATCAGTTAGGAGGCGGATTTCACCGCTACTCGACCGATCGAAACTGGAAAGTTCCTCACTTCGAAAAAATGCTATATGATCAAGCATTGCTACTTATGACATATGTGGAGGCTTGGAAGATTTTCGGAGAAGAAGAATTCCAAAACACCGCTATAGACATTATAGATTATGTATTGGAGCGACTTACCTCACCAGAAGGAGGTTTTTATTCGGCTGAAGATGCTGATAGTGAGGGTGTAGAAGGAAAATATTATCTTTGGAATGAGGATGAATTATCATCATTTCTAGATTCTGAGGAATTGGCAGAAGCTCGTAGGATTTTCGGAATCACAGCCAGTGGAAACATGAAGATAAATGGGTACGAGCAAGGAAATGTCTTGAAACTAGAGAATGAAATCACTGATAGCTTTGAACAAATTAAGCGGAAGATGTTGAGACATCGCAATGAGAGGTCCGCACCATTTCTAGATGACAAAATCATGGCAGATTGGAATGGCTTAATGATTGTGGGCCTTGCCAAAGCGTACGGTGCATGGCGAGAGCCTCGACATGGTGATGCCGCACGAAATGCGGCAGAATTCGTTCTTAATAATATGATGACTAATAATCAGCATCATCATGTATTTCGGGATGATAGCGCAGGGGGCCCTATATTTCTAGATGATTATGCTTTTATGGCATGGGGATTGTTAGAACTTTACTTCGCAGATTTAGATCCTCGCTGGCTAAAAGCATCGATAGATATGATGGAATATATGCTAGCTGATTTTGCTGATCCTGAAGGAGGATTTTTCCAAACATCGGAAGAGAGTGATCCTATAGGACGTATCAAAGAAGTTTATGATGGCGCGATCCCATCAGGAAATTCGATTGCTCTTATGGTCTTGCACACTCTATATACAATCACAGAGCGAGAGGACATACTTAATGCTGCGGAGAAGTTAGAAAAAGCATTATCTGGTGCAGTAATCCGCTCACCAGATGCCCATACACAATTCCTAAACGCTGTAGATCTAAGCATGGGGCCTATCACAAGTATTGTGCTGACAGGGGAGAGTGTTGATGTAGAACCATTCTTAACCGAAATTGGAAAATCATTCATTCCGAGAAAAGTAGTATTGAATAATTCTAAAGATGCAGGACTGGAAGAGGCAAGTCCTCTCTTAAGAGGAAAGATTGCTACAGAAGTCGCTGCTTACATATGTAAGGAACATACTTGTTTGCCTCGCGTAACGGATATACCTTCATTTAGACGTCTTTTAAACTCTTAGATTAGATTGAATGCAGCAGCCATAGCTCCTTCTTCGGCATGTTGCAAAGTAGTAGATGTTCCAATGATGATCACATCTCCATCTTCTAAATCGAAAAGTCTACGGAGGGCATCGGCCATCTCAGGGCGGTTTTCATCAAGATCAAAATCTACTGGGATGGTCAGGCAGTTGCCTTTTACTATAACGGTAGTAGCTCCATCGGCACCGGCTTTAATGGCTTGATCACGCTGCTCCATGCCTGTCGTCACCTTATATGCCATTCCTCTTATCTGTACTGCTACAGAACTCTCTCCGACTGCAATATCTGGCGCATCTAATTCATAAACATTGAGCGGAAATTTACTTATGAATTCCTCTCCAGGCTTGGTTATCTTAACTCCGGTCTGCTTTACTTCTACCATGCCCTCATCTCGGAGATGGTCGATTATAGTGCGCATGCTACCTTCGCCCACGCCGATGCGATCCGCAAGTAGTTTTCTACCCTTTCTTCGACCATCGGTGAGGACAGAAAGCGTCTTATATACATGGTAGTCGTTGAAACGGTGTAGTGGACCATATTTAGGACGATCTATGAACTTCATGGCATCCTAGAAAAGGGCGATTGAGCCTTTAACAATTTGCCCCGTTAGTTCCTCAATACTGGATAATGACTCATTTGTAATATCCCATGCTCGGCCATTCCATTTATGATAATTATTATCATCTTGAGTGATTAATTCTACACTTGCTATCGCAGGAAGATCTATAGGACTACCTATTTGTGATAATAGTTTTACTTGAACTTCTAAAATCTCTTCTCCAGCTTCATTAGCAATTCGGGAAGCGATTTGGCTTGCCAGAACATTGTAAAGTTTGCCAATATGAGTCACTGGATTTTTTCCAGCTGCAGCTTCAGTACTCATTGGACGAAAAGGAGTAATTAGTCCATTAACTCTATTTCCTCGACCAACTGAGCCATCATCTCCATTTTCCATAGATAAGCCACTAAGTGTAAGATAATAGTCGCCTGGATCATCGCTTGATAGATCATCAGCTTGATTGATCGAAATTTCGACATTATATCCCAAAATATCATGTGCTTTCTGCATACATAACGCCTTTAACTGTTCGATAATACTATGATACTCATAAGGATCAGACACGCGGGGAGATATTATAGCACATGCAATGATAATATGAATCTCATCCTTGTACCTAGAAGCCATTACTTTAATATCTTTACCAACGGCATCAAGACCATGTTTAGGCGCCTCATTGCGGATGAATCGCTCCATTGCATATGTTAGGCGTTCTGTATCGGTAAATGGAGCATAGCCTACTCCCAACGATGTATCATTAGCTGGCTTACATATCTGATGATTAGGTGGACATCTCCTAGCCTGACGTTGATAATTTCTAATTAAATCTTGAGAACCTTTTCCCATCCTCACGTCAACAATGCAATCTTCAATATTGAATCCACTTTCCTGAGCGAGCTTAGAATCATGGAAATTTTCTTTAAGATAGGACCGAGCAGCTTTCACTGCCTCACTACGTACTGGCAATCTCAATTTTCGATCTTGAAAAGTAGCATCTTCTACCGCTCGGCCCAGTAATATGATATATGGCAGATCGATGATTTTACCTCCGCCAAACCATGTTTCAGACTGTCCTCCAGACACTTCATTTTGATCAACATTGTGATGAAGTATCTCGCCTACTTCATCTAGATATAATTGACATAATGAGCGACTCACGGCCTCAGCAATACCATCAGCAATTGAATCGGGATGTCCTATGCCTTTTCTCTCAACAAGCTCTACTATATTTTCACTTACAGGCCTCTTCGCCAGTTTGGACACCACGATGTTGCGCTCCATGTTATCTAGAGATTCTTGAGAGTGCTTGCCAAATAATGATTACTGTTGGAAATCTCCATACCTTACAGGAATTGTCATCAAATCGTGTGCCAACAAAGTGTTTGGAAATATTTCCCTTGCCTCTTCCTCTAGAATATTATTGTCTTCATATCTTGTTGATATGTGTGTGAGTATTAGCTTTTTGACCTCAGCATTCAAAGCGATCTCAGCTGCGGCCCTTGCAGTAGAATGGCCGTATTCCAACGCTCCTTCTTCCAGTGATGAATCTAAAGTTGCTTCATGCACTAATATTTCTGCATTCCGGGCTGCGTCTACCAATTCCTTATTGGGGCGAGTATCCCCAGAGTATACTATTTTTCGTCCGGGCCTAGACGGTCCTACTACCTCATCAGGCTCTATTAACCTACTACCGACCGTTACAGCCTTTCCCATTTGCAGCTGAGAATATAATGGACCTTTAGGTATCCCAAGCTTTTGCGCTTTTTGGTTATTGAATTTTCCCTTACGCTCCGGCTCTTCGATTATGAAAGAAAGTGCTGGAATTGTATGATCTGCAGCCAGTGCTATAACTGAACAGAAACCGAGGTCAACCTCATCATTATGTGATAATTCATTGATATGAATATTATATAGCGGCTGAAAGGCACCGATAGTTGCCAAAGAAGATACTATTTCAATAGCACCTTCAGGACCATATATGTGCAGATCCTCTTCTCTGCCGGAAAAATTCATAGACTGTATCAGACCAGGAAGTCCTAAGAAATGATCTCCATGAAAATGAGTGATGAATATATTATTGACTTTCATAAATGATAGATTAGATAGCATAAATTGTCGTTGAGTTCCTTCTCCACAATCAAAGAGAAGAACTTCACGCCCAATCTGTATGGCTAACGCGCTTACACTGCGAGATGGTGATGGTAAGCCAGCTCCAGTGCCCAGGAAGGTTAATTGCACAGCTGAGAATCGTGGATGTAGTGATTAAATGTTGTGCTATTCAATCATCCTTAGTCTCGCCCTTCTCCCGCCTAGTCTTATTTACTGTAGCGGCAGCGATTCGTTCAGCATCCTCCTCTGATCGCCCTTGATCCATCTCACTTTTCTTTATGTGCTCATATTGTCTTTCTCTCTTCTGACTCACTCCCTTCATTGGCATAATATCAATTATAGGACGCCAGAGATTGTTAAAATAGATTATACGCAGAAAATTGAAAGAAATTGAGACCTAAGGCAGAATCAGCGCCCTAGGGTTTCTAATTTACGCTCAGTGCGAGTGGACTTTTTGTATTGTTTATTGTGCTCTCTACATAAGTGTACTCTTCGAGCCTCTTCATCCTTAACGTCGAGACCGGCTCTTTCGCATGCCTCACGCGCGTAGGATCTAATAGCAGACTTATCACAGCCCATGATCCCACATTTATCCTCTGCCATGCACTGGGAATCTCTTTACTTTCGATAAATATGTTCCGAAACAGAAGATGCATGTATTTCCAGAATCATTATTATTAAGAAATCGATAGTCTATGATATGATTAAGATCGCTCCATCTATACTCTCTGCAGATTTTAGCCGCCTAGGAGAAGAAGTTGAACGCCTAGAATCAGAAGGTGCAGATTGGATTCACGTTGATGTTATGGATGGAATGTTCGTACCTAATATTACCATCGGTCCTGCAGTTATTGAAGCTATACGTCCATGGACATCACTACCTCTCGATGTTCATCTAATGATAGCATCGCCAGAGCGATATATCAAGCAATTCGCTGATGCAGGAGCTGATCTAATAACTATACATGTAGAGGCCACAGAAGATATTGATAATACGATTCAACTCATACACTCACTGGGGAAGAAGGCAGGCTTATCCCTTAATCCAGAAACTCCTTTTTCTAGAGTGGAGCCCTATCTAAATTTTATCGACTTATTGCTTGTAATGACAGTTCACCCCGGATTCGGCGGTCAATCGTTCATGCCTATAGGTCTTTCAAAAATCTCTTCTGCAAGAAAAACTTTTGACTTGCTAGGATCTAATGCAGAATTAGAAGTCGATGGGGGCATAAATAGAAGCACGGGGAAGCAATGCATAGATGCTGGAGCAACTGTTTTAGCAGCAGGCAGTGCATTGTTCGGGTGCCCTAATATGCGTGAAGAGATGGAGTTGTGGAGAAATATGCGATAGTTGCACGCATAAATTCGCGCCAGGGATGGAATTATAACTAAGGAGTCTGTGGAGATACATTATGAGTGCTTACCATTCGCAAGGTTCATATCTGCCTCATCATATCTCTGAGATGGTCGAATGAAAATAGAATTCACCAGTTCGAGATGGTTCCTATTGTTAGTAACTATCATCCTACCTCTCATACTATTAGCTATTGCTGCAGTGCTGGATGCTAACATATGTATAATCATAGCCATCCTAATATGGATTGGATCAGCCCTAATGATAATATATATGCCAAGGAATGAGAGACAAAATCCATAAAGGATAAATCATCCTAGGAAAAATGAGGAAGCGCCATGGGCGTGAATTTATCAGCTATAATTACAGCGGAAAATTTATTACTGGAAGATCTTGAGAATAAAGTCATCGCTATCGATGCTTATAATGCGATCTACCAGTTCTTAAGCATCATACGGGGCCCTGATGGGACTCCATTAAAAGATGCGACGGGAAGGGTAACATCTCATTTAACTGGACTGCTTTATCGGAATGTTAATCTCCTCGAGGCGGGGATAAAGCCCATATATGTTTTTGATGGCGTTCCGCATGAACTCAAATCCCAAACGCTTGCCGAACGTTCTGAGCGGAGAGTAAAAGCTCATCAAGAATGGAAAGAGGCAATCAGCGAGGGAGATATTGAGAGGGCTCGATGCAAAGCTACTCAGTCGTCCAGAATGACTAATGAGATTGCAGAATCATCTCGTATACTTCTAACCTATCTAGGCATTCCTGTTGTACAGGCACCAGAGGAAGGAGAAGCTCAAGCTGCATATATGGCATCTAATGGAGAGGCATGGGCTGCTTCATCTCAAGACTTCGATTCATTGCTTTTTGGTGCGCCTAGATTAGTGAGAAATTTGAATATATCTGGCAGGCGTAAGTTACCAGGATCTAGAGGCTATAAGGACATAAATATCGAATTTATTGAGCTTTCCAAAGTACTCGAGGAGAATGAACTACAGAGTAGAGAACAGCTAGTCGACTTAGCTATTCTCGTCGGAACTGATTATAATCCAGGCATAAGGGGAATAGGCCCTAAGAGAGGGCTAAAGCTCATACAGAAACATGGGGATCTACAAAGTGCCCTGGACGCCATAAGCGAAGACATACCTCAGGCAGAGTGTATTCAGAAGATCTTCCTTGATAGTGAAAAAATTGAAGTATCAGGATTAGAGTGGAATGAGCCAGATCGAGATAAGATAATTGATTACTTATCTAGAGATCATGGTTTTTCAAAAAATCGAGTCACGTCAGCATTAGATCGCTTAAAGAGTAAGAAACGCGATAATAAATCAGAACAGTCGGGATCACAAGTAAGTCTAGATCGATGGGTCTGATATTGACCAGTTAATGACTTACTGACGATAACTTTTAATGAGATAGGCTGTTACCACCCCAGGGACCGAGCGATGATAAAGCAGGTTCAGAATAATTATAGCCCTCCAGAATTGGAAAAAAGAGTACAGCAGCGATGGATCGAGACTGATGCTTACTGTAAGACTAAGGAGTTACGTGCCTCTGGGCAAGACTATTACTTTGTAGACGGACCTCCTTACACTACTGGATCTATTCACCTGGGCACCGCCCTAAATAAGATCATCAAAGATTCTATAATCCGGTATAGGCGGATGCAGAATTTTAACGTCCGTGATCAGCCTGGATATGATATGCATGGATTACCTATTGAAGTTAGGGTAGAGAAATCCATCGGCATTAAGAGTAAAAAGGATATTGAAGATTACGGCATAGATCGCTTTATTGCTAACTGTAGGGATTTTGCGCTGAGTCATCAGAAAATGATGACAGAGCAGTTCAAGGATCTAGGCGTATGGATGGATTGGGATAATCCCTACATGACTATTGAGCCAACATATATCGAGGCAGCATGGTGGACTCTAAAGAAGGCGCATGAGAAAGGACTGTTGGTGTCCTCAAATCGAGTAATATCATGGTGCCCTCGTTGCGAGACAGCACTAGCTGAAGCAGAAATCGATTATTGGGAAGAGAGGGATCCTTCTATCTATGTTAAATTCCCATTGCGCAATGAACCAGATGTATCATTACTCATATGGACTACCACTCCATGGACTCTGCCAGCTAATATGGCAGTAGCAGCACATCCTGAATATCGCTACGCCAAGGTGCGCTATAATCGAGAAGGGGATGAAGACACTATCATTTTACTTGAAGAGCTCATCGAACAAATTGGACAATTGGAGGATTGGGAATCCCATGAGGTGCTGGAAATAATAGAAGGTACTGATCTAGTCGGTACCGAATACATTCCTCCCTTAGAGGATGAAGTTCCAGTTCAAAAGAACGTAAGTGGCGAATGGGTACATCATGTAGTCCCATCCTCAACTGTAGAAGCAGATATGACTGGTCTGGTACACATTGCACCAGGCCATGGTCCTGAGGACTTTGAAATAGGAAAGGAATTCGGATTAGATGTACTATGTCCTATTGATGAAAGTGGGAAATTCACAGCTGAAGGCGGCAGATACGAAGGGATGTTCGTAAAGAAAGCCGATCCAGTAATTATTGAAGACCTTTGCCTCAAGGGCCTAATGTTCCATGATGATTCTATAGATCACCGCTATGGCCACTGCTGGAGATGTAGATCAGGCATCTTATTCCGCAACACTGATCAATGGTATCTTAAAGTTACAGAAGTCAAGGATTTGATGCTGAGTGAGATCTCCCGTGTAAAATGGACTCCGGAATGGGCTGGATCGGGACGGGAATATGACTGGACGGCTAATGCAAGAGATTGGTGCATATCTAGACAGCGATATTGGGGAATACCTATTCCAGTCTGGACGTGTGCCAACGGTCACATGAAAGTAATAGGTTCTCGCGATGACCTAGAAGGTGGCGAAAATTATAGCCCTAATATGGATCTTCATCGCCCCTGGATAGATGATGTAGTGCTCAAGTGTGAGCATTGTGATGAAGATATGAAAAGGATAGAAGATGTCCTAGATGTGTGGTTTGATGCAGGAGTAGCTTCATGGGCTGCCTTAGGATATCCGCGTGAAAAGGCTGAGTTTGAAAGATGGTGGCCTGCTAAATTCATTACTGAGGCACACGATCAGACTCGTGGCTGGTTTTATTCCCAACTTGGCTCTTCCTGTGTCGCATTAGAACGTGCACCCTACGATGAAGTATTAGTCCATGGCTGGATGCTCGATGGAAAGGGACTACCTATGTCAAAGTCTAAAGGCAATGTCATAGAGCCATCGGAAGTCATGGAGGAATTCGGAGCTGATGCACTCCGCTTCTACCTTCTCCGAGTTTCTGCCCCATGGGAAGATGTGTCTTTCCAAATAGAGGGTGTTAGAAATGCCCGCAGGACTCTTAACATCTTATGGAACGTTGCCAGTTTCGCGACTATGTATATGAGCATAGATGGCTACGATCATCTAGCAAGTGATAGGGTACTGTTGAAAGACGTACTACGGCCAGAAGATCGCTGGTTAATATCAAGAGTAGAGGGACTTAAATCTAAGGTATCTAAAAATATAGAGTCTTGTGACCTTCATAGAGCATGCCGAATCATAGAGGAGTTTATTCTCGAAGATCTTTCACGCTGGTATGTGAGACTGATTCGGGATCGCATGTGGAGAGAGGCAAATGATCTTGACAAGTTAGCAGCATACTATACGCTATATGAGGGATTGATGACTGCTACTAAGCTGCTTGCACCTTTCTGCCCACACATTACTGAAGAAATATATCAGGCAATGGATGGAAGTTTAGATACTGTTCATATGACTGATTGGCCAGTTTCTGATAATAATCTTATCAGCGAGGATCTGGAGACATCTATGTCGATTATGCAAGAACTCGTAGATGAGATTACTAAGGAGAGGCAGAAAAAGAATGTTAAGCTCCGTTGGCCACTACAGAGGATCATTGTTAGTGTTGACGATGCAAGCACTATCGATCATATACTTCCAATGAGAGACGTGTTGCTATCACAGGCTAATATCAAGGAGATTGAATTCATATCTCCCGGAGAAGAGTGGGATGGCCTTATATTAGATGCTGCACCAAATCTAAGAGCAATAGGTAAGGCTTATAGGCAGCTATCAACTCAAGTGGCTGATTTGTTAAAAAGTACGTCTGCTCAAGATATTAAGGATGCTCTTGATAGAGGAGACCTCTCATTTGACATAGATGGAAAAGACATAGTTATAGAGCCCGAAATGGTATCATTCTCTACCTCTGTGCCAGACAATTACGCAGCTGCTGAATTCAAGCATGGCGATCTATTCATCGATTTCAACATGACTCCAGAGTTGAGAGCTGAGGGTTTTGCTCGGGAAATTATTCGTAGAATACAGCAGATGCGAAAAGATATGGAATTAGATGTTGAGGAAAATATCCGAGCGGAGATTAATGCCTCTGAAGATATTGAGGAAAACCTCAGGCCATGGCAGGACCATATAATGAAAGAGGTTAGAGCAATAGAAATGAGATTTATCGATAATCCTCAAGGCGAACATAAAGTGGAATGGGATATTGAGAAACAAGATGTCTGTATAGCTCTTACTTCAGTGCGTGAATCGTGAACCTGAGAGTGAGCTCCATCTAAGATTAGGGTGGTAAAACTCGGGGCAAGGAATAGAGATAAATTCTCAATCCTTGCCCACATAAATTATTTATTAAAAAGTTTCATGGCGCATACTTACTCCAGTAAAGAGCGATAGACTTCCTCTAATTCGGGAACTGTCTTCATATTTTTTATCGCATCAGGAAGCATCCATCTATATTCAGTATGCTCCCAGTCAAGAGTGATAGAACGCTCATTTATTCTGAAGAGATATGGATGAATAATCCAGATCGTATTTCCATCTCTAACCTTGACAGATTCTCCAGAACGTATGAGCTCGGGATTAATTACACCGATCTCTTCTTGTATCTCTCTAATAGCTGCCTCTTTAGCCGTTTCACCGTCTTCTACATATCCACTAACAGCTGCCCAATGATCCTTGAATGAGCCGACCTTATTGCTGCGTTTTAGAAGCAAAACCTCATCGCCGCAATGTATGAATGATGACACTGCATGAACTTCTTTGACGTCGGGTAATTCTACAGTGCCTTCTGAACCATCTATAATACATAGATCTCCTTCACAGAGTAAAGATAGATCGATACCATCTACTAATGGTACTTCCGATAGTACAGCGCCGGTAGCCACTATTGGCTCAGCTGATTCGTTGATTATAGCTGTAGGTAAAGTTCCTACTCTCTTCATCTCAAGCATGACATATGAGCCGACTGTACTGCCTTTGCCGCGTGGAAATGCAAACACACGGTCTTTTATCGAACTTCCAGGGAGATCGATCAGTTCACCAGTCGATGGATTTACCTCTCCGAGGAAACTGATTGGAGTATCATTCAGTAGGATCGTCCCTTCAGCTTTACCGCGAGATATACCTCTCCCTTTCAACTTCATGATATCAACTCCACAAGGCCCTTAGTATCGCGATAAACCACCTTTTGAGAACATAGAGTGGCTAAGTAGTTACAGGCCTTTCCAGAGTTAGTAGCAGTACATGCAAATCTTTCTTCTATAGGCGTTACGACCATGCAGGTGTCACATACTAATTTACCAAAACGTTCTAGCTCTTTTACCTCTTTTGGACATGAGGCAAGAGTCTGACGAGAAGTGCAGAACCAAACTTCAGCATCTCCTTGACGGCGGCGACCTTTCAATAATGAAGCTAAATTCCTTATCTCATCAGCCGATAGATGTGGACAACCAAATGCTATTAATTCTGGATCGTTGCCAGTATTTACTCCTTCTCTAGCAGTCTCCATCTCTTTTTTACCAATTGTGACTTTCTCTAGACCTTTAAGATCAAAGTCATTGGATTCTGGAGTAATCTCCTCAACATGATACATTGCTACCGAGCCTGAAGCAGCCATGGCAGCAGCTAAGGTCTTTAGTTGATCTACAGTTGGTCTGATCCCTCTAAAATAAGGAATTCTAGCTCCTACGATGGCACCGGCTGCCTGGCCCAGCATGGAATAATCAATGTCATCTCCCTCTACATCTATAATTACTGCCGGTGCACGATTTTTATCAATGTGTAGTCCATATTTGGGAGTCTTACCTATTATAGCTGCAGCAAGAGCTCCTGGGCCGCCCTCACGGTTAGTCTTTGCCCCTATCGCAGAGTTTGCAAAGCTTAATGCACTTGATTCTGCCCAGGCAATATGCTGTCCCCTCTTTGGCATATTTAGATCAAAATATGGTGTGCATGAGCAATTTGAAGTAACTCCTAGCCTCTCATAGCAATCGATAATGTGTTGCTGCCGATCAGCGAAGCGTGGATTAATGCCCATTTCTTCCCAGCGACTTCGATCCATTCCCGCAGGATTTAGAGTAGCAGGCACACATATACGAGCATCTGCCATCTCTTCTAATAGGCCAATGCCTCCTTCTCCAATAGTCTTATATGAAACTCCAGATAGGTGCGCAGAGCTTATAGGTACTAGCTCTTCCGCACCGTAAATGTCCCCAAGTGCTACGAGTAATTCCATAGCCTTGCGCTTACCTTCTCCGCTCTCGCCTGCAAGGATGGCTTCCTCGTCCCTATTTAATTGCATTATATCTCTGTAAGTCATCTGCCATTAAAACCATTTGGAACAAGCGTAGCTGACA
>JAAYTA010000137.1 GCA_012518185.1 Methanobacteriota archaeon
AGGACAGGGGAACGACGACACAACCCTGTTTGGGGCCGGGCCTTGACACTGGGTTATGTCCCCGGACTATGTTTTGCCGCCGAGAAATGCCCCCCGGTCCTGGGACGAGGGACCTGTCCCCGCGTCCCAGGACCATCCCAATTCAAATTACGCGCTTGTATGTTTTTTGGGCTCCTGGGAAGCCAGCCAACCAAACCAAACATTGAGGAATATTAACCCGGCAAAGGCGATTATTTGTTTCATCCTTTCTTGTTTTACCGGTAACGCTAGTTGATCCAGTTCGTCCCAGCGGATCTCCAGGTAGCCGTCAGGGGTGTCGGCCAGGGACTTTTTCTCCGTTTCAATCTCTAGAGTGACCCCTTTTAGAGGCTCATCCTTTTTAACCTTCACCTGGGCCGGCACTTTTCTGTGGATTATTTCACCGTTTTTCAAAATTTCCGCCCAGCCCCAGACTGTGATGTCGGGTTCCATTTTTGGCAGTTTTCTGGTGCCGGTATTGGTGTTGCCATGCATTTTTTTGTCCAGGCCCACGCCAAACCAGGTTGGTTGTTTCTCATGTCCCAACAGTGGTTCTTTTATAGTTACCTCATAATCACCGTCGGGTGCCGAAAACTGGGCCTTGACATCCACCTCATCAATATTTTGCAGTGGTGATTGCCGGTCACCCTTATCCTTGACCTTTATCGTAATTGTGCCGTCTATGGGCTCATTACTTTCAAAATTATAGGGATCAGGTCCCACAACCATTATTCCTGCACCTGATGCCGCAGCTTCGGCAGGGGAACCATCGGCAAAGGCAGTATTTGGTACGGCAAACATTATTAGAAGCAAAGCTAGTACTAGGCGGCCAATCATGCCTGTTTCACCCCTTCTGGCATCAGCATTCTGGCAATTAACAATCCGAGCAACGTGGAGATCAAGGCTCCAGGAAACACCTTGGCCCAGAGCACATCATAGCTGAGGAAAAATGGGAAGTCCTTGGGCAGGCCCACAGCTCCCAGGTACATATTGAAGGTCGACCACAATAGGCTAAGGATTAAAGCCCCCGATATCAATCCCTTACCGTCAAAACCAACATAACTGCTCCATAGGTATATGAAGACAAAGGCGATGATAAACCTGTGCACCAGAAAGGTGATGCCGGTAAAATAGCCGAGAAAAATGCCCTGGGTGATTATCCCATCTAGAATCAGTACAAAGGGGGCTGCTATAAGAGTTGTAAAGGCAATCCTTTTCGGTTCGATATTCTGCATGATTTTTTTTAATCGGTGTCCCCGGCGCCAAATCCATAGGGCCAGTAGAAACCCGGCGGTGTAGGTTAGATAATGCACCGGTATCCCTGATGTCCAGATTTCAAACCGGGAAAGCCAATAAGGCTCCCGGGGCAGTCCTACAGGGGAAAGAAATTGGTAGTATATTTCCAATGCCAGGGTCTGAAAGCCCATGAGCACAAACCCCTGCCAGATGCCAATACCTATAATGGCGGTCCCGGCACTGACGATGGTGGTGATTAGCAGTCCGTCGGCGATCCAATAGGACCAGAAGGGATCATTTTGCCAAAATAGCCCATGTGAGACAGCAGCATCAAAAAACATAGCCAGTACACCTGTTAGAATGCCGAATTTAATTGTGTCATTAGCAGTAAGTCTCATTTTATACGGCTCCTTCGGGTTTTTTGCGTTTGTTATTATTTGCAGTTAGGTGAAAAATATGCGGGGGGAAAGGACACAAGGGGAAAGGACACAAGGGGACGGTTCCTTTGTGTCGTCGTTCCGGACTTTCCCATTATCCCCTATGTTTGTAACCAAACGACACAAAGGAACTGATCTGGACCCCAAAAAGTAGACAAAAAGGGGACTCTACTTTATCCTTTAGGGGAGGGGTGTAATTATGACCAGAAAGAAAAAGTACACTGATGAATTCAAACTGCAAGTTGTTAAGGATTACTATAATAGTCCTCTGGGTGTAAGAGCAATAGCATCCAAATATGAACTTCCATCGAAAAATTATGTTAATCGGTGGGAGACAGCGCTCAAAAGGAAAGGCCTCCTCCCCCCAAATGCCACCAAACCAATAAAGGCTGCGGGGCGAACAAAGGATGCTATTTTATACAAGGATGAAAGAACCCCCCGGGAAAAACAATATGCAAAGGACACAAGGGGACGGTTCCTTTGTGTCGTCGTTCCCGGATTTTTTCCATTGTCCCCTATGTTTGTAACCAAACGACACAAAGGAACCGTCCCCTTGTGTCCTTGTGTCCTTCCTTGTTGGTCCCCTTGTGTCCTTGTGTCCCTTAAATATGTAAGGTATGCAAAAAACCACCAGCCCACAGGGTTTTCCCTGCTTTATCATGGTTTAAAACCTCCATGCTTGTTGAAATATCTTTAATTTTCACCCTTTTGCGGCAAA
>JAAYTA010000062.1 GCA_012518185.1 Methanobacteriota archaeon
CTCACTCCGTGATTATAAAGTGAGCGTGCTCTTACTCTACCGACTCCCCGGAGACGCACTAGATCCAACAACTCTGGTCGGACGCCATATCTAATTCGCGTCATAAGCTCTGTTAGCACAGGATAAGCATCTTTGTTGAATATGTTCGAGAGCTCTCTCATAGAATAGATGAGCCATTCTCCGACATCGATTTTATTGCGTAGATCGCCCGGCCCCATTCCATATTTTTTCAATAACGGATCCTCTTCCATCTCCATAATCCAATCATCAAGAGAGCAAGCTGTCTTAATCTCGGCAAGATAGAAATCAAATTCATCTAGATCATCTGGTGGCGGTAATAATAACTCATCTTCACGAGTAGCATATACTTCCTCCACCCACACATAATCAGAACGCCTAAGATACATAGTTAGCATATCTGGTGATGAACAGACAGCATGTAGCAATCCGAATGGTGATCCGTCCGGCTTGAAATTCTTTAAAGCATCTCTAAGCTTGGTAGCTGTCAATGGATCGATATATAGATCAGAGACTCTCCTGCCGAAGAAAGTTGGTACTAGTCGACTATCTTCAGAACGTATCATCTTCTCTTCTATTAGGAAATCAAGCACATTATCTGCCGCCTCTTCCAAACCGATCATTGTAGTCTGATGAGCAAAAAATGTGGAGTTAAGAAAATCCATCAAACTATCTCTCGAAGATGTTGTTCCAGTAGCTATAGTGGCAAGAATATGAGCTCTCAATACTGGCTCACTTCCTAATTTGGAATAAATCTCTTCTGACTCTCCTAGTAGATAATTATCCTGCAGGAACCTACGTTCGTCTTCACTCTTAGCCAATAGCACCGCTTCACCATATGGATCAAATCGTGGCCGGCCAGCCCTCCCACTCATCTGCTTAATTTCCATTACAGGGATGGCTGCTTGGCCTCCATTTTCGAATCTTGTAACGTCGCGAATTATGACTCTGCGAGCTGGTAGATTAATCCCAGCAGCTAATGTTGGTGTAGCTACGATACATTTTATCTTACCTTCCTTGAAGTTAGATTCGACGAAGCGCCTTTGCTCGGTAGTTAGTCCTGCATGGTGAAACGCTACGCCTTTCTTGACACAAGATTTCAATGTTTTACCGATAGTGGTCTGCTCGCCATGATCTTCAGAAAGGTTATCAGCACCAGCTATTCCTACGTCTCCGAGCACCCCTCCGGATAGTTTAGCAAATTTAGTAGCTACCGACTCAGTCGAGCGCCTAGTGTTTACAAACACCAAGCATTGGCCGCCTTCAGCAATAGAATCGGCTACCAAGCTCCATAATATGTCCTTTCTGACTTGTACTTCCCTACATGTATTGTCTGTAAATTGAATATCGTCTCCAAAGAACACACCTTCCTTAAGAGGTGTAGGCCTCCATTCAGAAGTAACAAGTTCTGCATCTAGCCAATCAGCCATTTCCTTAGCATTTTTGACAGTGGCTGATAATGCAATTACTTGCAGAGACGGGTTTAACTTTCGAAACTTTGTAAGTATTATCTCAAGCGTAGGTCCACGATTAGGATCATGGATCAAATGAGCCTCATCTGCGACTACTAGACTGATATGCTCCAACCAGGAGCTCTGATGTCTTAATAGGGAATCTGCCTTCTCGGATGTAGCTACAATAATGTCAAAATTATCTAACTGTGGATCTGGAGAATCGAGATCGCCAGCTGACATAGCAACTCTAGCACCCAACTCTTCAAATTTCTTTAAATCATCATATTTTTCTGCTGCCAGCGCTCTAAGTGGTACGATATAGAGTGCCTTACCTCCTCTTTCTAACACATGTTTCAGGGCAGCTAGATAAGCAACTAAACTTTTCCCTGAAGCGGTGGGTATGGCGAGCATGAGATTTTTACCGTCAAGAGCATACGGTACTGCCTCAGCCTGTGGCGGATGCAATTTAACAATGCCCTCTTTCTGGAGCATCTCAGCCACTCCTTCGGGCAGCTCCAGTTCATCCACTCTCATTTTACACTTCCTCATCGACGCTAAGGATTGAATTAGTTAATAGCTTTCCTCCACTTGGTATTGATCGGCTGGAGAATTATTCAGATAGAATGGAGTGATCTATTGTGCTCCCAGCGCTTTTCCACCTCATCAGATGGAGATCCGCGTCCATTTATTATCTCTCTAAACTTGAAAGATGGCCAATCACTTGGGAGTCTATCTTCTGGAACAAATTCTCCATCATATGGCTGTAAGTCTATTTTTGTTGCTAAAACTGCTTCTATATATTCAAGATTAGGCTCAAACTCGATGAGAGATGATATGCTAACGTTGTCTAATAATTTGGTAGCATTTTTTCCCTCAACGCGTTCCATCAATACTAATGCCAATTGGAAATGTCCTAACTCCTGGCACAGTAATTCACCCCACAACTTCCGCATTAGGGGCTCAGTCTCTTCCTGCAATGCAGAGAAGTAATTATACGCTTCGTTGAGCTCTATTAGTGCTAAATTATTCATCGGAGATATGTGCGGATCTCCTATCGATTCGTATTGGGATAGGTGCTGGCCCTCTATCTCTGCCATCTCTGCGAATATCCTTCTTATTAGTTGTTCAGAGTACAGTCGAACAGCGTCTCTATAGAACAGCATCTTCTCCCTCTCTGCCGCAACAACAGTTAGATAATTCATTATCGTCCGCAACGATGTATCTTCAAGATCGTAATGCACTCTCATCTCATCCATAGGATGACGATGCTGCAATGCGGTTGGTCTACCTTTGATTATTGGAGTCCTTCCTCGCGTAATATGCTCTGCATCTCCCTCTTCCATTATGTCGTAGAGCATTGCAAAACGATATAGGTGGTCAAGATCTTCAAGTAGGGTAAAATCAAGCACTTGCTTGAAATAATCATCTGCCTCATTTTGAGCTAGATTAACTGTGGTATCTACTACCATCTGCTCGAAACCGATAGCTGTCTCAATGGGACTCTCATCTGCTGGAATTAACGAGATTAATCTTTGAAGCTGCATCGACTCTATTCGTCGAATCATTGATAGATGCTTCTTCAACGCGTCGTCATCGATATAGCGTGCCATTTGATACTTAGCAAACATAGAGTAATTCTCTATGGAAATCAAGAGCAGTATTCTAGATCTAGTGTAGGGGTCGATAGTACGTTTATTATAGGGTGCAGAGATATATTCTTCTAGACTCTTAAATTGCTCATCAATCGGTATAGCATGTTGTTGGAGTGGTAGAAATTCTGCCAATGGTGTCACCAGTCGATTCGGGGCAACGACGCATATTTCATCATTTTCCATTAATGTTTACAATATGTTGAACTTCACCCGCTTGAAGAACAATGTAATAAAGAATCTATCTATGAAATCAATGTCTGAGTTGACGAGGCCTGTATAATATATAGTTGAACATCTTTTTCGGAAGTTATAGCCAGATACTTGGTTTGCTTTATATTATTGGGAAACCCTTAACTAGTGGTACCCTTATGAGTCAAATATTAGTGTAGGTGTATTATGAGCAGCGACAAAAAACCGCTCAAGCTCGCGACCCCGGATATCGAAAAATGGATCGGTTCCAGGGACTTTGAGACCACTGCGGATATAAAGATTCCAGAGAAGCTAGCCGATCAAGTCATCGGCCAGGACGCTGCCGTAGAAGTCATCAAGAAGGCTGCTGAGCAGAAGCGTCATGTCATGCTTATTGGAGAGCCTGGTACTGGTAAGTCCATGCTATCTAAGTCAATGACTGAATTTCTGCCCAAGGGTGAGCTACAGGACATCATCGCCTATCACAATCCTGAAGACCCTAATGAGCCCAAGGTACGTGTTGTACCAGCCGGCAAGGGTAGAGAGATCGTGACCGCTCAAAAGAGAGAGGCGATGGCGAAAAAGCAACAAAAGGCCTCAATTCTCACCACCATCATTGTAGTCATTTTGATGATGACCGTGGCCATGTTCTTTGTCTATCAAGACATCTCTATAATACTAGTAGGCATCATTGCAGTGGCCATATTGTTCTTTGCCACTCGTCACTCAGCTGTTAGTAAGCAGGAGAGTTACATCGTGCCGAAATTACTAGTAGGCCATGATGAAGGAGATATGCCTCCCTTCATTGATGCTACTGGTGCACATGCTGGCGCCTTGCTAGGAGATGTTAAGCATGATCCATTCCAAAGCGGAGGATTAGAGACTCCTGCCCACGATCGGCTTGAGGTCGGTGCTATTCATAAAGCTTCAAAGGGAATCTTATTCATCGATGAAATTAACATGCTCCGAATGGAGAGTCAGCAGAGCTTACTAACTGCTCTCCAAGAGGGCAAGTTCCCTATCACTGGACAATCAGAACGTTCCTCGGGTGCTATGGTAAAATCAGAAGCAGTACCATGTGACTTCGTACTAGTATGTGCAGGTAACCTCGATGCTATTCAAGGCATGCATCCTGCTCTGCGTTCTAGGATACGTGGATATGGTTACGAAGTCTTTATGCGCTCCACTATGGATGATACCGATACCAATCGCGACAAACTAGTTCGCTTTGTTGCTCAGGAAGTGGCTAGGGATAAGAAGATTCCTCACTTTGATAAGCATGCAGTTGGAGAGATCATCAAGGAGGCTCAGCGCCGTGCTGGTAGGCATGGATTGCTAACGCTAAGACTAAGAGAATTAGGCGGCCTAGTTCGTGTAGCTGGCGATATTGCTCGGGAGAAACAAAATCCCCTCGTCACTGCAGATATGGTTCTAGAGGCCAAGCGCATAGCTCGTTCCCTGGAACAGCAAATCGCAGATCGATTCTTAGAAACTAGCAGAGATTATCAAACATTTACTACTGTTGGGGAGTCAGTCGGAACTGTGAATGGTCTGGCTGCTCTTAATACTGGTAGCTCTATGGCTGAATACTCTGGTATAGTACTTCCGATTGTAGCTGAAGTCACTCCTTCGCAGACTCGATCTGGTGGTCGTATAATCGCCACGGGAAAACTTGGAGAGATAGCTAAGGAAGCTGTTCAGAACGTCTCTGCGCTGGTCAAGAAGTACACTGGGGAAGATATCGCTAATCACGATGTACATATCCAGTTCGTTGGCACCTATGAAGGTGTGGAGGGAGACTCTGCCTCTATATCCGTGGCCACAGCAGTCATATCGGCCTTCGAAAATGTACCAGTTGATCAGAATCTCGCCATGACTGGCTCTCTATCCGTCCGCGGGCAGGTACTACCAGTCGGTGGAGTAACTGCTAAAATAGAGGCCGCTTCCGAAGCAGGGATAAAGCGTGTCCTTATACCAAGATCTAATCTCCGAGATGTAGTTCTGGACAAGCAATATGTGGGAAAGATTGAGATCATTCCCGTAGATACGCTCGGTGAAGTATTGGAAAAGGCCCTAGTCGGGGGACCAAATAAGGACACTTTACTGAGAAAACTATCCGACCTTGTGGAGCGCAAAGTTTCCATAGTCGGATCCAGTCCCAGCCGTCCAGTGGTCTGATTAAACTCTTTAATTCTTCTCTTTATTTTCACGTCATCTTGCATTCTAGGACAAAATATTATACGACATATAACTGTCCTGGATCGGTTGATATGCGTAAACAAGAAGTCAGTGCCCTCATTATAGGGCGCTTCCAACCATTCCATAACGGCCATTTAGAGGTCATCAGGAATATAGCTAATCGTTGCGATCGACTTATTGTAGGTATTGGTAGCGCTCAATTATCTCATACATTTGATAATCCATTCACTGCTGGAGAGCGTCATTTAATGATCTCTAGAGCGTTGCATGATGATGGTATGGAAGACTTCTTCCTAGTCCCTATGGTGGATATCAATCGATATGCCATATGGGTTGCACATGTACAATCATTAGTGCCTCCATTCCAGGACGTATATACCAATAATCCATTGACGCGCCGCCTTTTCGAGGAGGCTGGCTATAATGTATGTTCAGCTCCTCTTTTCAATCGTGAAATATATTCTGGCACTGAGATACGCAGACGCATTGTGAATAAGAAAGAATGGGAGCATCTGGTTCCAAAAGGAGTGTCAGAAACGATATATGAAGTGCATGGCGATCAACGTCTCCAAGACATTACAAAAAATCATTCATATGAGGTGACGATCTGAATTTATCGGAAAAAGTTGGAGCATTGCTGCGATCTTATGGAAAATCTATCTCCCTGGCTGAGTCCTGCACCGGCGGCTTACTAGGTGCAATATTAACCTCCGTTCCCGGTTCATCTGATTATTTTTTAGCATCTTCTATAACCTATTCTAATCGCTCTAAAGTTGATATGTTAGGCGTCCACGACAGTACATTAATCGAACATGGTGCAGTGAGTGCACAATGTGCAGAAGAAATGGCATCAGGTGCTCGCAGAGTTGGCAGAGCAGATATTGGAGTATCTATTACTGGCATAGCAGGTCCTGGTGGCGAGACTGAGAAAAAGCCAGTTGGTCTCGTTTATATTGCTACTGATGATGGGATCTTACGGCGCTCAGAACGATGTATATTTAAAGGCGATCGCGACGATGTTAGGACGGCGGCAGTGGAACGAGCACTACAAATGATCATTGATTTACTATTATCATATGATCATGAGTGATTTAGAAATTACATAATAATTATTACTTTTAATATACTCTAATAATCATTAGAAAAGCTCTATATCCTGTCTTTCGATATCATATCGGGTGATGGGATGGGTAGATCAGCGAATAGCATCCCCTCAGGGGTTGCTGATTTTGACTCGATAATTAAGGGTGGATTCCCTGCAGGCTCTGTAGTATTATTAGCTGGCGGAGTTGGTGCAGGACAAGTGGAGTTTGCATTAACATCGGCAGCTAAATTATCCATGGTAATGCAGGATCCAACTTCAAAGGGATTCCTATTGGGTCCGGCTAAGGACTCGATTATGCCTGAGCAGATATGTTACATTACATTCTCACGTTCTCGAGAAGATATATTACAGGAATTAGAAATGTCATTTAATCAGGAATTTTATGACGCATTCCAGAAAGTTGTGAAGTTTAAGGATTTTTCAAGTTCATACTTTAGCAAGACGATGGTACCTCGTTCTTGGAGTGGAAGTGACCCTACATCTCTGTTCTCCTCATCTTCAAATAAGAATGTATTGGAATCGTTAGTGGATTATCTAGATGAAAATGCTTCTCGTTCAATGATTGTCATTGACTCCCTCACCGATCTAGTGGTTAGCGCGAGCATTGATATCAAAGACTTAGTAGCAGTCTTACGAGGCCTTCAACGTATTTCTAAAAAATGGAAAGGAGTGATTTATCTTGTTCTTACAGATGATGTATTAGACAAACGTATGCAGAATATGATAATGGACTCTGTGGACGGTGCTCTAGTGTTTGAATGGAGCAGATATCACAATTCTTCTCGACGACAGAGATATATGTATGTGGAAAAATTTATCTCTTTATTACCGCACTTAGATAAGGAACGCATTGCCAGATTTGCCACCACAGTGACTGCTAGAAGCGGATTAGTAGTCATAGATGCAGAAAGGATCACGTGATAGCATGGATCGAGTCAGAACTGGAATTGATGGACTGGATGACATGCTTGAAGGAGGCATTCCCAGAGGTCACGCCGTGGCGGTGATGGGTTCATTTGGGACAGGAAAGACGACCTTTGGCTTACAATTTCTATACAAAGGTCTACTACGCGGTGAAAAAGGCATTTTCATCAGCTTGGAGGAAGATCAGGAGAGCATATTAGCCAATGCTGATTCATATGGCTGGGATCTTCGACAATATATCAATAATAGGAAACTAGCAGTTATCAAATTAGAGCCTACAGATGCAAGAAATTCAATAACTAGAGTACGATCTGAACTGCCAGAATTTGTGAGCTCATTTGGAGCATCCCGTATTGTAGTTGACTCAGTCTCCTTGCTGAATATGTTATATAGTTCAGATCATGAAAAGAGAAACAACTTGTTCAATCTAATACAGATGTTCAAGAGCACTGGAGCAACGTGCATAATGACGGCAGAAGCACAAGATAACAATCCTAATGCATCTAGAGATGGTTTAATTGAATATGCAGTGGATGGAGTTATTGGATTGCGCTATGAGGAACACTCTGATATGGGAGAGATCAAACTGACAATACGTGTCATGAAGATGCGTCGCATCAAACACTCACGAAGAGTTAGGCCATACTCTATAACAAGTAATGGTATCGATGTCCATAGTGCTTCAGATGTGTTCTAATGCTTCTGTGTAGGGTCTGCAGCTAGCCTATAATGATGAGTATCGGCAGGCTCTCGCCTCTAATACATTATGCACTCAGCGATGGAATGCTCTAAGCGCCTGATCCTTTACTCCTGAACGATCGACCAACTGTTTCAACCCAGGCAGTGAGGATATTTTAGCCACTGCCCTCACTGTGCCACGCTTGGCCTGGACACGTATTAGCGGGACATCCTTGGCACCTAGTCGATATTTAAACTCCTCAGGACCTGCTCCAAAGTCAAATTGTAAAAATCCAGCGTCCTGTGCTCTTTTCATAGCATAAGCTGCAACAAGATTACCTGGAGAGAACTCAGCGAAACGATTATTCATACCGATTCTATAAGCACGCATCACATCTCCATCGTCTAAGCACAACATCTGTGAAGCTAATGTTCCATCAATCCAAACCTCATATATTGTACTCCTACCTTCTTCAGCAGTAGCTCGCATCACACTCTGGAGGAATCCGGACAAATTCTCATTACCAAATATGCTCCCTCCCTTCTCAGCCCAGCGTTCTATATGCTGCAATGCATATATTTCAGCCGCTTCTGAAGTTTCTTGAGGTAGGTCTACAATGCGATAATTGATACGATTCTCCCTCTCCAGCTCTCCTAAAACCTTCCTAATTGTTCGACGCGTACGAGAAGATGCAATGTCTATAACCTCGTCAATTCGAGGTATATTAGTTCTTGGACATGGAATCTGAACAATCTCATCTGCATCCCAGCGTTCAGCAACTTGCTGATATATCGTTCGATTAACATAATCGTCTCGCAATTCATTTAGATGCAATATATTCCAATCCAGATCATCTATAGCATCGATGATAGCATCAATCACATCGTCTCTATTATCTAATGCCAGTATCCCTAGATCGTATAACTCTGCTACGCCGACGCCATTACCTATCATAGAGAGCTTTCGCATACGGATGCCCATAGCACGGTGCTCCATAAGCGAGAAAGGCGCTAAACCCACCAACTCTCCCTCCTCCTCTATTGTTATGACGCGAGGCTGCGCAATTTGATTAAAATGTCGAAGCCACTCTATACTCCAGTCAAAAGAAGAAAATATTGATCCCCGACATCTCTTTCTCAGCGATTCCCATTCTGGCTGTAGCAATGTAACATCTTCAACATTACTTACTACTTGCACTACCAGATTATCGCTTTTACGTATTGCTTGTTCCCACTTCCCCACCTGTTCCATAGCCATATTATTACCTCATGATCCACACCATTCTCACTAAGCTCCTGGGGAGAGCGTCAAGCGTTTTCACTATTGTTAGTCTGATGTTTGAATACATTATTGTATGCCTCCGGAATTAATATTTACACTATGATCCGGCAATGAGCCTTCTATCACATTTCTATAATCACTCGAACTAGAATCATAAACGTGATCAGAAGGATATCTATTCAATTCAATTTCAAAATTAATTTGTGTTTTATTAATAAAGGAGAGTATAGAGATCAATCCATCATTTGCATTAATTTTCATGCCGCACTCTCCATTAGCATCAGATAACGATCGACATATGCCTCAGGCGTGTACATTTCCTCATATCGGTGAATAGCGTTAGATGCCATCTGGTCTCGCACATGACGATCATCTTCAAACATTCGAAGTGCCGATGCTAACTTATTCACCTCAAGGTCAACTGCAAGTCCACAAGGGCCCGATATTAATTCAGGTAGTCCTCCCACTGAGGACACTAATAATGGTACGCCCATTGAGAGCGCTTCAATGCAAGATAATGGAGAATTTTCAGGGCTTGCTGATGGTGCGACAAGACATAGTGCGGATGAAAGCTCTCTAATCATATCATCTCGCTGCAGGAATCCTAATCCTCGGACTTTACCATTAGTCCGCTCTTCAAAGTTAGCTACCATGCTCTCCAGACTTCCACTACCTGCTATGTGAAGCTCTGCCTGGACGCCAGATATCTCATATGCATGTAATAGCTTATCAAGTCCCTTGTGAGGTTCCAATACTCCGGCGAATAAGAAGTGCATTGGATCATTTGATTCAGCATCTGGTCGAGGGACAAAGTTGGGCATGACTATACTTTGTAAACCCATGCGTTTGTACAGAATGTCGGAGATGTATTTTGATGGAGCTATAGTATAATCTATGTCGTCCACCTTATTGTAAAATGATTCATCTCGCCATAATTGTGGTGGACGCCATGAGCATATCGAGCAAGTAACGCATCTTTGTCTATCACAGTGCTCTCTACCACAATACATCATGTCGCTACGAGGACAAACTAACCAATGATCATGTGCAGTGTATAAATGAGGCATGTTGCCGATATCGAGCATACCATGCCCTAGTAAGGAGATGTTATGATGATGTATCCAATCAGGATTCACTTCAGAAACGATCCTGCGAAGCTCTCTTTCTGCTCCTCTGTTTGATCCGGTTGCATAGGTCAACATCGCCGATGCAGATCCTAGATTAGAATTGATTGTATGTACATTTACATCACAATCAAATGAATTAGATCGGTAGTTTCTTGACTTTAATTTATATGCATCCATACTATGCAGAACATGGACTTCATGTCCTCGATCAGCAAGTTCTTCGGCTAGATATTTAACATGTACGGCATCTCCTCCCAAATGATATGGAGGGTAAAATGTCGAAGTCATAACGATGCACTTGGTCTCCATATACTCACCTAGTGCGCATGCTTCATCCCATGGACGAGATAATTATTAGCAATCTTAAGTGCATACCGGAAGGCGAGATTGATATCAGCTGGTTCTCGAATTACGTGAGCAATGTTAGATCCCCACCATCTGCCAGAAGTGTAGAGTGTCTTATACGCCATTTCTCTCGCCTTGTTGAGATCTTCAGGCGTTAGATGTTCCGTCCCCACAACTGCATCATCTTGATACAATTTACGAAAATCGATATCCCTCCCAAGATCTCCATGCACCTGCTGATACAGCTTTGTTCCTGGATATGGTACGGCTACGTTGAATTGAGCAGATGTCGGAAGAGTCTCTCTAACGAAGTCTAACGTCTCCTGGATTGTGCTCCAATCCTCGCCTGGAAGACCAAATATGAACGAGCAGAAAGTTTTCAATCGAGACTCTTTAGCCCACTGTATAGCTAGTTTCCCTTGTTCAACATCAATGCGTTTTTCCACAGAATCTAATATGCGCTGACTGCCTGATTCGATTCCAAATGATATGCCACGACAACCGGCACCTCGCATTAATCTGAGCAATTCAGGATCAACCAATTGTGCACGAGTATTACAATACCATTTAATTTTAAGATTTTCCTCCTTCATACTCTCGCAAAGTTCAATGACACGATTACGATCAATAGTGAACGTCTCATCATAAAACGAAGCAGTGCGTAGACCGTAATTTTCCTTCAAATATCTCAACTCTTCAAGTATATTGTCGGCAGACCTCATCTTCAATGGAGTTCCTGCCACAGTGCAGAACGAACACTTGAACGGGCAGCCCTTACTCGTGTAAAGTATAGTGTATGGTTGGCCTGCTGGTGCGGTCACAAAATATGGTTTCAATGAAGGGAGCAGATCGTATGCTGGCAACGGTATGGAATCATAATCCTTCAACGGCTCTGCAGCTGCAGATTTGATGACCTCTCCTCTCTGGCGACTAGCAATACCTCGCACATCGCTGGCATCACCATTATCTAATGCAGCTACTAGTGCTGGAGCGACTACTTCATAGTCCTGGAGTATGTAAAAATCCATATCGGGCGCTTGATTCATGACGGCTTCCGACATAGTATGTAAGGTCCAACATATTCCTGCAGTAATGATATCACTATCGAACGATTTGACGATAGATGCAGTCCTCATGTCCCAATCGAACGTGGTGGGGGTGAATCGAAACATAACTAAATCAGGGCGATAATGTTGCAGATTCCCATACAATTCATCGTACGGCATGTTGAATCCATTCATATCTATGAGAGCAACTTCATCCCCTTGCTGCCGAAGTAGCGCCCCTATCTGAAGTAAACTATATGGCTCCATGACGGAGTAGCGCTCAGTTATCTCACACCTTTCCTCTCTTATAACTGGAATGCCTTTAAACCGTGGTGGATTAACCAATAATACTTTCATGAACAATTCTCCAATGCATTTAGATATACTTCGGACGTCCGCTTTGCCATAACTGATGCACTGAACTTGGATTGCACCTTATCGTGAGCTCGGATACATAGCGATCGAGCGAAGCGATCGTCTGATAATATGGTTAAGATAGCATCAGCAAGGGCCTCATGATCTCTAGGAGGAACCAATATTCCATCACGATGGCTATCTATGATTTCTGGCACTCCTCCAACAGATGTAGCTACCACGGGTGTCCCGCTTGACATAGATTCCAGAATAGTCAGTGGAAGACTCTCAGAATATGAAGGCAGCATGAATACTGAGGCCAGAGGATATAGGTATGGCATATCATGGTAAGACACTGGTCCTAGGAAGATGCATCGGGACCGATCAAGGCCAGCCTTTCGAGCCATATTCTCCCATTGTTCACATGCTCCATTTCCGGCATAGACAAAATATACATCTGATTTCGCCATGGCACGCTGAGCCTTGATAGCTGTAGGTATTCCCTTTAGAGCAATCATACGTCCTGAAAAAAGAACAATATTATCCAACCCCTCTAGCATAGGAAATCGTTCAATACATTCAGATAATTCCTTGGGTTCAAACATGGAAGTATCTATTCCATTGTGTATTATTTTGGAATTTTCACCAACTCCGAAAGATTGAACGCATATATTACGTATGAATTCGGAGACAAATATTAGAGATGTACATTTTTTCATGTACAATCTCTCTAACGTCCTCAACAATGGAAGCAGAAGATAAGTCATTCTTTCAGATGTTTCCAACTGGCTAAGCGATAATCCGGCTGATTTACTTCCCATCCTCTGCGTATCTATAGTGCTATGAACGGTAGTCACTGATGGTACATCACTACCAAATAATTTCATCAAAAGATCTGCCATTTGCGCATGATTAGAGTGCACCAGATCGAAATGATACCGATCATTCAACTCTCTGAACGATCGACCCAATGCAAATTGAAATTGATTATTAGAAATAAACGTATCTTTAGCACGACCTAGATGATGCACTATAATGCGATCATCTTCTGGTGGAGCGACTCCATCATTCTCTAGACAAAGCAGATGGACTTCAAAATCACTTGGAAGATTCTTAGCTAGTTGCATGACATAGCTTCCGACCCCGCCCCAGCTCAAATGCTCTGGAGTTACCATGGCGATTTTCATAAAGTCCTCAGAGCAGCTGGAACGGTGTAGACGATCTCTTCTCCGAACGTTTAGCCGTCTTCATTTCAAGGATGCCAGAAGCATTGAAGAAACGTCTTTCTATCAATTTATCCAATATGGCAAAGCCTGCCTTTAGCGGCACAAGCTTTGTCTCACCTTGTCTAGGAAGATAGGTTATGGGTATTTCCACAATATCCAATCCCTTCTTAGCTGATTCAGCAAATAATTCTGCTTCAAGTTCGAAATGTCTGGAATCTAGCTCCAAAATATCTAGTGCTCGAGCATTGAATCCCCACATTCCAGTACACAGATCAGTGCAACGCTGCTGATACAACAATGTAGCTATATCACTAAGTGCGTTATTTCCAAATCTATTTAATTTAGTCATAGCGCCTTCAGCAATCGCTCCAAGGAATCTGGACCCCATTACTACTTCAGCACCTTTTTCCAACGCATCTATCAAGTCAAGAATATGCACCGGAGGATACGTTCCATCAGCATCTAACATTACTAGGTACTTGGCATCCCTCATTGCTGTGGATCCTTCACAGAAATTCCTACTATCACTATGCTCTCTTTCTGGAGGATGACATAACGCCAATGCTTGCCTTACACCAAGCCCCTTTCCTCTGCCATTCTGAATAATAATTCTAGCTCCCTTCTGACGAGCTATCTCTAACGTCCTATCAACTGAATTACCATCAATGACTACTATTTCTGTATCATATCCTTTTTCGTGAAGCGCATGTACTGGAATATCACTGATGACGTCACCAATACTATCTTCCTCATTCAATGCTGGCAGCATTACGACTACTTTACCTCTCGACAGCGCCCATCCCTCCAGTATATATAGCTAAAGCTGATGTAATCACCCCAAACTTATCCAATCGAACCACCCTTACCGGACTTCGAGGCCCGGAAATCCGTTTGGCCAGACAATCGAATTTTTCTTATCTGTTATCGATAATTTTGTATCGTCACTTACTTATAACTTTCTCATTCCAGAGGATGATAACAATAACTTAGAATTACATGCATCTTGTCGCGGAAATGTCATTGGAAGTAAAATCGAAACGGTATATAGTAAAGGTATGGCGAAGAAAAATAAGAGTAAATTTTGCAAGAAATCTCCATTTCCAAGATATACTGTATAAGCATAATATCCTCCCTGGAGCAAAGTCATAATCATTACGAGTGATGCGAACAGGTATAGATTCTTATTTTCA
>JAAYTA010000063.1 GCA_012518185.1 Methanobacteriota archaeon
AGAGGGATCTGGCATGAATGAAGTAGTGATCATCCATTTGCTACATATATCATAATTAAACGCCGACATACTAGAGAATGTAATTTTCATAAATTCTAAATCCTTCATTCATGCTGTTTGGTAATCGAATAATACTGATCTAACTATCGTGCGCTATCATCGCAAGGATCCGTAGATGTATGAGTAAAAGAAGGTTACATCAGTTGGGATATTTTAGATCACATATTTTATAGGTATTTATATAATTTATTATAAACTTTGATCGGTTCCATAGCACTGCTGCTATAGATTGAGCCTTTTATAAAAACAGTAATGCTGTATCATAGAACATGCGAGTAAATTGAGCGGGTAGAAATGTATTAGAAAAGGAAACGATAGAGGCTTAGCGCCTCATTATTTTTTAGAAGTAGATTATAGAAATATTATCCTTTCTTCATTATCTTCATCCAGCCGCCACTCTCGAATACTCCTAGGCCCCTCTTATCGAGAGTCTTCTCGAATTCATCCCATTGTATGATTTCGAGGCGGTCGTTAGATCCCTTGGTGAACTGAATACCATTCGTTCCCTTTACCCTGCCAGGCTTAAGACCTTTCTTTTTTGCGATCTCCTTTGCCTTATTGACACTGATCTGTTCCATAACCATGGAAGTCCCTCCTGCGCTCTCTGGGGCGATGGCGGCCATACGACCCAGATGGTAATGGCAGAGGCTCATATATAATATTTATCTAATAATGCTAAGCATCCAGTCTTTTCTTATTGACATATATCGTACGAATTATACTGAAATCGAACAGCATAATTCATGTGATACCCATATTATTATTGGTGCATCTTAAGAAATGCTCCGAGTAAGATTTAATCAGGAACATGTATCTATCTGCAAAGAGGAATAATCCTTATGCAATTATTTGGATCATCAGGTATACGGGGAATTGTTGGAGAGAGTTTTACAATCGAACTAGCAAGAGGTATCGGTGAGGCTGTAGGAAGCATGTATCAGCACATCGTGTTGGGTCGAGACACTAGGACTACTGGACCTATGATGATGCATGCAATAATATGTGGAGCTAATTCTGCTGGAGCAAGCGTATATGATGCAGGAATGATCTCTACACCGACCCTAGCTAGAGCTACATCGGGATTCGATTGCGGGATTATGGTAACTGCATCTCATAATCCTGCTCAATATAATGGGATTAAATTATGCAATCCCGATGGTTCGGCATTCAACACTGAGCAGACTAAATCAGTAGAGGAGCGCATAGACTCACCACTACCTGCTAAGAACTGGACAGATGTGGGAAGAGTATTTACGTTTGAGGGGGCGGAAAAAGCACATATCGAGGCTATCCTGGATGACGTAGATAACTCTGAAGCATCTGTCGTAGTTGATTGTGGTTGCGGTGCCGCTTTTCGAATAAGTCCGCTTGCTCTACGAGAACTTGGGTGCTCAGTGCTATCACTTAACGCACAGCCTGATGGCCACTTTCCAGCACGAACTCCTGAACCAACTGAAGATGCATTGAACGATCTTAAGGCAGCAGTAATCAAGCGTGGAGCAGATGTAGGTATAGCTCATGACGGAGATGGCGATCGAATGGTAGCCATTGATGATCGAGGACGATTTGTAAGCGGAGATCGTCTTATTGCTTTATTTGCTTCAGCTATGAATGTTAAGGGATTGGTTGCTCCTGTAGATGCATCTATGATACTGGATGAGATGATAAGCAAAGTGGAAAGATGTAGAGTTGGGGATATATACGTGGCTGAGATGCTTAAGCAAAGTGGCCTTGAATTTGGGGGAGAGCCATCTGGGACATATATATTCCCAAGGCAGACATATTGTCCAGACGGAGTGTTGGCTGGTGCAATGATAGCTAGTATCGCTGATGAGCAACCTTTATCTGAGCGACTGGATGCTTTACCTTCATTTCCATCTAGCCGTAGCTCATGGCCATTTAGGGCAGAGAATCGAATAGAGTTATCTAAATGCATAGAAGATGAGATGAATCAATTAGATTGCGATCGTTTACTTACGATGGATGGATTCAGAGCAGAATTTTCCGATGGATGGATATTAGTTCGCCTATCTGGAACAGAGCCTAAAATACGTACTACAGTAGAAGCAAGGGATGAAGAAGAGTTGAGGAGACTTACTAATATTGTTGATAAAATTATAGATAGGTGTCTAGCATGAAAGCTCTTATACTAGCAGCAGGTGAGGGGACTAGGCTGAGGCCACTCACATCGAATATACCAAAACCACTCCTACTAGTAGCAGGTAGGCCATTTTTATCCCACATTCTTGGCGCACTATCATCTCAGGGCATAAAAGATGTATCCATCCTTGTAGGTTGGAAATCCAATAAGATCAAAGAACATTATGGAGATGGATCATCCATAGGAATGCGTATAAGCTATCTAGAGCAGAAAGAAAGAATGGGTACTGCACATGCTATTGGCATGGCAGAGGGCACCATAGATGGACCTTTCGTATGCATTAATGGAGATGTTGTTCTATTCGAATCTGACCTCAGTAGAATACTAGAACGATTCCATAGAGACAAGTGTACAGTAATGAGTGCAGTCCGTGTGCCTGATCCGCGTCGATTTGGAGTAATTGAGGAGAAAGATGGGATGCTGACGAGGATTCATGAGAAGCCACATAAGCCCCCCACAGATCTCATTAATGCAGGCTTATTCGTCTTTTTACCCAATATTTTCGATCATATACGAGCCACTCCCCTATCTCCTCGCGGAGAATATGAGATAACTGACACATTGAATGAATTGGCTTCTAAAGACCAGGTCGCAGTACAGCAATTTCAGGAAGATTGGATAGATGTTGGAATGCCATGGGACTTATTACGCGCCAATGAGATGTTGATGTCTAGACAGAAGCGCCGCCTCGATGGAATTGTGGAAGATGGAGCATACATACATGGAGAAGTGATTGTGGAAGAGGGAGCTAGAATACGATCAGGATCTTATATTGAAGGTCCAGTGTATATCTCATCCAGATGCGACATTGGCCCTAATTGCTATATTCGTCCATCTACATGCCTTGGTCCTGGAGTTAGAATAGGGGCCTCTGTAGAAGTTAAGAATTCGATCATAATGTCCGATTCTCATGTTCCACATCACAACTACGTAGGAGACTCTCTCATAGGTGAGAGATGTAATTTGGGAGCGGGGACAAAGATAGCCAACCTTCGATTTGATGACCGCAATATAAGAGTAGTGCACCGTGGGGAGTTAATAGATTCCGGGCGGCGGAAATTAGGGGCCATTATAGGAGATGATGTAAAAACAGGCATTAATTCCATTATAGATGCAGGGTCGATAATATATGGAGAATCAGTAATTGGGCCTGGAGCAAAAGTAAGAGGTAATGTGGGTCCAAAGACAAGGATTCTTTAAACTACTCGTAACTCTATTGGCCGCCCTTGGCGGTCGTAACTTCGCCACGATGCCATATCATATGGAGCGCATGTAATTATGTGCACACTACCATAACTAGAGAATAAGTGGAGATCAGCTCTTGAAGGCCTATTGCTCGGACCTGGATGAGAATGAACAGATCCCACTATAGAAAAATCGATTGGAAGATTGAATGTGGGGAAGGTAGCAGAGCTTCCGCTCGAGATACTTCCAGGCAGAAGTAGTAATTCATATATCACACCGTCCTCTGCCCTCAATGCAGCTACAAATTCTAGAGGATGAGTTTGTTGAGAGGCCTGATTTACCATCTCAAGTACCTCACGCTCTATACCCCATATCTTTTTACGACTCATGGCATACAGACCAATTTCTCTCGAGTCTTTCTATAGAACGCTCTTTCAAAGCGTATAAATCTAGCATGTTGCTCTGCCAGACTAAAAGATATACCTTCATCGCCCTCCATTGATATCTCTTGCTGACCATCAATGACGCATAGGCATGGCTTTGGTCGTACCATCCTTATACTCACTCTGCTGCTCGAGGGTATTACCATAGGGCGAGCTCCAAACTTAAATGGAGCCATTGGCGCTATTATGAATGCGTCCACTCTGGGATCAACTATGGGTGCTCCTACTGCCATGGCATAACAAGTACTTCCAGTGGGTGTTGACACTATAATGCCATCAGCTCTCACATCCATAGCTAATTGATCATCTACAAAAACATTAAAATGTCTAATTTTAGCTACATGTGCAGTGTGCACTACGGCCTCATTAGTAGCATCTGGCAATCTCCGCCCACTGAGCATGGTCTTCAATTTGATACGTTCTTCCACGAAGAATTGTTTATCCAATAGACGACGTAGGCCCAGATCCAGCTCATCTTCATTTACTTCTGCTAGAAACCCAAGCACGCCAGCGTTTACGCCAAAAATAGGGGCTGAAGTTTTCTGTAATGAGCGAAGAATTGTTCCATCTCCTCCTACTGTTACTAGGACATCAACGTTCATTTCTTCAATTGGCATTCCTTCTCGTCCGAATAATCGCGCGATGCCACTCTCTAAAACTATGTTTTCATTTTCTAACTTATTTATGACTTTTCTACCGACCTTTATAGCCTCAGGAACATCTGAGTTGGCAGTTATACCTATTTTCATAGAAGTCCCTCTTTCACATCATCATCCCCATAAGCAAGGAAATTAGAGCGTGCAGTTAAATCTAATGGCATATCTAGCCTCTTGCCTTCCAGATCGACCAGATCGCCGCCCGCCTCTCTGAGTATTAGAGCGCTGGCAGCTATATCGACTACTCGGATAGATTTCTCGCATACATTAGAATTCATATAATGTGCGTCAAATATTCCCTGAGCTACCATGCACATTTCAAGTGAGGCACATCCCATAGCCCTTACTCTTGTAGATTGTTGAACTACATTAATGGTTTCTGTTGCAGCATGACGGCCCATATATACCATCACTTCCCAATTCCCAGGACGCGCCTTTTTGACTTTTATAGGGCGTCCATTAAGTGTGGCACCATGTGTCTTTTCTGCCATGTACAGATCATTATTAACTAAATTAAGGACCACTCCTACCTCTATATCATTTAATGATGATTTTCCAACAGCCAATGAAACACTATAGAGTGGAATTCCGAGAATGCTATTGTGTGTTCCGTCGATTGGATCTATTACTAATGTCTGATCATATCCACGATCTACCATTCCTGCTTCTTCACTCAGCACATTAAGTGGAGTATCCTTATCTTCCACATAATCTAATATTATCTTCTCGGCAAATTTATCAATGTTTGATGTTGGAGTTCCGTCCGCACCCGTGCATACTTCTAGACCTCTATCAAAAGTTGGAGGTAGATTTAGTATGGCATCTCGGACCTGCCGTGAAATTGCTATCAACGTCTCTCTCATCTCTCATCTAAATGTCAAGCATGAATAAATTAGCATGCCTATCGAAATAATTTTAATACTCGGACTCACAAGCAAGAACTGGAGGCATGGGATGGTAAAAGAATTTAGGCCTGTTTTATCTCCGATCGTTAATATAGATCATGATCGTGAGAGATATAAGATCCAGGTAGAAATGCCAGGGGTAAAGAAAGAAGATATTGATTTGGAAGTATCTGAGACTAGCTTCTGCATAAGAGCGAGTCGAGAGGATGCTGAGATGGCAGGATGTTACTTCCTAGCCCATCCAGTAGATATCAATAATGTTGATGCTGCCTTAGATGAAGGCTGCCTGTATGTAAGCATACCTTTCAAAATACCTATACGAGGTAGACGAGTGAGCATAAGAGATGGTCCTAGCGATATTGGGCAGGAAGATCCCCGTACAATAGAATTAAGGGAAGGCTGGGGCGCCTACTAATACAGCAATATATCAACTAAGATGTTGAAGTAATATCTTCAGTATGGGCCTTAATTTAGCTGTAGCAACATATTCTCCAGCAAGCGAGTTGGCATCTCGTGTCGGCATACCTGTAATTTTCAACTCGCGATAGAATGCCCATTTAGCTTGCTTGGCACGACATCTCATACGTATATATGAATTAATCAAACGAAGTATCATTGAAAATGCTACCGGAATCACAATCATATCTCATAGCTATTGATATTATCCATATTGTTCGCTCTTGGATTCCTTGGAGCCTTTTACCGCATTTCCTATCATATTAGCTATGTTGAAGTTTCCCATATACTCTCTAGTTAGAATAAATGCTTCCTCATTCGTCATTCCTGCATCCTTAAGAGCTTGATAAAAATTGGCCACTGCTTTACCATATTCTTCTCCTTCTTTAGCTCCATACAACGTTCGTGTAATACTAGTAAGCATTTCTGGAATCGTGTCCGACATTATTTGCATTATTTCCTTGAATTTCTCATGATCTTATATTTTATTATCACTCATTATTCACACTCCTTTCCAATTAGATTTGATTCAAATAACATAGGCATTCTACTATCATTTAGATAGTTCTACATCTATCATAAATAAATCGTCTCTGAAGAATTTTCAAAATTATTGTAACTTTTAATTTATTGCTCATCTATAAATTAATGTGGGGATGGAGAGTATATATCTCCACATTAGGAGGATAGAGTTCTGATAAATAGATGATTTAGAATGTGGCCATGTAGATTGGGACCAGGTACGTGATTAATGGGGCTGGAAGAGGAGAATGATATATTAGAAAAATATGAATTCATTCATTATCATTCAGTCAATCTCGATATATTGTATGTTTGAGCCATCATACCCATTTCGATTAAATAAACAATGGACTCTCTGATAAGTATGGATATCCCCTCGATTCACCAAACCGAATTTCCAGGCGTATTCACTGATGGCACTCGCTTTTACACTTTAAACTCAGTTCCAGGGAACACAGTGTATGGAGAAAAATTAGTGAATTACGAGGGTGAAGAATATAGAGAATGGAGCGTGACCAGGAGTAAGCTAGCAGCATATATCTACAATAAAGGTCAACAGCTTCCCCTAGAGTCTGATTCATCTATACTATACTTAGGCGCAGCTAATGGGACTACTGCCAGCCATATAGCTGATATAGCATTTCAAGGAACGGTGTATTGCGTAGAGTTTTCACCCCGTTCTTTCCGCGATTTGGTAATATTATGTGAAAAAAGACCTAACATGATCCCTATACTAGCAAATGCTTTTCATCCATCTAAATTTGCTTTTGCCATTGATGCAGTCTCAGTAATATATCAAGATATATCTCAGAAAGGACAGTGGGATATATTTTCTAAAAATATGAATGCATTTTCTGTTCATCGTGGCATGTTAGTTGTTAAATCTCGTAGCGAGAACGTAGTTCAGGAGCCACGTGAAATATATGAAATGACTAATAAGCAACTTATATCTGAAGGATTCAGAGTGACGGAGACAGTTCTTTTGGACCCTATGGAGAGAGATCATGCGATGATGGTGATAGAGCGAATATGAGAACTGTATATTGTATAGGCCTTCGAGAGGATTGCTTTCTGATGGTATATAATACTAAGAGAGGTGGATGGGAAATGCCTGGAGGAAAGGTAGAGGAAGGGGAGAATGATCTAGAAGCTGCGAAAAGAGAATTTCTAGAAGAGAGTGGTAGAGATATACTAATCCTTGATAAAATGGAAACAGAAAATGGAGCGATATTCTGCGGGAAAGTGGGTAAGAAGAATATCACAGGAGAAATGAAATCGCGATTTTTTGATAGCTTGCCGAAACAGCTTGCGTTCCCGAGCTGCGAATACACCCCTCTGATAGCGTGGGCCCGAGATGTCTTAAGTAGAGATAGTGCCTAACAGTTATATATCCGAAGCGGAATTGGCTTCCATTCGCCACCTATAAACTCGTTATAATTCACAATGGAGGATTCATATGGCGCGTATGCATGCCAGGAGAAGGGGAAGATCGGCGTCCCGCCGTCCCCTCATAACTGAAAACCCTGAATGGGTATCAACTAGTAAGGATGAGATTGAAGAAATAGTGGTTAAGTTGGCTCGAGATGGTACATCTTCGGCTCGCATTGGCATCGTATTGAGAGATCAGTACGCTGTTCCAGATGTTAAGTTGGCCACTGGAATGACGATTAGTGAGATTATTTCAGAAAATGATCTAAGACCTACTATTCCAGATGACCTATCTTCTCTGATGAGGAAGGCTATTGCTATACAGAGTCATCTTACCAATAATAAGAAAGATATCGATAACAAGAGAAGTATGCAACTGGTGGAATCTAAAATTCGTCGCCTTGTGAGATATTACAAGCGTGAAGGACGACTTCCTGCCAACTGGCAATATTCCATCAAGACTGCCGAGTTACTTCTCGAGTGATTTGAATGGACGCAGGGGCACAGCTCCCTGATAAACTCCTTTCTCGCATTTATAATGCAAAAGAAGAGCTGGAACGCTCATCTAACATTCGTATTATTTCACATTACGATGCCGATGGGATATCATCAGCTGGCATCTTATGTAGTGCATTATTGAGGGAAGGGAAGCAATTCCATACTACATTGGTCAAGGGTTTGACTGATCAAATTGTGCAAGAAGCGGCAGAAGAGTGTGAGCTCCTCATATTTTCAGATATGGGCTCATCTAATTTAGATGCAATAGAAGAGAGTGGATGTAAAGCCATAATACTCGACCATCATGGACCTCCACGAGATTCAGAAAAAGTCATTCACGTAAATCCTCATTTGGTCGGAATAGATGGTATGACTTCGGCATCAGCATCGGCCATATGTATGCTATTTGCTATTAATCTGGACGAGCGTAATTGGGACCTTCTCCATAATGCCTTTGCAGGTATAGTAGGAGATCGGCAAGCTATAAGAGGACTTAGTGGAGTGAATAAGTGGTTATTTGATAATGGCTTAGAGAGAAATTTCGTAAAAAAGATTCCTGGATCGCTCTATCCCTTAGGAGACTTGCAAAACGGATTATATTCTTCTACTGATCCATATATATATGGAGTTAGTGGAAATCATGATGGCGTTGAGAAATTACTAAGTGAAGCAGATATAGAGGATGATATTTCTTCTCAAGATCTCAGTGAGTCGCAGGGGAGGAAATTATCAAGTTTAATCGCCCTGAAACTTGTAGAGCAAGGTGTCCCTATGTCTACGATGGAGGAAGTAATACATGAGCGCTACTTTTTCCCACATGTGAATATGGATGCTGGTGATTTGGCATCATTGCTCAATGCCTGTGGCAGATCAAATAATGAGAGTATAGGTTTGGCACTAACTCTCGGTGATCCAGACGCACTTGAAAAAGCCCGAGATCTACGTGCCGAATATGTAGATGAGGTCCTTGCAGGCCTAGATCATATTGCTCGCGAAGGTGTGTCTAAAATGAGTGATATACAATATTTTATCAATAAGAGTATAGGCTTATCAGGCATATTGTCTGGCGTGACTATGCAGTATATAGGAGATCGAGATAAGCCCACTATCGCCATGTCTGAGCATGATGAAGGTATTAAGATCTCATCTAGAGCAACGTTTCAACTACTAGATCAGGGAGTAGATCTGGCAATAGCTATGAGAGAAAGTGCTGCAAAGGTGGGAGGATTCGGTGGTGGACATCGTATCGCTGCTGGGGCCACAGTACCTAAGGGCCGCGAAGAGGAGTTTTTGTCTATCTTAAATGATATTATAAAAGATCAGAAGGAAAGTATCGATGCATAGTTTAGCGCCATAATACTTCGACTTCATCAGTACGGAATCGTTGATTCACTTTAGTTTCAGAGATATTCATACGGACTCCAGCGCGATGCATTACTAACCCTGTCCAGGCTATCATGGCCCCATTATCAACGCATAATTTCGGCTCTGGAACATACATGCAACTTCCGCGCCCTTCAGCCATTGTATTTACCATAGCGCGGAGGCGTTTATTTTGAACCACTCCGCCACCTAAGAGTACTTCATTCTTCTCTATATGAGCCATTGCCCTTTCAGTTACTTCAGTTAGCATGGCAAAGCATATTTCCTGTACAGAGAAACATATGTCTTCTAAATTCTCACCCTTAGCATAGTGAGATAAGGCAGCTGTCATGATACCGGAGAATGCCATATCCATGCCTTTAACGGAATATGGTAAGTCTAATAATTTCTCACCCTTAAGCGCTAGCTTTTCGATAGTGGGTCCTGCGTAGTAACCAATGCCTAGCTCACGTCCGAGTTTGTCGAACATATTCCCAATACCTATGTCAAGAGTCTCTCCGAATATACGATAACGGCCATTATTGAAAGAGATAACCTGAGTATTGCCGCCAGATGCATACAGTAACACAGGATCCGTTGCTTCAGTCTTAGCAACTCCAATCTCTAAATGAGACACACAATGATTTACTCCTACCAGCGGCTTTCCTAAAGATATTGCAAGAGCTCGAGCTGCAGTGGCGACCGTTCGCAGACACGGACCTAACCCAGGACCCTGAGAGAATGTAATGACATCAATATCTTTCAGATCTAGATCGGCAATATCGATAGCTTTCTGAATGAGAGGTACGACTACATCAGAATGATGATTTGCTGCTTCTCGAGGATGTATGCCTCCTGTAGCAGGTCGATACATCTTCAATTCATTAGCAAGAACATTGGCATTCTTATCGACTATTCCCACACCGCAAGTATGGGCAGTTCCTTCTATTCCTAGTGCTATCATCCTACTATTATCATCCCTATGCCTGACCATTGGCTAATTCTTTAAGCCTAGACATTATGGCAATTGCTCCTTCTACTACCTGATCATCTACTACCAATATTGGTACGTTCTTACCAAGTATTTCATAATAGGCCGCCTCGGCTAATCCCTCGGGAGTAGAAGTATCAACATAAGATATCTCAAGGTTCCCGGGCATTCGATCTTTAACATAATCGCACTTCTGGCATTCCGGCTTGGTGAAAAGCAATATCTCTGGCATCGGAATCTTTCCGACATTAGAGGGTCCCCTTTTAAAAGTTTTCAGGCCACTTCGGATATATACAACGACAATGATGGGATTCATTATTATATGTCCGTGAGATTTTTAAGGACTTATCACTATACTTAGGCATATGGGAGAAATTCTTAGGGCTAGTTGTATAGAATGTGGGTTTGTCTCTGAAAACCTCTACACTGGATTTGGCTTCAAGGGAGCAGGAGATCATTCTATGGAGCCATCGATATGCCCAAATTGTTTCTCATTTAAGCTAAGAGACAGGAGACACCCTCCTCAATTGTGCTATAGATGTAAGACAGAGGTCGTATTCTATGGAGATCGACAATTTTCAATATTGTTTTTCCCCGAGCCACTTCACTCTCCAGTTGTGGCTGAAGATTCGACTGATAAACTTACTACAGGTCAGCATATATGCCCAGAATGTCTAAAAGTCTCTATGATATTCGAACGATTAGGATATTGGGATTGAAATAAGGCCTCGTTTGTTCGCAGTTTTTTATATGTCGCGTTGGCAAGCGAGAGTATATGAAAGACACATTAGTAGATGATGTTATCTTAATAACAGGAGCTAGTGTCGGCATTGGACGAGCGACCGCTATTAGATTTGCTAAAGAGAAGTGCAAGATAATCATAACATACAATACAAATGAGGAAGCAGCATGGGAAACTGCTGAACAATGTCAGATAGAGGGTTCCTCGGGATCCATTGTACTACATCTCAATACTATGGATGATTTTAGCATACGAAAGGCAATGGCAGATATCATCAAAGATATGGGACATATTGATACGCTAGTGAATAATGCTGGCGTGATTGAGAGAAAAAGTATAGAAGAACATACTTTTGAGGACATTGAGCATCAGTTGCGCACCAATTTAGAGGGCACTATCAAATTAACACAGAGCGTTCTTCCTCATTTGCGGAGTACAATCATAAATGTGGGTAGCGTAACCTCTCTACGCGGATATCCTACTCTGGGAGTCTATGCTGCATCTAAAGGCGGTCTTGCATCATTCTCTCGAACATTAGCAGAGGAAATTAGCCCTCGTAAAGTTTATAATATACTCCCGAGAACTACATCCACACAGATGACTAATTTTTATGGAGATCCTCCTGAATTAGTTGCTGAGACTATAGTTATGCTTGCTTACGGATCTCATTCATTACCAAGTGGCAGTGATGTGAGTGTTGGGGAGCCTTCATTGATATGGGATCAAACGTTGACTTATGCAACGAGGTGATGCATGGCGAGCTACAAAACCATTGGACTAATATTGTTATCCATGGGAATAGTGTCAATCATATTCTCTATATTCAGCACTACTCTAGGATCTTCATCTATAGCGCCTAATGATATCATTCTACGACTAGTGACAGTTGTGGGATTATCATTCTTAGGAACGGTGTTACTGTCACTAGGCGTCACTTTTTTACTCATAGTCGACAAGTCTGGAGATAGTTATTGATAATTTATTATAAACATAATGAGCTTCTGAGCTATTGTATATTAATGGAATTCATGATGATAAGAACTAAGCTGAACGAAAAGGATTTAGATAAGGACAGTATATGCACCAGAAACTACAAGGGGCTCATGGTCTAGCGGCTATGACGTCTCCCTGACACGGAGGAGATCGCCGGTTCGAATCCGGCTGAGCCCACTCAACATTTTTGCTCACCGATATTGCTAGGAAATAGTACGATATGAGTGATATGATCAACTTACCTGGAATATTTTATAAGTACAAATAAATTCATTAAAATTACATATTAAATGCTATGAACATAGTTAGATGGGATTATTATGACATCTCCCTCATCAAATATCCCTCCACCTTGCCTTCCGGAATCCTACCCACAAGAATATGGTGGTGAACGTCAGCAGAACTAGCCAGTCAAATATAAACATCTCCGATGAAACTTGAGTCAGACCAGCCAAATGTTGCGCGATCTGAGCCGCGTACGTAGTAGGAGACAAGTAAGCTAACGGCTGCAGGGCTTCAGGTATGAGCGATACGGGATAATAGACTGGAGCTAAAGATGTGAATAATATGGTGATCAGTCTACTGAATGAATGACTCTGTACAATATCTGTAGAGATAGTTGATAGAGCAAAACTCAATGCGACAGATGAAAGGAATACCATCAGTAATATCAAAACAATGCCAATAATCTGAAGGAAAGAGACGTGAATAGTCAGCACAAATAGGATAGAAAGTATGATTAGTGCAGGGGAAGAATAGACGATCTCTGATAATGCCATACCTGCTACATAAACTCGCGAATTAGTCGGAGAGCTTACCACAATATCCTGAAGCTTGAAGTCATTCTTGAGATGAGATAGATCTGATTGTAAGGCAATGCCTCCCTGAAACATCGCCATAATTAATCCTCCTAGGATAGATTCTCCTAGCAATGCTCCATCACTAACTAAGAATATGAGGACTAAAAATGAGATAGGTGAAAGTGCTGTATTGATCAATACTACTGGGTAATTTTTCATCTGATAAATTGAATTGACCAGAACCGATGCTGTTATCTGACTCCATAAGCGTTTCACATCCTGCCTCCTCCATATTCTTCGTAATCATTGTCTATATCTCTTCCAGCTATATTGTAGAAAATATCATCAAGCGTCACTGGATTCATAGAAAATTGGACGCCTTGACTGATGAGCATATTGGAAAGACTCATGGCCTCTTCTCGAGTTGTTAATATCTGCGATTGTTCATCATGACTTTTTAACACTATTCCCTCAATCATCGATGTATCAATATCTGAAGAAACTTTCACACTGTATTGATACCTCATGCCGGCTCGCAAGTCGTCCATATTTCCTAAAGCTAATAATGATCCTTCATCGAATATGCCTATACTATCCGCTACTGCTTCTGCTTCTTCTAAATAATGAGTGGTCAGAAATAGAAACCGCTCTTTCCCTATATCTATCAATAGATCCCATATGACTTGCCTAGATATTGGATCTAAACCAGTCGTTGGTTCATCCAGAAATATTATTTCAGCATCAGAAGCCAATACCATAGCCAATAGTGTTTTACGTCTCATGCCTCCGGAAAGTTTATAATTTAATCTATTAGAGACTTCTTGAAGCTCGACCATTGCCAAGGCCTCATCTGCTTTGCGGCGAGAGACTCTATAGCTATCACCTCTCCACATTAAATATGATGATACTGTCTGAAGAGGCGTTAGCCAAGGAATGGGTCGACCTTCTTGTGGAACCACTGCCATCTTTTTCCTAAGTTCGTCGGCATCCTCCATTATGTCGAGTCCATTGATGGTAGCCGAGCCACTACTTGGCTCTAGCAGAGTTGCAAGTATTCGGATCAGTGTAGTCTTCCCAGCTCCATTGCGACCTATTATAGAGAATATTCCCTTAGTAGGTATATTCAAATTGACCGATGATAATGCTTCATTATTGCCTTCATATATCTTTCCTAGGTTGACACATCTGAGTTCTCCAGCATTCATAATTTTCCATCCTTATCCCATCTAAATAATGGGATTAGTATCGTTAGGAAGCTCATCAATATGTTATGATCCAAGATGCCTCGATATATGACTATGAAGAAATGAACTATGCGTTCCTCAAATGCATTATTGCTCCATTTATATTAAAAGCAAATAAATATTATATATTATAATAAATTGATATATGAGTAACTTTCAGATACTTTCCTGAATAGTAGAATTTGGAAAGACTCTAATAATTAGAGTAGATATGCCAGGGAAATATAGGAGAGTATTGTATGAATAACGAGGTTGTACTAGGCCTTGTGCAGATGAATATGGCAGCTGATTTTCAAACCAATCTACGGAAGATGACAGTCATGGTGAAAGAGGCTGCAGAAAAGGGAGCCCATATAGTCTGTCTTCCCGAGCTATTCAATTGCCCATATTTTCCGCAATATAACATTGATGGTAAGTTGGATAGAGAACAGATACATTACGATACTATTCCTGGACCCACTACTGATATACTCTCTTCCATTGCTCGCGACAATAATGTCATATTAGTAGGAGGATCTATTTATGAAAAGGCGGGCGAAAATTTCTTCAATACGACTCTTGTCTACAGTGAGGATGGTTGTCTTTTAGGAATGTATCGAAAAACTCATATTCCTCATGACGAGTGTTTTTATGAACAATCTTACTTTGATGAAGGAGATACTGGATTCAAAGTCATCGACACTTCTCATGGAAAGATTTCACCACTGATATGTTTCGACCAATGGTTCCCCGAAGCAGCTAGATCGTGTGCTCTGGACGGTGCACAGATATTATTCTATCCCACAGCTCTGGGAAAAGTTGATGGCATTGAACAAACGGAGGGTGATTGGCAATTTGCCTGGGAGAATGTGATGCGTGGACATGCTATCGCCAATAGCGTGGTAGTTGCTGCTGTCAATCGTGTGGGGCGCGAGGATAAAATGGAATTTTTCGGAGGAAGTTTTGTTATAGATGCTTTCGGAAAGACTATTACTAGAGCAGGCAATGATGAAGAAGTTGTATTAGCTACTATAGATCTAGATCATGGTCGCCGAGTGAGAGAAGGTTGGGGCTTCTTCCGCAATCGCCGTCCTGAATGTTATCAACAATTAATAGAGAGGAAATGATATTATGAAGCAGACTCCACGTGCTAATGGTTACTATATGCCAGCTGAGTGGGTACGTCATGATGCCACTTGGCTATCATGGCCAAAGAACTCCCTAACCTTCCCTGGAGATATACTCACCGGAGTAGAGCAGACTTACTGCCTCATGGTAAAATCCCTGAGCCAAGTCGAGAAAGTAAAAATCATTGTAAACGATGAGGAAACTGAGGAAAGAGTACGGCATATGTTAGAGAGGGCAGGAGCTAATATGCACAATGTCATATTTCCCCATATTAAGTCATCTGATGTCTGGATACGTGATTATGGCCCTACATTTCTTCTACATCAAGATACTGGCATGAAGGCTGTAGTAAAATGGGATTTTAATGCATGGGGTGCTAAATATGATGACATTTTGTATGACAATATTGCAGGAGAAGACGTAGCTCAATCTACAGGATTGCCTATTTTTCGTCCAGAAATCGTAATGGAAGGGGGCGCTATCGATGTAAATGGTGCAGGCATTGTACTGACAACTGAGCAGTGTTTACTCAATGAGAATCGTAATCCGCATCTAAGTCGAGCCGATATCGAAGAATATCTTCGAGAATATCTCAATATTGATGAAATTGTATGGCTTAAGTCTGGAATCGAAGGAGATGACACTGATGGACACGTTGATGACTTTGCTCGCTTTATCTCAGAGGACACAGTCATATGCGCCCACTCTTCTGCAGGAGGAGGTCATAATCCCAAAGTACTACAGACTAATTTGGAGATACTAGAGAATTATCGCAACAGTGATGGATGTCCACTGAATATCATTACACTTCCAATGCCTGATCCTGTCCCCATACCCGAAGAGGGAGGAGTGCTACCTGCTAGTTATGCTAACTTCTATATCGGTAATGGAGTAGTCTTATTACCTATCTTTAATGACTCCAATGATTCCATAGCTATTGAGATAATGGAGGAAGCTATGCCAGAACATCATATAATACCCATTTATGCTCGTGATCTCGTATATGGATATGGTAGCTTTCATTGCGTAACACAACAAGAGCCTGCGGAGAAGCGATGATGAGATTGGTATAGGTATAGGATTGTCAGCATCCAATACTACACAGTGTATGATCAACGTACTATGCATCAACTTTCAGGATCAACACAGAATCCTCATTAGTTACGAATAATCGGCTGCAGTAGCTGAACTCTCGCATAACAAGTGATGTATTAGATACCACCAGAGATGAATGAGTTTTACACATCTGGAAGTTTTTATTCATGATGATTAGTTCTAGAGATATAGTGCTTAAGAATTGAGTACGTGGTAGAATTCTATATTTTCATTACTTTCTAGTTGTGATAGCATAAACGATTTATCGGGAGCGAATTAGTGTAAATCTACTATTCATATAATATTATATTTATTAATTTTGAACTTTGTCATATAACTGGATCTTAATCTGAATGAAAAAATAAAAGATTTATGAATCAGAATATATCGGTTAGGAGCTAATCACTTCACAAAAGCTTATTAAACGACTTAATATAATTGCCAAATCCAGCCGGGGGTGCGTTCTTGTCAAAAGGCGGAGGAGCACTGGGTGCATTATTTGATAACAACTCAGAACAGTCGAAATTACAGAACGATTGCTTCGAGCGCAGGGAACTCTATCGTTTGCAGATAGAATGTACTAACGAATGTTCGGCTAACTGTGCATATTGTTACCCGAAAGTCATGGATGTAAATGAGCCATTGACCACGAGAGAGATTAAGAGCCTGATACGCCAGGCCGCCAATCTTGGCGTGAAGCAGATAGATTGGATGGGTGGTGATCCCCTAGAGCATCCTGATTGGATAGAGCTAATGCAGAGTGTTCGTTATGCAGGTATGGTAAACAACTTATGGACATGCGGACCCCGCCTCAATGATGTAGTCAATGCAAAACGAGTTATTGAACTGACACAAGATGGATTCGTTATGATCCATCTAGATTCCCTAGATCCTAAGATACTAGGATCTCTTCGCTATACATATCATCCCCGCCATGTGAGATCTACTTTAGCAGGATTGGAATTGTTACTAGAGGCAGGAAAATCGCCTAATGATGTTGCTAATATGATTATGCTCACTGTGCATCATACACCTGAAGATGTGAAGAAGACTATGGATTTCATGCATCGAAAATATCGCATCCGTACTTGTCTAATGTCATTAAAACCTGTAGACGAGCGTGGAATAACTTATTCCTATATTCCTAAGATGGAGGATGTATCTGCTGCGTATCGTATTCGTGATGAAAAATTCCTAGATGGGCGTGGCATGGGTTGTCAAGATTTTCCCAAGCAATATTGTGGAACCTGTGCATTTATCTCTCAGGATGGCAGATTGTCATCATGCTATTCCCTTAGGCGTACTCTGGGAGATATTAGAGAAGAGAGTCTAGAAGATCTTGTACGCTTTAACGAATCATCATTATTCTTCACACCATATCGTAAAGGTATTAGGAACACCTGTAGCGTATGCGACAGTAATTTGTGTTGGGGATGTCGCGCTAATGCATTCTATTTCTCAGGTAGTTCCTACTCAGAAGATCCACTATGTTCCCATAGCTCGAGCGACGATGATAATTGTCCATACTAAGCAATATTTAGTCATACAATGTTGGTTCAAATACAAACTTACAGAAATTGTATTTGGTTCCAAAGCACTCTGTTTGAGTTACACCTAATGGTACACCAGTCTTGACGTCGAAGATTGACTCTAATATTCCCTCATTGAGTGTACATAGTGTTTTTCCAACATCTGGTATATCAGAACAATCATAATCATCTTTTATGATCAGTGTAAGTGGAATTAGGGAATATACATTTAATTCTCCCAATTCATGCTGAGCGTAGAATGCTTTTATCTCCTCTACCAATGGCTTAATTTCAGTGGATTTCATATGTTTTGCTAGTTGAATCCCTATTTGTCGACCTATGTCCTTCAGCACAGGATCCATATTTAGGCCGATAGCTTCCACTCCAAGTATTAGGGCACGCATCTGACCTTTTAAGAATGATATTGGACTACCTACACTCTTGTCAATGATACTGTTCACTGCTTTCGCTAGATCTTCCCTCGGAACAACGGAAGAACCAACAGGCTTGGAGACTAGATAGAATATCTTCCGGCGGTTGTCTGAGGGGTCATCTCTGGAGGCCACGAGCCCCTCCTTTACCATTTTGTCTAAATGAACAGATAATGTGGACTGTGCCTTTCCAGTCAATTGTGCTATCTCCGAGAGGCTTAGATCACGGCGTTGTAACTCGCTCAATATTTTCTGCCTCACAGGATTGGAGATTTGCTTCAGACCGGAACTCGTGGAATATACGTCTAGAGCTGCTCCCTTCTTCATTGCACCGGAACGCTAATCGCACTGAAGTTATTTCTAATTACCCAAAGAAACGAACGTTCGTCTCCCTTAAGCATCGCCATATTTTTCTATAACTCTAGGGAATGACACTTTGGTCATAGCATGCGTGTAATAACTGATAAGGGTGATATGGAAATTAAGGCAGTGTGGTTTGAACATAATATGGTCCGGATGATAGACCAACGCCTTATTCCGCAGGAATTTAGCATCATAGATCTTGAAAACTATCTGCAAGTAGCTGAGTGCATTAAAAATATGGCAGTTAGAGGTGCACCCTCGATAGGGGCTGCAGCAGCCTATGGTATTGCTCTAGCGGCCATCAATGATGATGACCTTACAGAGGCGGCAGAAGCCCTTAGGTCGACCCGCCCCACTGCATATGACTTGTTCTATGCCATAGAGCATATGCTCAGATCTATAGAGCTTGGGGATGAGCCTATTGCTGCAGCAGATATGTATGCTGATCAAATTATCGAGCGATGTAGACTTATTGGAATGTATGGTGCATCACTCATTGAAGAGGAAGCTCGGATCATGACTCATTGCAATGCCGGTGCATTAGCAACAGTAGATATTGGAACAGCATTAGCACCTATCCGATCAGCGTGGACAGCAGGCAGACACATTTACGTATATGTATCTGAAACGCGCCCTAGACTACAGGGTATGAAATTGACTGCATGGGAACTATATAACGAAGGAATTCCACATGCGATAATACCAGATAGTGCATCTGCACATTTCATGAGAGATGGTGTGGATATAATATTAGTAGGTGCAGATAGAATAGCTGCTAATGGTGACTTTGCTAACAAAATAGGTACATTTGATAAAGCCATATTAGCTAACTCTATGGGTATCCCATTCTATGTATGTGCTCCACTATCTACGTTTGATTTTTCTCTGACATCTGGAGATCAGATCGTTATAGAAGAACGCGCAGAAGAAGAGGTTACTATGGTTGAGCATATCCGACTAGCTCCTCAGCATTCGGTTGCCCTTAATCCATCATTTGATATGACTCCAGCAAAATACGTAACAGGATTCATTACCGAAGCAGGCATACTACCGCCTACAGAGATTGATAGGGTAAGAAAATTTAGATTAGAAGAGGCGAGTATCCTTGATTAAGAATTATAGAGAGGAACTAGCTGCCACTGGTAGATTGGCTTTTGAGCGCCGGCTAACTTTTGGTAGTGGAGGAAATATCAGTTGTCGATTGGATGAGAAAACTATATTGATCACCCCCTCTGGCACTTGCAAGGGACTACTTACATCAAATCAAATGATATGCGTAGATCTAGTTACTGGAAAATACGAGGGAGATTTCAAGCCGTCTATGGAGACTCCATTTCATACAGGAATCTATCAATCAAGGCCAGAAGTAGGAGCCATAATCCATTGTCATCCTATATCGTGCACATCACTAGCTGTGATGGGACATCAACTAAGGACTGCATTAACTCCTGAAGGATTGATGATTCTAGGGCGTTATGTTCCAACCGTAAGTTATGATGCGCCAGGTACGAGCGATTTAGCTGATAAAGTAGTTGATCAGTTGAGAATACATAATGCCTGCCTCATGCAAAATCATGGAGCCATAGCAATCGGGAAGGATCTGCCAGAGGCGCTTAACCGTATGGAAACTATGGAGTATTTAGCTACCTTACAACTTACGGTCGAGATTATGGGGGGAGCCAAGGATCTCCCTGAGAAAGAAATTGAGCGCATTCTCTCCATGATAGGCTAGAGAATATCGAGAATAAGAGGAAATGGATGATATTAGTCACTAAGTGGTTCGGAGTATTTCTCGTTGATCGGGAAAAGATAGTTAAAAAGGTACTATTCGAGAAGGATGCAATTGCTATTGCTGCTAAACTAGCTAAGATACAGAGAGGGGAACTCCTTCCAGAGGAGGAGAGTTTGGCAGTGAAGCGTATGAAGGTCGCTGAGCCTCGGCTATCGAGTCTGGGCAAGCCTGAATTCTTGAATTCATCATTTATTCGAGCGGAGGATTATGGATACTCGCATCAGCTTAGGCAGAGCGCGATGGTAGAATTGGGTAAAATACGCAGTCGTGAGCCATTGCCTGCTGATCGTTTTATATTACAAGCTGTGCGGGGCATGGATGATTTAATAGAAATGATTAATCTGATGTCGGAACGACTTCATGAATGGTATGGATTACATTTTCCTGAATTGGTTGACTATGCCCACGATGCGCGTTATGCAGATTTAATAGCTCAAATAGGTAGTCGAGAAGAAATTCTTGATGCGTTAGATTTACAACTCGAATCAGTTGGGTCGGAGCTAGAAGATAAAGATCTGAAAGTAGTCAGATCATACGCTTCCTCATTAGCTTCATTATATGGTGAAAAAAAACATTTAGAATCATACATTTCAGAAAGGATGAACGATGTCGCACCTAATTTGTCAGCTATTATTGGCCCCAGCTTAGGTGCTAGACTCATCTCTCTTGCCGGAGGATTACGTCGACTAGCGGTGCTACCATCAGGAACTGTGCAACTACTAGGCGCAGAAAAGGCTATGTTTGCACATCTTCGTAAAGGGCGCAATCCACCTAAACATGGTATTATTTTCCAGCATCCTCTCATACATCGTGCACCCTACTGGCAGAGAGGTAATGTTGCCCGAGTGTTGAGCGGTAAATTATCTATTGCAGCACGAGTAGATTACTATAAAGGAGAATTTATAGGAGACTCATTAAATGATGAGATTGCGCGGCGAATTAAAGATATACAGGATAAGTATCCAGAGCCACCGCCTAAGAAGCCATATCGGCCCAGGACTCAGAAAGGAAAGCGTCAACACCGGGGAAGGGGGAGACGATAGTAATACTCAGGCAGGGACCACGACCGGTTGCCCCCTGATAGTCTCAACACATACGGGGATGCCGTAGACCTCTCCAATCACATCAGGTGTCAACACTTCTACTCCTCCTGCTGCATAGATACGGCCCTCTTTCAGTAATATAAATCGATTAGAGTGTCGGATAGCTAAGTTAAGATCGTGCATGGTGAGTATGGCCGAAATATTATTCTGCTCTACTGTATCCTTAATTAGAGACATTATCCTTACTTGATTAGATAAGTCAAGATTACTAGTTGGTTCATCTAAGAGTAATATCTTAGGATCCTGTACTAATGCGCGAGCTATCTGCACCATTTGGAATTCACCCCCACTTATTTCTCCGATATACTTCATAGATAAGTCAGAAAGACCTAATCGATCGATCATTTCTCCAGCCACTCTCACATCTTCTCTCGTCACATCCCAGCGCACGTAAGGCTTTCGTCCAAGTAGCACTGACTCAAATACTGTGGCCATACTGGTATCGCTCTTCTGAGCCACATAACCCACCCTCTTAGCGATCTCCAATCTTGACATATCAGTCAAGCTCTCTTTGCCGACCATTACCGTCCCTTTTTTAGCTTTCAAAATGCCATTTATACACTTCAATAGAGTAGTTTTACCCACTCCATTTGGCCCAAGTATTGATACTACTTCAGCGGCTTCAACTGAAAAACTTACTTCATCTAGTATGGGAGTACTCCGATACTTAAATTCGATATCATCAACTTTCAACATCATTTTTTGTACCCCTTTACTAGCAGATATATAAAGAGAGGTCCACCTAAGAACGCAGTTATAACTCCAACGGGGACTACCATGGGCGATATTATTGTCCTAGCTAACGTGTCCGATCCCATTAGCAATATTGCCCCTATAAGAGCGGATCCTGGAATAAGAAACCGATGATCTCCGCCTATGACTCTTCTTGTAATATGAGGAGCTACTAGACCGATGAAACCTATGATTCCCATGAAAGAGACTACTACAGCAGATAGGAGAGATGAGAGTATCATTCCAATAATCCTCATGCGTCCTGTATCTACACCAAGACCTCTTGCTGTCTCCTCCCCAGCATCCATTGCATTGTAATTCCATCGATTGTAGATGAAATAGGCTAAGGTAGGAATCATTATTGCTATTAGAACTCCGCACTGACTCCAGGTCACTCTTCCTATATCTCCAAATGTCCAGTATACTATAGAGGATAATTGGATGCTGTCTGCAAAGAATTGAAGCGCGGTCGTCCCTGCTTGGAAGATCGCTGCAATGGCTACTCCGGCCAATATCATTGCTTCGGGGGAAACTCGTGTCATGGCTGATAAAATCATTATGAATGTCATACCAACAAGTGCCCATACAAAGGCCATGATTGTGACTATGTAAGGATTGTTTACGATTACAGTGCCTGTTGTACCGCTGATGGCTGAACCGGCACCTAAGAAGATTATTGCAAATGCAGCGCCAAATGCAGCTGATTGAGATAGGCCAAGAGTATAAGGTGATGCTAGAGGATTTTTCAGAATGCTTTGCATAACTGCTCCCGCTACAGCAAGTGAGGCTCCAGCTACTATGCCTGCTAATACTCTAGGCATGCGGATATGCCAGACTATATTGGAGTAATTACTCTCCAGTCCAACTAGCGATCGTACAATCTCCTCCATAGGGATTGATAATGTCCCTACAGAGACTGAGATAATCATCATTACGAATAGTAATATTATACAACTTATCAGAAACAATGTCTTTCTAGCAATATAGCGAAGATATCTATCGCTAGATCTCGTCACAGGAGCACTATTAGTATTATTGAATTTCTCCTCAGAGAGTTTCATCATCTATCACCTAATAATCTCATCACAGTTATCTCAGATACTTCATCGAAATCCCATCTCCTGATCATTTCAAAGCCAGAGGATATCAATTCTGAGTTATACTGATCAATAGATACTGTATCTGGGCCAGAAAATCTTCTGCGAGGATAATTGCTATCATCAAATCGATATAGATTCCATCCTAAATTTTTAACAGCGTCATCCTTGATTTCTTCCTTGAACTGTCGTATAACTAGAAATCCATCCGGAGAGAGAGCATGCTTCAGGATTGGTATCATAGATATATTGGAACCGCTGGGATTGAACGATGAAAAAATTAAGTCATAATTTGATCCGATGTCATCTTTGGTAAAATCTCCGGGGATCAGATGAACATTGGTAGCATTATAGAGAAATATATTCTTCTTGGCCACAGGCAATATATCTGGTAGATCCATTATCCAGATCTCCATATCTGGATTGAGGGCGGAGAATGCGATCGAATATAATCCATGTCCTCCTCCAATGTCCATCATTCTTTTTACTGAATGGAGATCGATTACATCGGAAACATCTAATACAACGTTTTGGACATTGCCACTCTTAGCCGATGCAGCGATGCCTTGCATCCATTCTTCATTGAATATCTGGGTGCGATTAAGCATCTTTGGCCCATTTTTAAGAAGTGTTTGGAGAGAATGCCATCCTTCAATCTCTCGCCTCATTCCATTATAGGATGAGATGAGGCAATAGGGAGAAGATTGAACAAAATAAGTAGTTGTCTCTAAGGAGTTAACGAATCCATTTTTAGTTTTATTTAGGAACCCTATAGATGCTAATGCTTCACAGAACATTTGTAGCATCACATCATCAGCACCAAGTTCCTTAGATAATGTGTTTGTATCAATCTCCGAGACAGTATGTTCAAATAAATTTAGGTCAAAGGCATGGAACAAAAGATACGTTTGTCGCATACCGTCCATGTATTTTTCAATGTTTTCCACCGCAGATTTTACATTGGGCCATGGTGATTTTAGAATGTTAAGCGAGGTCATATAGCACACTACCATTTTGTCTTAAATATTCACGCATATCAGGCAAGCGATAATTGACCGAATCCACCCACGTTCTCTGATACTTCTTGATATACATTTACACCCAACATCATTGTGTATATCTCCTCTGCCTTCTTCTCCATCACTACGTCGTCAAATTCATCTGGATAAATTATTTTACCTACATAATAGCATGAAATCAACACTGTGTCCCAATTAGTAGCATACCAATTAGATTGCATCATACCATAGATACTATCATTCTTGAAGGCGGCCATATCATTTAGAGCAGGCCTATTGTTCCTGTAATCAATTACAGCTGACGGTAATCCAGCGCGGTCTAAAAATATGTAATCTGGATTTCCACCAACCAGCGCTTCCTTATCTACGTCTACAACTACACTTGAAGCTGTTTTGATTATATTGTTGGCATTTAGAAATATAAAAGGCGCATAGTGGGCACTGGTAGAATACAGTCCGCGGCTACCTCCATAAGATAAGCCCCCAATGTACACGGTAGGCACATCTTTTTCAAGTGCTCTGGTCGCTCTAGATTGGATATCGTGTATCAGAGTATCAATTTCCGTTTTTAGATAATCGGCACGTTTTTCATTATTCAAGATTTTCCCTATAAGATCAATTTGCCTATAGAACGACTCAATATTAGTTGTCAAATCAACTCCACTGCTGAGACCAACAACAGGGATGCCTAGTTTACTCTGTAAATGATCGCAAAGGTGAGATTCTTGTGTAGAGAAGAATACCACATCAGGGCCTGCAAAAGACATCAGCTCTTCATTTCCTCCATGCTGATTACCGATACTAGGTAATTCAGCATATTCTGGATGAGCTATGGCATATGTGCGACCACCTAGTCCTTTTACAGAAGTATCTTTTTCGAAATCTTCTACGCCCACAACCTTCGATGAACCGTCCAGATAAGTAACGAACCGTAGTGCTGTAGCTCCAGCAGCTATGACTCTCTCTACATTAACCGGGATGTTGACTTCTCTATCGAACATGTCTGTGACTTTGAAAGTTTCTCGATCGTCGATCCAAACATTATCTATCATTATGCAGGAGCCAGCCAATAGAGTAGTAATCATTATCGTCACAGTAATGATTGCCACCTGCTTCATAACTCATATCTCCTTAGCATGCCTCAGGATGAATTCTACAACATCACTGATTCCATCTACTGTGATATCTAGAGGCTTGCCTATGAGTCCCATATGCTCAACCTCTGCATTGCGAGATATAGTAGATATTACCTTATCCTGATCAAGAGAGGTCATCATTTGTTTTGCGACCTCTTCATTGACTTTGTTTAGAATATAGTATATAGGCTTCCCCGCTTCTTCTGCCATCCCTCTGATCTTCTCAGATAATCTAATTGATTCGAATGATGGATCTAATATTGCAATGACCATATCTGCCCCACCTGCCACCCCACGACCAAGATGCTCTACCCCTGCTTCAGTATCGATAATAACTACATCTTTAGGTCCAAGCTTCAGATTTCTAAGAAAGTCTTTAGATAGGCTACCAATCGGGCAAGCACATCCCTCTCCAAAGCTTCTTATTTTACCTATCTGCATGAGGTGTAAATCTCCACTTACTGAGAGGCATTCAGACGGTATGTCTTCTATCCTCCATATTTGATCGAATAGAGGAACGCGTGGCTCCCCAGGATTTTTTGAAAACGATGCCTTCATCTTTTCACCTAGCACCTTTTTACCTCCAAGATGCTCCATAAGCTCTTGAGAATTGCCTAAGCCTAGAAGTGCCTCTAGGCCAAAATTAGATTCATCGGTATCAACTATTAGGACTCGATAATTATTTTTGACCAAATTCATTGCTAGAAGGGAAGATATAGTGCTTTTTCCGCTTCCACCCTTTCCCGAGATTATAATTTTCATATATATTCACCCTATAGGCTTGATTGCTAAAGTGAGCCTTAATCGGATTCGTTGTATATCAAATAGTATTACGATATTAAAAATCGTGTTATTCAGTGATCTCAGTGAGAAGGTGTAAAATGATCAGGTGCGTCTGAAATGTTGTGAATGCTCCAGGAAATGTCTTAGACAAAATATATAACTTGAGGCCTGATACATCCCATGATAAAATATGTGGACACAGGCTGAGGTCAGAGAACTCAAGGTTGGACGCTATATGCTGATCGAAGATGAGCCTTGTAAAATCATATCCATCGATACGTCCAAGCCAGGAAAGCATGGTGAGGCTAAAAGTCGTATTGACGCGGTGGGTGTTTTCGACGATAAAAAGAGAAGTGTTGTTTATCCTGTAAAGCATAAGATACAGATACCTATGATCGATAAGAGAAAGGGGCAGATACTTACCGTTATGGGCGATGAGGCTGAGATAATGGATCTAGAAACATTTGAGAATTTTTCTATCCCTGTTGATTCAGAATTAAGAGATTCTATGCAACCTGGTGAAGAGATCCAATATTTAGTGGCGATGGGAAGGCGTAAAATTACTAGAGTCTGAAGGTAATAGTCACCGAGATATACTAGGTATTTTTATTTTAAAAATTGGACTATTCCACATCTGATGATGTGGAAATATGATCCATATTATAATTATTCAAGTAGACTTTCTAACACTTTCTGACAATTATCAGAATATTTTTGTGCATCCTTATCAGTCTGCGCTTCCGAGTATATCCGGAATAGTGGCTCAGTTCCTGATGGACGGATTAGTGTCCATCCGCTCTTAAACCATATCTTTACTCCATCAGTAGTGTCTACACGTTCATCACAATAATATTCAACTAACTTAGTAAGAACACTCTCTTTTCTACTGTCTGGGCATGCCATCTTACGTTTATCTTGGCAATATTTCGGAACGTTGTCCACTAATTTAGAGAGCGGTCCTTCAATTGCAACTATTTCTAATAATTTAGCTACAGTCATGGCTCCATCACGGCAGTATTGATGAAGTGGGAAAATAAGCCCTCCATTCTCTTCACCTCCAAATATGGCACCAGTCTCTATCATTTTCCTTGCCACTACAGGAGATCCTACTCGAGTATAGATTATCTCACCACCCGCTCTTCTTACCGCATCTTCTACAGCCATAGACGAGGATACAGGCGTGACTACTATACCTCCATCATTTTCCCTGACCATGTATTCGGCCACAATAGCTAGTGAGCAATCTCCATAGAGATATCGCCCTCTATCATCTACGAATATAGTTCTATCAGCATCTCCATCATGAGCAATGCCTAAATCAGCATCCGATGACTTTACCAAAGAGATTAAATCTTGCAGATGTGCCTCCACTGGTTCGCTAGGATGTCCTGGAAATGTTCCTTGGGGATTTGAATTTAAAGTCACTGCTTTTACATTAAGGTCATCTAATAATATAGGAGCGGTGACAGAACCCGCTCCATTAGCGCAATCTAATACGGCGTGAAGATCTGCATCATGAATAGTCTTTGTATCTACCAATGACATGACATTTCTTAAATAGGGCTCAACTGCCCTGGTGGCTCGATGCAGTGTGCCCACAGAGTTCCAGGCTTGTGACTTGAAGCTTTTTTCGAAGTATATTTTCTCAATTTGCTCTTCCTTATGACGCGGCATTTCGGTGCCGTCGGCATCAACACACTTAATGCCATTGAATTCTGGAGGATTATGGGATGCAGTGATCACAATTCCCCCTGAAAGGGCGTTTTCCTTGACATAGAATTGAACTACCGGTGTAGGGACCATGCCAATATCGATCACTTCGACGCCAGTTGACATGAGGCCACAGGATACTGCACTCTTAATCATATCTGCAGACGTCCTTGGATCATTTCCTATGACTACTTGTCCACTCATATACGTACCAATTGCTCTTCCCAAATCCATGGCCAATTGAATAGTCATGCCATCATTTACAATTCCACGTACGCCATTGGTTCCAAAAATTTGCTGCGACATTGGATCTACCTGACCTTGCGAGAATCAGATATTATCAAGATGTATATCATGTCGGCTACATCTTTGCAGCTATCTGCAGAATTTTCAATGCCATGAAGCATGTCACGGAGTAAGAACACTGCTCTAGGATCAGTGTCGGAAAATAATATGGCTTTTTTAGTGGAGAAATATAGATCATCTATGATGTGTTCCTGCCTTTCGATCTCCCGGCTGCTCTCTCTTGCCCGATCATTATTGACTCCTAAATTCTCAATACTTACGAGTAGAGATTTGGTTGCTCGTGTAAGAGCCTTTGTCATATTAGCATAGCGAGACCATAAGTCACATGATACATTTACATCAGCTTCTAGGATCAGTTGTAAATTTAATGATGCTTCTTTTGCCCAGTCAGATATAAAATCGATGCGGCGTACTAGTCTCAATAAATCCTCGCGCTGTCTTGACTCTAGATCTCCTTTCGTTAAGCTAGCGCTTAAGGACTCTTCTACTAAATCGGCCTCTTCTTCAGCCATGAGTACTAGCTTTATTGCATCCATAGCTCCTTCTCGATCGTTGCTGCATAGTGCAGTGATTGCTCTGTTCAATCCCATTGTAGCATCACTCACTGCAATCACATGACTTCGTATTCCTTTTCGGACCAATGATTCCCTTCTGACTCCAAACCATTCCAACAACGACTTTCGTTCATTCAAGTTTAACAGCCTCCGCTATACCTCCAGGCGGCTTTGGATATACTAGCGCCGACTCCATGACCCACCCAAGGGAGACAGTGTCTCCTACGTTAAAATCCATACCTCTTGCGACATGTACGTCGAACCCTAATATATCCTCACTATCAGCCTCTGCAGTAATTCTGAGATAAGTCCCCATGAATGATATAGAGCGGATTGTAGAATTTAACCCTTCATCAGTAGCACGTACATTCTCTGGCCGTACAGAGATAACTACTAGATCTCCAGGATCGAATTCTCCGGGCTGTGCTTCTACAATTGATCCATCTCTCAATTCTATTAAGGATCGTTCAATTCCACTAGATACAACTACACCATCTAATAGATTAGTTTCTCCAATGAAATTAGCAGTGAATAATTCTTTTGGCGCCCTATACATCATCTCAGGAGTATCTGATTCCACTATGCGCCCTCGGCGCATAAGGACAATACGATCAGATACGGTCATTGCTTCCTCTTGGTCATGAGTGACGTGTAGTACTGTGAGTCCGAGATTTTTTGTGATGCGCCTTAGCTCATATCTAAGATCTACTCTTACTCTAGCATCTAATGCTGATAGTGGTTCATCAAGGAGTAGCAATTTAGATCCTGAGGCAAGAGTTCTAGCCAACGCTACCTTCTGCTGTTCCCCTCCTGAAAGATCAGAAGGGAACATTTTCATGCGATCGAGTAGATTGACCAAATTCAAATACTGATTGGATACATTATGGCGTTCTCCTTCAGTCAGGTTCTTAACAATTGGTCCATACGATACATTTTCCAGCGCATTGAGGTGAGGAAATAAAGCTATATTTTGAAAGACATATCCAATGTCTCTTTCCTCAATAGGAGTCCCTATCATATCCTTTCCATCAATGAGTACTTGTCCCTCACTAGGTTCAAGTATGCCAGCAATCATACGAATAAGTGTAGTTTTGCCGCATCCAGATGGTCCTAGTATAGTAATGTATTCACCATCTTCTATCCTTAGATTGATATTGGATGATGCGACTACCTTTCCAAAGCGTTTACTAACGTTTTTAAGCTCCACCAGCGGCATCTAATCCACCTTAAGCTCATCTTCTAATCCATTCTCAGGGTATGGGAATATTTTTGCCTTGTTTCGATTCCACCCTATGCCGACTTCATCTCCTACATTATAGCGTCCTCGACGCCTAACTGGAATTTTAGAAGAGAATCGTCCCACTCCTTCAATATCTACATCGACATGGACTACTCTCCCTTCAAAGAGTATTCGCTCGATTCGCCCCTTAAGAGGCGTTACCTCTCGCTTGAGTATGTGTGTCTGCCCTACTTTTACAGCAAGTACTACCTTAGAACCTATCGGAAGGCTAGTGGCGCGAGCTCTTACTCTTCTACCATCATCATCCTCAATCTCAGCGCCAGTTGGTGTGGAATTCACTAATTTTCCAGTGAAAAAATTAGATTGCCCTACGAAGTTGGCAACAAAAGGCGATTCTGGCTCATTGAATACTTCGGCAGGTGTCCCTACTTGCAGTATCTTTCCAGCTCTCAAAATAGCGATACGATCTGCCATCACTAGTGCTTCATCCTGATCGTGAGTGACGTGTATAACTGTTAACCCAAGCGTTCTGGCCAGTGATTTTAACTCCCTACGTAGATCAATACGTAGTCTGGCATCTAAAGCTCTTAAAGGTTCATCTAACAAGAGTACATCTGGACTAGTAGCAATTGCCCTAGCGAGTGCACAGCGTTGTTGCATCCCTCCTGATAATTCTTTAGGATAGGAATTGGCTCTTTCGCTCAAGCGTACCATATCTAGTAGTGATACGAGCATCTGTTCTTTGTCTGCTTCAGGTATTTCTCTTATTTCTGGCCCAAATAAAACATTATCAGCTACAGTCATGGTGGGGAAGAGACAGTATGTCTGGGATAGTAATACAGCACTTCTTTCTTCTGGATCTAATGATGTAACGTCTCGGCCATCGAATAATACTCTGCCCTGATCGGGAGTCGTGAGCCCAGCTATTATTCTTAACACAGTAGTTTTACCTGCACCTGTAGGACCTAATAGACAAAGATATTCACCATCATTCACAGTTAAATTGAGCCCATTAGCGGCAGTTACGTCAGAATACCTCTTGACTATCCCTAGTAGAGTTACTGATGGCATTAAACCACCTCTTCTCGAGTAAAGCGACGTAGGAGTAGCATAAATACATACGATATTATTATCAAAATAATACAAGCCATAGCTGCCAAATAATAAGACTGTTCATTTACTAACTCAACAATATAGACTGGAGCAGTATTGGCATTGGCTACTACTGCTAATGTAGCTCCAGTCTCTCCAAGGCTTCTTGTGAAAGCCATTATAGCGCCAGCTAATATTGAGCCCTTTATCATCGGAAATAATACTCTTCGGAAGGATTGTATTGGTTTAGCGCCTAAAGTTCGAGCTGTCTCTTCGAAGGCAGGATCTATCCCTTCAACAGCACCAACAACATTGCGCACAACTAACGGGTACGTAAAGGCAACATGGGCTAATATAATGAGCAATAATGGAAATGAAGCATTAGGATCAAAGTTACTCCAGAACAAACCTAGAGAGAATCCTAATGCGGCAGTTGGGACAATTAATGGAACATTAACAAGGACGTCTAGCATTTGAGATAGTCTTCCAGTCTTATTCTTTACTATATACAATGCCATTGGAATTCCCATAACTAGGTCTATCAGCGTCACAATAGTGGCTACTAAGAAAGAAGTTAGAAGGGCATCGATGAAGGGACTCCAATCGGCTTGTACAGGATTTGCAGTGAGAACGTAGGTGAATATAAAGAAGGAGGGTATGAGAACTATTACGATTAGGAATATAATCGCAGATGTATCCTTTATTTTAGGAAATAGGCCTCTGCTGAGAAGTTTCTCAGGAGAGGGCCATACTTTACGTAGAGGAAGTCTAACCCTCATGATAACTATTTTTAGTACAAGTAATAGCACTAATGCAAGTATTATGAGCAATATACTAACGAATGAAAGGGCAGGAATGAGTGTTGGATCAGATACTGAGGCATCTTTCCAGAAGCCAATAAGAGATGGTCCTGTGTGAAAATCACCTTCCACCATTCTCCTACCATATAGAGTAGCTAATGCAATTATTGTACCACCCGTCTCGCTGAGAGATCGCGCAAAACATAAGATGGCGCCCGTGACCAATCCTGCACGGAATAGTGGTAGAGTTATGGTGCGGACAGCAGTGAGTCGGCTTGCGCCCAATGTTCTTCCAGCTGTCTCATAAGTCTCATCTATCCCTCCTAAGATGGCAGTCAGGGATCTCACCATATATGGATATGAGAACACGACATGTAGAAGGATTATCAGTATCATAGGTGATGATATTGTAGCTAGTGAAAACGGCGGAGGGTTTGGAGTAACTGCCCAAAATATAGCTGCTGAAAAGCCTAATGCCGCGGTAGGAACAGCCAGAGGCATATCTATCAAGGTATCTAGAAATTGCTTTCCCCTGAAGTCCTTGCGTGCCATCATCCATGCCAGTGGGAGACCTGCGACGAAATCAATGATAGTCACTATGGTCGCAATTTCAAATGCCACAATTATTGAACCAATTATAAGGTCCATCGTAGCTGGATCGCTTAGAACGTGTTCTTGTATCTCTGACCAATCAGTAATTGCATATGACAAAATATATACTGTTGGTATTATAACGAATAATAGGAAGAACGCAATGTTGAGAGCGGTCCATCCCTTTCTGAACCTCTTTCCAGATATTAATTCTACTAATTTATTGCCAGGCCCCATATAGACCAGCCAGCGCCTGTAAAGAAGACTTGCTTAATAAACTAATGTGAATTAGAGTCATGATTATGCCAGTATTTCATCAGATATTGTCACGCCATCATCAACGATTGCACCAGGCCCGACCATGCAGTTCAAAACTGTCGCCCTATTACCAATAATTGCGCCTTCCATGATCAGGCTATTGGAGATGGTTGCTCCTCGGCAGACTTTTGCTCCGTTCTCCACATACACATTTGGCCCTATCGTACTGGGCTCTAAATAGTCCGTCTCAATGAGGTTGTTTCCAATTACGCGAACACCTGTCGGATAATTATCAATTCCACATGTGTTGCTCTGTCCTCTATCTAATAAGATATGCTGGGCGCAAAGGAAGTTTTCCCTAGTTCCAGCATCTATCCAATATCCATCAAAAGTATAACCATATAGGCTACGATGCAATATGTGAGGGAATACTTCTCGCTCTAGAGATACTACTCCCTCGGAGATGTGATCCAGCAATGCCGGCTCGAAAATGTACGCCCCTGCATTTATCTTATTAGACAATTCCTTACCTTTTGGAGGCTTTTCCTGGAACGTTGTTATTCTACCCAAATCATCAGTAGCTGCAACACCAAATGCTGAGGGATCGCTTACTGGCCATAATGCCATAGTTCCAATGCCACGGTGTGCTTTATGAACTTCAAGCATTGTCGTGAGATCTATAGAACATATTACATCGCCGTTGAATGCAAAGAATGTATCATCTAACCATTTGGAGACATTCTTTAGAGCACCGCCTGTTCCCATTGGTTCATCTTCATTGATTAATATTATGTCACGACCTACATCATTCTCTCTGAAATATCGCTCAAGAAGATCTTTCATGTACGATACTGCCAATATTACAGTATCTACTTCCTTAGGCAAGGGATCAATAATATGCCGGACCATAGGTGGTCCTGCCATTGGAATTAGTGGTTTAGGCATTGAGAAGGTTAGGGGGCGAAGGCGGGTGCCTAAGCCACCCGCTAAAATAACTGCTTTCATGCATGTAGTGCCGTCATAGCGGCGATATACTTACAACGTTATTTCCACGAAGTACTACAGTGCCTAAGCGGCGAGTTTGCTCGGAGGTACGCTCTTCGGTGTCTTCCAAGACCATGTTCATGTAGTCATCATATCCGGCAAGCTTTCCTTCCAGCACACGGCTGTCCTTGAGGAGTAGCGAAATCCGGTGATCCAAGGACTTTTCGAGCAAGGCAAGTGGTAGGACCATAAACAATCACTATCGATGGGATTGTGGCATTCGAATTTAAACCTTTGTGAGCTTAGATGCTATACTGGCTTAATTGTATGATACGAATTTATTTAGAAATGATCTGTATCCAATAATAAGCGTCAACAAGTAATAGAACAAGTGAGGAGAGAAATATACTAGATAATCATCTGCATTAGTAATAGTTAAAAATGACTAAAATTAGTAAATTTAAAGAGAGCATGAAGATGATCTACATAAGCATTTTATTACTCTTTTGCCCTCTCTTCCATCCACTTCTTAACTGAGACTCTACTGGTTCCATCTATACCAAAGTATTCTGAGAAGCGTTTAGTAGTTGTTAATTCAAGCGTCTGTCCCTTTTTACGAGCATATATCAATCCAAGATTCCTCAATGTTCTGACATCATCATAGATGCGAGATCCAAGAGATCTACTCAGATCACTCTGTAGCACCGGTTGGTGATAGGCGATCCAAGATGCAGTCCTTAGTACTTCGTCAGGGATTTCTTTTGGAGCGAATTGTCTACCAAAAGGCCGATATTCTTCCCTCAGGATTAGTGAGTATCCTGTTCCAGTCTTTGCCACTTCAATGCTAGAGCCCACTTCATCATATTGAGTGGTGAGTTTCTTAATTGCTCTTCGGATGATTCTCCTATCTATTTGAGTCCGAAGCTCTATTTCTGAGACTTTTACTGGCTTAGAAGCTGAAAATAATACTGCTTCTACAATCCGAACAGGATCCATATTCACTTCACATCACCGCTTCGCGGTCTGTAACAAGAGGTAGGGGATCTGGATTCGCGTCTTCCAATGTTCCAATATCCCAATCCATCCTAACTTCCAAGGATATCGTACCAAATGGAAGATCATCTTGCCAAACTGAAATCTTATTGCTCCTAACTAAGAAAAGGAGAGATGTAAATACCATGATAATATCATCTTTCCCTCCATTCCATATATCCTCTAAACGGATAGGACCTGGGCCGCATTTGAGTATACGTTGCCATACTTCTTCCACATCTCTCTCCATATCATCGCTGTGTGCTTTGGTATCGAATTTGTCTGTTTTAACTCGATTGGCCGCGCGTATCTTCTCTCTACGCTTATTCTCTTCTTGTTCTATCCGAGCCTCTTCAAAAGCATCTAAGAGATCAACCAATGTGACGGGACAGGAACCTCTGCGTCTCACTACTTCATCCAGATCTACTTCTTCAGGCATGCGTAATTGAACAACTGGCTCCTCATCAAAAAAGTCGAAGAAATCAGGATCCCAGGGTTCAGATATCTCTTCCTCTCTGATCTCAGATCGCTCGAGTACACTCTCACTCTGCATACGTAAAATAGACCATGCCATGAGCATGAGACGGCCAGCAATAATAAAATTGACCTCTTCCTCTCTGACTTTCTCAGTATATAGGCGAGAGAACTTCATAAGATCTATATCCCACGGATCTAAATCATTATTAAGTACTAATTCAAAGACCGTTTCTAGAGATCGATCTAGAGGGTCGTTGGGAGCTATATGATGCTCTCCTTCCCCTAGTATTGAGAGATAGTGATCGATCTTGATTGCTCGATCATTCTCATCGATGATGGCCTTATGAAACATAAGGTGCTCTAACACCTTCTCAGCTCCTGCGCATCCCATCATAAAACTTCCTCCTCAATATGCTCATCCGGAATGTTGAGCTCTTCTTGAACATCCTCAATACCTGATATATTCGGACGAATTAGGACGTGACTGATGCCTCCATCCTGCTTTGTGACTCCTATAATATGATCAGCTTTCGTTAGAGTTATTTTCCTGAGAGATATCTGTAGGAATTGAGCAGTTTTAGAAGATTTTTGAACCCTCCTAGCCACCATGTCTGCATTTATTCCATCTAAAAACATGTCTACCTCATCCAGTAAGTAGAATGGTGATGGTTGATGTTCCTGGAGAGCAAATATGAATGCTAGTGCAGCTAGAGATTTTTCTCCTCCACTTAATGCTTCCAATCTGAGAGCTTTTCCCTGGCGAGGTCTTGCCCTCATAATCAGACCTCCCTCAAACGGCTGCTCTGGATTCTCTAAGACGAGTTCAGCCTCTCCCCCTTGAGATAATTCAGCATAACATCGGCGGAAGTTCTCATTGACTGCTTCATATACTTGAAATAGAGCTATTTTCTTTTTTGCGTTGAGATCTGATTCTAAATTTATGAGATCATTTCGCTGCTTATCAAGGCGCTCAGTCTCTGCGAGTAGATCAGCATGACGTTTGCTCTTCTCATCATAATTCTCTACTGCACGGAGATTTATAGCTCCCATGCTATCTATTGCACCCTCTAGCTGTCTAATATTATCTCTTAATGTATCATAAGAAGGAACTTGTCCAGATATCTCAATGCCGTATTGATCTAGTTCATCAGAGAATTCGCGAATTTTATCAAAGCATTGGCCTATACGGGTACGTAGTCCTACGATGATATCCGTTGTCGTTTCCACTTTGTTCTGAAGACGGTCACGTTCTCCCTCTAATTCAGTCTTCTCCCGGAACAATAATTCCTTTCTTTCGCGGAGTTTATTGACTTCTGAGTCCATGGACCCCTCTATGCGCCGCAGAGCAGCCAACTCTGTCTTTGCAGCATCTCCCTCCTCACTCAGTTTCCGGGCTTCTTCGCGAAGTTTATTTATCCTATCTTCAAGCTGTAATTCTTCCGATTCCAACGATGTGATTCGCTCTTCATTAAATTGTGCTCTGGCATCAAGTGTCTGTACCGATGTCCGCAAATCGGCAACTGTTTCAGTTAATTTTATGATATCAGACTGTAGTTGCTTCATACGGATGGATAATTCAGCTGGAGCCAATTCCTCTATCCTTCTCTGACAAGTATTCCTATTAGACGTGAGGTCATCTAACTCTTTTCTTCCATTGATTAGTGTAGATTCGGTATCTACTATAGTCTTGGCAACAACTTGCATCTCCTCGACCTTAGCAGCTCGTTCATCAACGATCCTAGTATGCTTATCTTGAAGTTCTAGTCTGCGTGACTCGAGTGCTTTGAGCGTAACTTCTGAGGCTCCATCCGTGCTAGATAGCTCACGTATGCATTCATGAATGGAGTTCATCTCATCTCGTATCTCTCCTAATTGAGTATCTAGAGTCTCAGCAGCTAATATGGCTTGATTAAGTTTGGCTGCGATTTCCTCTAATTTCCCCTTAGAGGCGGCTCCAAAACTGGGGCCTTTGAAATCAAATTTTCCTCCAACCATAGCTCCTGAAGCCTCTAGTAACTCACCATCCATGGTAACCAATCTGATGCCGCCCATTAATCGGCGAGCTTGATCTAACGTATCAACTACTACGGTGTCACCAAATACATACCAAAACGCTGCCCGATATTGTTCATCAAACGTCACTAGATCTATGGCAAACCCTATTGCTTCCTTTGAGGCTAAGATGGCTTTCCCACGAGGGCGTCCATCTAGCATCTTATTCAATGGCAGAAAAGTCGCTCGTCCGAGGCTGTTTCTTTTAAGATATCTGATACACTCTGCAGCTACTCCATCGTTATCTACTACGATTGATTGCATCCGCCCCCCGGCAGCAATGTTCATAGCTGTAGTATATTTTTCATCAACCTGGGCAAGTTCAGCAATTGTCCCATGAACTCCACGCAAAGTCATAGAGTCTCTAGCCTCTAATATGCCTCTGACTGCACGATTATATCCTCTGGCTATATCTCCAGCGGCCTCTTCTTCTGCCTTTAAGCGAGATTGTTCCCGGCCAAGCGAGCGTATAGCTTGCTCTAACTCTTTGGCTTCCTTAGAGAGGCGCGCCTCAATATTCTTCTTTTCCAAATAACTCTCTTGCAATCTCCGAAGTTCCTTAGCAGAATCGCGATCAGAAGTACTTAGTTCTTTTATCTGAATATCAGTATCTAAAATCTCAACATCTAAGCGCTCTATATTTTCATCGATCTCCAGTAGTTCAGTTGAGATTCTATCTCGACGATTTTCCAGACGCTCTAGCTCCATGCATAGTTGATTTAATTCAATATCCTTATGTCGTATGTGTTGATCTTGAGAAATCAACTCTTTCTCCAATGAAGCTAATTCATCACTACAATTACTGAGTTCAAATTGTATCGCAGCTAGCTCTTCCTTAGCAGCATTGAGCTGATTTTCTGCATTCTCAAGTAGAGAAGATGATTTTTTATTCTCATCGTAGATGCTCTCCGTCGATTGAAATAAAGTGCTTCGTTCATCCTTCTTGATAGCACGTTCTACATCTGCTTCCTCAGCTAATTGAAGTGCTTGAGCTGAACGATCTTCTGATTTCGCTACCCTTATACGGAGCTCATCTATTTTATCACGGAGTTCTTGGAACTCTCGACCTCCTTTTTCTCGAAGTTCCTTTTCCGTCTCCATCATGCGAGCATCAAGTCCACGGATATGCTCAGCAATTTCGAGCCGGCGCTCCTTCATTTTCTGTATATTTTGCTCATAATTTTCTATCTGACTCTGTAATGCTATAGCCTCAGCTTCAGAACTCTCTTTCCGACGATAGGCCATCTGCGCTTTTGAAAGTGTCAATTTATCTTTCATTTGGAGATAAGTTAGAGCTGCCTCCTTTTCTTTTTCTAATTGACTAATCTGCCTTTCCAATTCAGCTAGTATGATCGATATGCGCTCGATATTAGAATCAGTTTCATCTCGTTCAATACGTGCTTTTGAAATTTCCTCATCAAATCTAGATATTCCTGAGATGTCATCAAATATACGACGCCTCTCCAGATTAGACATAGTAGTGATCCGAGTTATATCTCCTTGTTGAACAAAATTATAACCATCAGCACTGATGCGTGCACTGCTAAGCAATATATCGAATTCGCCAAGGGTTGAGCGTTTGTCGTTTACATAGAATGTTGACGTATAACTCTCACGATCCTGAGACATTCTGATCAAACGAGTCAGGCGTACCAGATCTTCATCGATTGGCATTAAGCGATTCTTATTATCGAATACTAGTGAAACTTTACAATAATTGGCTGGAGAACGATCCTTTCCTCCATTAAATATCAGATCAGACAGTCTGCCTGCACGTATAGCTCTAGAGCTCCTAGGCCCAAGTACAAAAAGGATCGCATCAGAAATATTAGATTTTCCCGATCCATTTGGACCTGTCACTGCAGTATAGCCCTCTAACAGAGGTATCGTCAGTTTCCTGCCGAATGATTTGAAATTCTCTAGCTCAATCTGCCTGAGATACATCTGACCTCCGAGCGCGGAGGAGACGAAAAAAGGCATTGGACTTGCCACGCCCTATGTCGCATCCCATCATGATACAGTCTGACGCATGTCAGACGTGGGAATGACATGCAAAGCTGGATATATAATAATTATTACACGCAGAGTATTTAGTAGATGTCATATCGTCCTCTACAAGTAGTAAACAGAAGGGAACATTTGTAATTTCGTGCAAAATGTATATATTAGATATTTAATAGATTAATATTATAACTCATAAGAGATATTTCTGATCTAATTATCGTTATCTTCAAGAATTCTAAGGTAGCCGTCTAGCAAGCGCTGTTTCATGTTATCCCAGTTATACTCACGCTTCGCAGCTATTCTTCCTGCTTCTCCCATACCAACTCGTCTGGAAGGATCTCGAAAGACTTCAATGGCTTTACGATAATTATTCTCGCTCCACTCTATTACTAGACCACACCCCTCACTATTAACTAAATCTCCACTAGTGGTCCCCTCTGTAGTAAGAACAGGAATCCCTAGAGACATGGCCTCATATATTTTAGTAGGGGAATTACCAATGTAATTTCGATTAGAAGGATCTAATAGGCATATTACTACATCACATGAAGCCATCTCTTTTAGCATATCCTTATGTTGTAAAAATCCAAGAAATTGTATCTGTTTATCATCGGCACGCTTTCGAACTTCTTCCTCTAAGCGACCCCATCCAGCCACTTTGTAAATGCAATCATTAACCGTCCTTGTAACATCAATGGATTCAATAATGTAGCGCATGGGCTCTAATGTTCCAACGTATAGTAGTTTTAACTCCTGCCCCTCAAAAATCGGCTCTGGAATATCTGTAGGCATGTTTATGCAGTTTTCGACCAATATCACTCCATGGCGAGCATTTGGTATCATATGGGTAGCATGCACCTCGCTTACAGTTATGACCAAATCTGCTCGCCTGGTGAGTATGTTCTCTATCCGCAATACGATTCGGGGAACTATATGTGGAACATCAATAGAAATCATGCATGCATAATTCTCATGTGCATCAAAAACTAGTGGGATGCGCCTAAGCCATGAAATTATGAAGGCGAGTGGTAGAGTATCGAAATCATGACTATGAACAACATCGATATTTCGATACAGTGCAGTTATAAGTCCTTTTATAAAGAATAAGGGGTAATTAATTAGAAATGAAAACATAGAGCCTGCCCAGCCAGTTCTGATGCGGAGGATTTTTGCTCCTCTATATTCATCATATTCTGGGAAAACTCGTTCACGATCCCATGCCAATATTGTGACATCGTAACCCTCCTGAGTTAGTGCTTCAGCCTCTTTGGCCACTCTCGGATCGGGGCGAAAAGCATTTGTGACTATCATTAGTACATTAGTATGCATTCATTACTCCTGAGATACGTTTACGCTACGCTCTTCAGCTAGAGATCGTTTTGCTCCCTCAATCATTTCCAGAGTTCGGACGCCTACCATTCCAGAATTTCTTGTCTCTGTCAGAGGATCATTGATAGATTGTAAAAAGTATACTAGTTCTGTATGGATTGTGTTATTTCGCTCCACGCCTAATCGATAAGTGTAGCCTGATTCATAGATGATTACTTCTTGCGTTACTGCATCAATTAGAGCTGATCGATTCTCTCCTATAATCTCTACCTGACGAACTTTCCTAGGAGTCAGCCATGATAGTGTTGCATGAGCAATAGTTCCATTTGGCATCTCCGAACTGATGAAGGCAGCCTCCTCCATTATTTTTCTACGATACGCTCCTCCGGTGCATGATATCTTACATGGCCACATATCGAAAATAAAATTAGCAATATCGAAAGTATGAGGAGCTAGGTCAATTATGACATCGCGATCCGCATAAGAAGGTTCGAGATTCATCCAGGCCATATTCATAAAGTACATTTTGCCAAAGAAATTGGACCTCGCTAGCCTTCTCACCTCATTCATAGCATTGCTAAAGCGGTAAATATGCCCTACAGAAAGTGTGAGATTCATCTCTTCAGCTAATTCTACCAGCTTTTTACCCTCATGCGAGCTAAGAGCTATTGGTTTCTCTACCAGGACATGTTTGCCAGCCTCCAGTGCGTCCTTAGTAGCTTTATAATGTAAGGAATTAGGAAGAACTATGTTTACCGCTGATATAGCTGGATCCTCAAGTACTTCACGATAGTCGGTGAATAATTTTTCAATATTATATCGGCTGCGGCAAAATTCCAAATTAGTACTTATTTGATCCGACACTGCTCGAACATTTACGCCTGGGATATTGTTATATTCATCAACAATTTTCTTTCCCCAATAACCTACACCTAGAACAGCCACATTTAAATTTTTCATCCATTTTCCTCATAATAGTCAATGATGAGATCGCAGATACGATCTACTTGCTCATATTCCAGCTCAGGGAAGAGCGGAAGAGATAATGCAGTGGTAGACATATGCTCACTTTGAGGATACTTGCCAGGACCAAGGTCATAAACTTCACGATACGCTGGTTGAAGATGAATGGGGATAGGATAATGAGTAGCCGTATCTACACCATTGGTCGCTAGATGATTAGCTAGCGCATCACGATCATTGCAATTGATGACGTATAAATGGAACACTGGCACCACGTTATGGGTGCCAAGCGATGGGAGCTTAATTTCACTTACATCTTTTAATCTTTCAGAATAATGTCTTGCTAAAGACCTTCTTCTTTCATTCCAGTCATCTAGATGGCGAAGTTGTACACGTCCGAAGGCTGCATTGGCCGTATTTAAACGTGAGGTGAAACCAAAAACATCATGTTCATATCTAGACGTGCGGCCACAATTACTAAGTTTTCTAATATCTTCTGCCAGGCACTTATCATTTGTAGTCACTATCCCTCCATCGCCCCCAACGGTCATGTTCTTAGTTGGATAGAATGAGAAGCAGCCGATATCTCCAATCGAGCCGCATCGTTTTCCATTATATATTGCTCCATGGGCCTGACAAGCATCTTCTATGATCCTAGTATCCGGTGCTGCTTCAATTATTTCATCCATGCATGCGGGATAGCCATAAAGGTGAACCGGCATGATGGCAGCCGTCTCCCTAGTGAGTCTTATCAAAGATGGATTAATATTCCCATCTTCTAAAATATCAACGAATATCGGGGTGCCACCAGCATGGATTATCGACGTTGCAGTAGCTACAAAGGAAAATGGAGTAGTAATGACTTCTTTGGCCCTCACGTTGAGAGCTATCATTGCGAGGATGAGTGCATCAGTACCAGACGATACAGAGATTGCATAATCTGTGCCTATATATCTAGCAAATTCTTCTTCAAATTTAAATACACTTTCTCCAAGAACGATGCGTTCATCTCTAAGAGCTTGTGCTGAAGCTTCTATCATCTCTTCAGTAACGACTGGTTTTGTGATAGGTATCCTATCCATATTATTTTCTCCTGATCGGTCGCGCCGGATTGCCTACCACAGTAGTATCAGCTGGAACATCTCGAGTGACTACTGAGCCAGCGCCTACGAGAGCATTTTCGCCTATTGTGACGCCACATACGATTACTGAGCCAGCGCCAATTGAAGCTCCATTTTTTACCTCAGTAGGAGTGATATTCCAATCCCCCATAGCACTAGGATTCATATCATTAGTAAAGCAGACGTGGGGGCCCACAAATACTTCATCCCCTATAGATACACCCGACGGGATGAATGCAAAGGCTTCAACCTTGCAACGGTCTCCAATAGTCACTCCTCTCTGTATTTCTACATATGCAGCTATCTTGCAGTTTCTTCCAATCTTACATCCATATAAATTGACGAAATCTCTGATAATCGTCCCCTCGCCGATATCACAATCGACAATAGAGTAATAGGTGGCCAAAGGTTTCATAAGACCAGAAACTACTCCTTGAGCATAAGAGTTTGCTCAATTAGGAATTATAATTGATTGGTGCCTACGTAACATCTAATCTTTTTTATAACCTCTACACATATCTTTTCAGATGCTTATCAGTGTGGTCCTGAATGTGAAGAATGAGGAGCGATACATTGCAGACCTCCTAGATTCCATAGTTGTACAAGAGGGCCCATTAGAGATTATCGTAGTTGACGCAGGTTCTGAAGATAATACTCGAGATATAGTTCAAAAATATGTAGATAGATATTCATTCATCCATATTTTCACAATGCCCGGTCGCCGAGGTAAGAGTACTAACTATGGAATAGCTAAATCTACCGGTGAAGTCATTGCGTTCACAGGTGGAGATGATCTAGCAAATCCTAACTGGCTGAGAGAGTTGAGGAAAAGTTTTCAGTCCGGCGCAGATATAGTGGCCGGACGCTCGATCATGATAGGTCTGAGAGCCTGGGAGGAATTAGATAGAGTAGAGCTTAGGCATAAGGGATTTGACGTTTCTTATCCATCAGCCAATGAGGCATTTCGTCGCGAAATTATTGGAGAGATTGGTGGATTCGATGATTGGTTTATTACTGCAGAGGATATTGATCTTAACTACCGTGCAGTCGATGCAGGATATAAGATCACTTATAATCCAAATGCTATAATATACCGAAGAACCAAATCGACTGTGTATGAGTTTTATCGGCAAGCATTCTGGAATGGTGTAGGTAGGAAGCAGCTAACTATGAAACATGGTAATCTATGGAATAAATATGATCCACTCAAGATGCTCCAGCAGAAAATGGGATTTTGGTCCTTGACCCGATTAATAGTTGCTATATTAGGCTATATGGGATTTAAACTAGCAAAAGATTATAGAGCAGAGAGAGGAAGATATTCAACACATGAGTCAGATCTTATGGGAAAACATTTTAATTAAGCTGCTATAAATTCAAAGTGATATTTTTGGAGCTGAGTGTCGTCATTCCTACTCTTAACGAAGAAGAATGTATTGGTCAAGTGATGGATGAATTATTAGCCTCACTCTGTGATAAGACAAGGTACGAAATTATAGTAGTAGACGGTATGTCAAAAGATCGTACAAGAGAGATCGCACGTGCGAAGGGAGCTATGATTGTAGAGGAGCCTCGTAGAGGATACGGGCGAGCATATAAGACCGGATTCTCAAGAGCTAAGGGTAAATTCATTGCTACCATGGATGGAGATTGTACATACCCTGCAGAGAGCATCATACCCTTGATGGAGATGCTTGAGGAAGAGGATCTTGACTTTATAACCACTGATCGCTTTGGTCATATGGAGGAAGGGGCGATGAGTGATTTGCATAAAATTGGCAATCTGGCATTATCATTCACTACACGCTTACTTTTTGGACGCATCATCAGAGATTCGCAGAGTGGTATGTGGGTATTCCGTCGTGAAGTATTATCTAAAATAACTATGGAGTCTGATGGTATGCCATTCTCCGAGGAGATTAAAATTGAGGCATTCAGAAAGCTCAGATCTAAGGAAGTAATGATACGGTATCGTCGCAGAATGGGGAGAGTAAAATTATCTTCATGGGAAGATGGTTGGAAAAATTTTAGATTTTTATGGTGGAAGCGGTTTTGTAGCCCTCGAGATACTTCTTTGCGATCCTAATAGTTTCGCTCAGGGCGTCTTTTACCTTAGAATTATAGAAAGATGCTGCTGGATGATATGTGGCAATCATATCTATTTCTTTGCCTAATATATTTATTGTGGTTAATTTATTAAGCTCATCTGCTAGCTTGATTTCACGACCAAGAAGATCTCTAGCAGCAGTCCTTCCTAATGCTACAATCAGGCGACGGTTTTGTAATTCTTCCTTCAGATTTGGTAGGCAGGCTGCCATCTCCTCTTTAGTTGGCTCTCGATTACCAGGAGGCCTGCATTTTACAGTATTAGTGATATATATTGAAGAGCGGGAGATGTTTTCTTCATTAAGCAATGCATCCAACACCTTACCAGAGCGACCTTGAAACGGTAGTCCTGTTTCATCTTCTCTCTTACCAGGAGCCTCTCCTACGAATGCAACTGGTGAATTTACATCTCCATCAGGACATACTATGTTTTGGCGATTTTCACACAATCCGCAAGCAACACAATTTCGGAGAGTGGTCATTTTAACAACTCCTCAGCTGTTACTAGAGATACTAGCTTAACGCCCATCTTGGCTAATCTTTCTTCTCCACCTTCTTGGCGATCGACGACGCATAGAGTCGCAGATACTCTTCCTCCGGCTGAACGCACCGATTCAATAGCCTCGGAAACTGAGCCAGCAGAGGTGATGACATCTTCAATCATTAACACCTCTTCATCCTTGAGCAGAGCTCCTTCGATGAGGTTGGCAGTCCCATGATCTTTTTTCTCTTTGCGTACCATTACAAAAGGTATCTTGGTGCGTAAAGACAATGCGGCAGCTAATGGTATAGAGCCAAGAACAACTCCGGCGATACGATCAAGTTTTATGCATTCTGTATGAATTAATCGAGCCATCTCATCAGCAATGATTTCGAGCACATGAGGATCAGTACTTGCCTTCTTTATATCAACATAATAAGGGCTCTTTTTTCCAGAAGCTAATGTGAAGTCTCCATATCTCAGTGCGCCACATTCGATCAATGCTTTTTTGATTCTTGAAGCCATATTACCATGGCTCCTTCTTGGCGCCAATCTTGTATCCAATCATGTTCACTAATCGATGGATAAGTGGAACAAATATTAATAACACAATTAACCCCACTATTGATTCTCCTTCAACATAAGTAGATAGCACCCATGAGGGATAAAATAGAATTGTCAATAAAAATGCCCCAGCTACAAAATCATATTGATCTAGTCCGGGAGCTTTCTGACCCCTTTTCACTCCAAGTCGACGTTTGATAAATGATCCTCCTAGATCTCCTAGCATAGATCCTGTGGATAAGCACACTATTACTCCTATACTCTGGGACATTGTTCCGTAAATGATTCCATTATCTATCCTAAATATATGTATGATCATTAACATCAATAAACCAGCAATAATGCCAGAGCCTATACCTCCGAATAGGCCACGCCAAGTTTTACCGTCTCCTAGCAATCTCTTATTTTTCCAAGAACGATTGAAATCAATTGGCGTTCCTCTTCCAAAAAGTGCTGCGGCAGAGTTGGGCACTAATGCAGGAATGAATAATATAAGTCCCATTATTGCTGCTGTCATGATACTCATAGAGAGGTCATTCGTTAACCACTAGATTATTTTTGGCAGCGATGCATTATCGGCATGCTTATTTCCCTGCTTGACAATTAACAACTATGATCATTACTAGAGTAGATGAGTCGCCCACTAGGCCAAATCCCCATGGAGTAGAGTCTAAAACAATATATGATCATAGTCATGGACAAATTACTCATTTAACTATACAACCTGGACAAAGATTGAAGAGGCATATTACTCCAGTAGATGTGGCTTTCTACATAATAGAAGGAGAATGTGACGTAGAGATTGGGGAAGATGTCCAACGAGTTGGTCGGGATACGTTAATTGAGAGTCCTGCTGAGATACCTCACGCTTTAGTAAATCCCGGTACCTTACCGCTGCGAGTGCTAGTTATGAAGCTTCCCCGTCCCACAAAGAAGACTGTCCTATTATGATGAGGGTTTTTCTGAATTCCATAGCATATTAAAATTATCATACATTAGCTCAGCCACCTCTGATCGAGGCATCCATATAGCTAAAGCATTGGATGAATCTATCATCTCATCGGTCGTGGACGAGAACATTATCATAACCTCCATCCGATCAGCGATTATAAATTTGATCGCTGGAGCATACATGACTCTTACTTCTGGAATGAGTCTGCGGAGCTTATCAGCTAGCATGATCTCACCTTTATCAGTATTAATGCTTTCACGGACGAGAGCTCGGATTACTACTCCACGTTCTTGTATCATTGGCAATGATCGCTCTAACGCATCCATCTCGCCCGGAAGGTATAGCGATCCAAGGAAAAGAACTTCATTCCTAGCCCTCTTAAGCAAATCCAGCACACGAGTGATTATCTTCTCCTCACCTCGAACTATCCACGCATTAGGTGGCTCTTTCTCTACAGTTTGATAATACATACTAGATAGTTCAAGTGACGCTGCATTAACATCAGTTACGAAGCGCTCTCTCTTTTCTCCTAGGATTTCTCGAGGATTCCGAGCACTATATTGCATTGGACGACTATCAGTCGAATTGACCCAACCCTCTTGTATCAAACGACTAAGGACATCATATATTCTAGATCTGGGTATAGCTGTCTTCTCAGATAATGCTGCCGCTCCAGAAGATCCTACAGCAATTAGAGCATAATACGCCTTAGCTTCATAATATGTAAGCCCTAGAGAGCGAAGGATACTCAGAGTTTGGTCATTGAAGTGCATATAGAACTCAAGTGCCCTAATCTAGTGACAATATCTTAAAGAGTAGCTTTCGTAATGAGTTGAACATGATACCGACTGCTATGATTGTCAGCCTTGGTTATGCTCTTATCCTCATACTCATAATGGGCATTCTCCTGAAGAAGGGGATTGTGGGTAAGAGAATAGTTACGGCAGTAACACTAATGACGCTGATGGTGGGAGGCCTATTATTAGGAGGCGTTCCCGATCCAGTTTCACAGTTTTTGCAGATATTTCGAGGTCTTGCCTTAGGAAATGTTCCTATCATTCCAGTAATAGGTCTATCATTACTAATCGTCATTACATTAATCGCTGGACGATTATTTTGTGGATATGCCTGCCCCCTAGGAGCGGTTCAAGAACTCATGTCTAGGTGCACGGAGCAAAAAATCTCAATGGATAAACTTCATCCGCGATGGATAAGAGGGATTTTTACTATAGTTGTAGCAGTTGTAGCTTTTTTTGTTCCATTCGTAACGCTGGTCAATCCGTTTCGATTTTTTGATCTCCAGTTCATACCTGTTGTGACCATTATTTTCGTTGGAGTGGCTATTATCTCAATTTTTATTTATCGCCCTTGGTGTCAATTATTATGTCCATTTGGAGCAATCTCAGAACTAGCATCTCGCTATAGTATATTTCGACTGCGTCGTAAACCTGAATGTATCGATTGTGATCAATGCGTCAGAGTATGCCCTACAAATCAGCCCGTTCCCAGAGGAAGTATGAGTGAATGTTACCTATGTGGCAGATGTATCGATGCTTGCCCGAAGGACTCCTTAGCATATAGTCGGAAAGATGCATGAATTTATTCTGCCGTAGTAGGTGCATCTTGACCTGTCATTGCCATATATCCCAGAGGCAGTACTATGCGCCCGTAGTACTCATTAAGCACTTCCGCCATAGCTACGTATACTGCGCTGGCTCCGCATATGATGCCTATATATCCAGATGTAACAGTGATTGATGATATCGCAGTAGCGTCTCCGATCGCTAGCCCGAAGAAGAGTAGCGAGAGAGTGAGGAATACAAATTGCAATCCGCGATTTATTCGGAGAGTCGCCACAAACATATATGCCGTAAATACGCCCCACATTGTTAAGAAGAACGCCATGGTTTGTTTACTCTCTACCTCTGTCAGTCCCATGATTGGGAATAAAACTATAGCTACTAAGGAAAGCCAAAAGAATCCATAAGATATGAAGGCAGTAGTGCCAAAAGTATTCCCTTTCTTCCATTCCATAATGCCTGCTAATATCTGAGCCAAGCCACCATAGAATATGCCCATAGCAAGTATTGCACCTCCCAGAGCAATTAAGCCAGCATTATGTAGATTGAGTAATATTGTGGTCATCCCAAAGCCCATTAAACCGAGTGGGCCCGGATTAGCAGTACGATCGATCATCGCGGCCCTAGTGACTGGGTGGTCGGTCATATGTATTCTGACGGGAGAATTATCCTTACTATTTAATGACCAAGTATGACATCGTGTATATCGACGTATGATATTATATGAGAATTATCGCCCCATGGCCTTAAAAAAGTTGAGCGCATCATTTACAGGATATTCTGATGGTATTGAAGGTAATTGAGTGGAGAATTGGGCGGCCCTACGATCCATTATCACAGCTACTCCTACATCATTTTCATTCCTTATTAGACGTCCGACTGCCTGGAGTAATTTACGCGTAACCGGGGCCTTAACGGTATATTCCCATCCACAACCAAATCTTAACTCATAATAATGCAATAGTGCTCTCTGTCTAGCAGTGGGTTTTGGATAAGGTATACCCACTAATATGGCCATCTCTAACTCTCGGTCGGGAAAGTCAGCCCCTTCACTGATTCGTCCTCCCATTACTGCGAATAACACTGCACCTTCTTCTGATGATTTAAACATCTCCACAGCAGCCATGAGCTCATTCTGGGGCATGCCTTTACGTTCAAGGTGTACTTCTCGACGGATACGATTCAACATTCCATCAGCGATGAAACGATCCATCAGTTGATAAGAGGGGAAAAATACTACAGTATTACGTTCCATGACATTGCAAAGAGAAACTACATGATCCTCTATTCTAGAAATCATGCATTCATCACTCATTATATCTTCATACTTAGTGGTCACATCTTCTAGATAAAACACTTTACGATTTTCTGGAGGAAATGGTGATGGAAAGATGCACATGCAGCTGTCAGCTGGGAGACCAATCGAGTCGCGATACTCGTTTAGAGGTATCAGCGTACCGGACATGTGCACTGTAGCATGACAATCTAGTAAAATTCGTGTAGCAATAGATGGATCTAAACAGTATGCTTCAAAGGCAGGGTTGTCTCCCCCTACTATTAGTTTAACATAATGTTCCTCATCCATATTGATCCAAAATAATAGATGGGCACCTAAAGAATGCATATATGATCGAGGTAGGCGCCCTTCTTTCTTCTTAGCATTTCGAATATATTCTCCGAAATCCATCATATTTCGAGCCATAATTGATAAGTTGCTGGAAGTAGTTGTGAATGCAGCCATGAGTGCTTCATCTAAATAGGAGGGCGGTATGAGTCCATCATCTTCAATTATGTATTCATCCATGGCTGCATCCAGTTGTTCACTGAGCACATTGACAAGATCCATAACACTTACGCCATCGAATATTTCCGGATCGCCATGATCATCAATCTCTTTGGACACTAATTCTAAAAGGCGGCTGGAAATTGAAACTGAACGCACTTCCCGAGCATAATCGGGAAGATTGTGGGCTTCGTCCACAATCACGATTAGATCTTCAATAGATATATTCATCCAATCTAGGAGATTGTTTCGTATAAATGGCATGAAAAAATATGCATATGGAGCGCTGACTACGTCAGCACTTAATAGTAGATCTTTAGCTAACTCATGCGGACATAATCCTTTATTATCACAATATTTGGAGAATTCTTCTACAGTAGGTAAATGTTTCCGACAATAGGACTCTACCTCTTGGAGTGGCGTAGATATTGTGGCATCATAGAATCTACATCCTCCCTCCTTTTCTTGCATGGAGCGTGCCTTCCTCTCAGCACATAATTTAGATAATTCCTCTGGTGTTCCACTTCTTAGCTCTGGATCTCTTTGAATGAGGGGGCAAGTAGATTGCCTTCCCTGCATGCCTACTCCTAGTATAGGGATCTGTTTGCCGATCTCGCGCAGCTCTAATGTAACCTGTTGTTGTTGAGAATTTGTACGGGTAAGATACAAGATCTTCTTTCCATGCTCTATCGCAGCCTCTATAGTCCCTGACAAGGCGCATACGGTCTTCCCTGTTCCGGTGCCACTTTCTAAAATGAGATGTCCTTCAGAATGAATATTGGATGTGATCGTATCCACTAAATCCTTCTGAAATGGGCGATGAGAGTAAGGAAAGAGTACCATACACTCATCCCACATCTATTATGTATATGGGCCTTTCGTACAGTTCTCCGAATGGCCGATAATATTAGTTGAGATATATCAGTAACATCTATGAATTGTAGGGACTGATTTGTGACAACATCGTCCATCTGATTTCGAGCACGTTGCTATATTTGAAAGAATTTGGACGAATTGAAGCTAGGTCAAATTTTCAAATAATCGTTTAATAAAAAGATGGAGTGGAGTTACTATTGTAAGCTCCGTTTATGAAGATGAATTTATATAGTGTAGTGGAGGGGAGGCCTTAGGCCGTCCTCTTCCATACCTCAGAATCGAGATTAGCATATGGATTATCTTCATCCTCTATATCATCGACGTGCGTAGCTTCAGAACCTATGAGTTCATAAATACGATCTTTTCTGAATAACCAATAATGGATACGCCACTCTCTACCATCATATAGAGTAGTCTCCTCCCGCTCCGTAGTGAGTATTCCCGTATCTTCTAGCATGTAGAATGCATCTCTATCCTCAGGTTCGAGTATATTGTCAATGATCCTTTCAGAATATCCAAAGAAATTCAATATGTGTTGAGCCATTGATTTGGCCTCTTCATCAGGCATTCCAGTACGATCTATACCATTCTTAATTGCAATGGTAAGTTCGTCCAAATTCAGTGTCCCACTGATTAATTCCGCTTCATTACTGCTCATTTTTCTATCCCCCTCTGACATCCCTACTATTGTCTATCTATGACTTCTTGGGAGCATGGAATATAAATCGGTTTACAGATATTTATCGTTTTATAGAAACCTATCCTTAATTACATGAGGTTTGGTCTCACGATAGTAATGTCGGACCAGCGAATATTTTAAGGGCTTACAGCTGATTATCATTTAAGGTAATAATCAATAGTCACTGAATTCAGCAATACGCTTATAGGAGTAAGTAGAAGCTTTAGCATGTGCTATAGCGATATTAGAAAAGTATAAAACAATTTAATAAAAAAATTTGATCCGTGGCAAGTGTATTATCAGTCCATATATGTCAATGATCAGAAAAACGTGAATGATAATTTTAGACGAATAATAAGACATCAAAGCTAAGATTAAATGAGCATATTTCTATAAGATGAGTTTGAGGTAAGCGCCATACAGCATAGATTACATCTTCGAGTATTTTCATTCGAGGTATTTTTAATGGAGTCGAGTCTAAAATATAACGAGTCATATCATTGATCTAGATGGATGATTAAAATGCAATTTAACAATTATAATTTTTATAATAATTTCTAGAAAATTTCTTAAATATCGGTAAGTATGAGTGAAGAATCAAGAGTAGTTAATGGTAGATGATTTTGCTAAGAATAAAAAAGGAGAGTGGCAGATATTAAATCTGCAAATAATCTCGTTCGTCCAGATTGGATAGTTGGACTGTCCGAATCTCCTGAAACTCTCTGATAGATCGCATCTCCTTTACGATGTTTGCCTCTACTGGATTATCGACGGATATTAGAAGGAGGGCCTTTCCACCTTTCTGCTCCCTTCCAAGTCCCATTCGAGCAATATTTACGCCCTTACTTCCAAGAAGTGTGCCAACTCGTCCCACTATACCTGGTACATCAGCATGAATCGACAACAGAAAATCTCCATCTAGAGGCATGTCTAGATCAAACCCATCAATTCCTAATAATCTTGGCTCGGTAGCAGGGAAAGCAGTACCACGGACTTCTCTCTCACCTTCTCCAGAGTGCAGGGATACAGAGATCATGTTAACATATCGTTCTGATCCTTCTGACTTTACCTCTACAATCTGAATACCCTTCTCTCGCGCGATTGATTCAGCATTAATTATATTGGGATGCTCTCCAGACAAATTAGATAAAACTCCCATTAAAGCCGACACCGTCAGCATTCGTGTATCTACGTTGGCTAGGTCTCCAGAATAAGTTACCTGTATCTTGGCCACTGGAGCATCAGTGAGCTGCACCGCAAAGGCTCCTAAGCGTTCTGCCACTGAGATAAATGGTAATACCTTAGGATCCATGCCCCTCACTGGAGCATTTACCGCATTGGTAATTTTCTTATCAAGTAGGAACATCTTGACTGCTTCAGCCATTTCTACTGATACTTTCTCTTGAGCCTCCTTCGTGCTAGCACCAAGATGAGGCGTTAGTACAGCGTTACCTAGAGTCAAAAGTTTGGATCCAACGGGTGGTTCGCGCTCATACACATCTAGAGCAGCGCCTGCGATCTTCTTCCCAGATAGTGCATCATACAATGCATCCTCATCAATTAATTCACCTCTAGCTACATTTATAATTAGAGCATTAGGTTTCATTTTTGAGATGAGTTCTCTATTGATAAGGTGATGAGTGGCAGGAGTCAAGGCAGCATGTACTGTAATAATATCTGCTTCTTCTACTAGTTGCTCTAGAGAGACTAATCGTACTCCCATCTTTACTGCCGCTTGTTGAGGTATATATGGATCGTATCCGATAAGTTTCATCTGGAAGCTTTTGGCCCTCTTTGCTACTTCGCCTCCCACGCGGCCAAGTCCAATTATGCCGAGAGTTTTTCCATTCAGCTCTATTCCAGTAAACTTGGAACGCTTCCATTCACCTTTCTTCAAAGAGGCATCGGCCCATACAATATTACGAGCAAGGGATAGCATCATGGCCATTGTGTGTTCAGCAGCCGAAATAATATTTGCTGAAGGAGTATTCATGACTAATATGCCGCGCCGAGTCGCTGCTTTAACATCTACATTATCTACGCCTACGCCAGCCCTACCAACTACTTTTAGATTTTTTCCTGCCTCGATAACTTCAGCAGTTACTTTAGTCCCTGATCGGATTACTAATGCATCGTAGTCGGCAAGAATAGTCAATAATTCATCATGAGGTATGCTGGGACGCACATCTACTTGCACTTGTCCGCCTTTACGGAGCATCTCTAAGCCCTCTTCGGATAGAGGATCCGTTACCAATAACTTATACATCACATCGTCTCCAAAACTTCATCCATGGCCTCCAGTAGACCTTTGATTTCATCCACTGTAAGATCACCCATATGCCCGATCCTAAAGGTACGCTCCTTAATAGTACCATAACCATTGGATATCTCGAACCCCTTTTCTTTTAACCCTGTATTAAATTTAGAAAAGTCAAGATCTTTGCGATTAATTACAGTGATTGTATCAGAATAAAAGCCGGGCTCAGCGAAAAGACCTAACCGTTTGCTAGCCCAGGATCGGACTAGATCTCCCATCTCGCGATGCCTTCTATATCGCGCCTGTATTCCTTCCTCAAGAATCCGATCTAACTGGAAATCAAGTGCAAATAATAATGAAACTGGAGGAGTGGTTAATGAATAATATTTATCTGCCATCTTTTTCATTTTGAGCAGATCGAAATAATAACCTCTATCGGGTACCTCACTCGCTTTATCTAACAGGCGATCTGATAGGAGCATAATACCAATCCCGGGGGGAAGAGCTAAGGCCTTCTGAGTCCCGAATACTAGAGCATCGATATCAAGATCTTTTATCTCCATATCAGTTCCATACACTGAAGTAACACCATCAACGAAAATTAACGGATCATATTCCTCTCTGACTGCCTCTGCAATACTTTTAATAGGATTTAGGACGCCAGTGCTGGATTCATTGGCTACAACTGTTATAGCTTCCACTGAATCATCTAAGCTTGAATTTAGATCTCCTGGCTTAAGGGCCTTACCCCATTCACGGCAGACTTTCACGACCTGCTTTCCGTTTTCTTCACCTATACTCTGCCAGCGCTCGCCAAAAGATCCATTGGATAATCCTAACATCTTATCTTTTACACCATTGCGGACGCATGCTTCTAGTAATCCAGATGCTGAAGAAGGTGAGATGATTATATGCATATCTGTATCAAGAGTTTCGCGCAATTTCTCTACGATATCTCTCTGCAGCTGTTCATATTCTTTACTTCGATGAGTTATCATCGGATGGGTCATGGCATCGAGTACTTCCTTTCGGACCTCGACCGGACCTACGGTAAACAATGTGCGTTTCATAGACATCCTCCAAGTGCTCTCTAAGGCCGCTCAGGCCCGGAGGTTGGAGGATGTCCAAAGACGTCCTCCATATCCACTTCCTAATCCATAAGCGACGTAATCCATGCATAGCATATGGCCTGCCCCGAGGCGGAATAAAAAAACCGGTGTGGTGGGCTTTGTAGAATCCAGCATGGTATTTCACGGTAACATGGAGTTCTGAATATAAATCTTACTATGTTAGCATAGTATAGAAGAGGTACCGGGTGAGTGTTTTACAATCACACGTAATCATAATTCATCATTCTCTAAGTAATCTCTTAATTATGTATTAAGAATATACACTAAACGTCACTGAATATTACTCAAGTCCTCGAGCACCTTGCGATCTCGCTCAATGGCCTCGCTGATGCTTTCAACAGGTATTGACTCTATACCAAATATCGCTGATAATGGAAGGCCCGTGAGAATTTCATCTAATTCTTCCCCCGACGATACTGTGAAAATGAATGCTGCAGATCTCTGTCCTCCGAAGAATCCTCCTCGAACTATTCCTTCAGATTCCATTTCTTTCAACCGCTCCATACTAGGTATAACTAATCTTTCGAGTATGTTTCGATTTTCTTCAGCTGTTTCTCCTATGCCCTCATCAGAGAGTTTCATCATTACTAAGAACTCCATATTATCTTCTCCTGTATTGTACTGATATGTTAAAGTCATCTGGGGACATTTATTCCAGCTGCCTTCCTGACATCTTCCACAATTCGCCGATTATGCTCTAGTGTTGAATTTATTGATTGCAGAGGTGCGATCTCAATATCATATACGTTCATAATTGGAATAGATGCTAGGATCTTATCTAACTCCATTTCATCCTCAACACTGAAAATAAACATCCCACTAGTTTGTCCAACAAAAAATCCGCCAGTGACTTTACCATCATTCTCCATACGTTTCATCATATCCAGGGATGGGATCATTTGGTCGACTATCATGAAGGCCGCCTCTTCTGATGAACCGCTATATGATTCTTCACGGAGCTTGATAATCACTAAGTATCTATTAGACATGGTACTGAGTTGGAAACGCCGTCCATTTTATCTTTTCCCCATGCGATAATGACCATTGTAGAGTCGTTGATGTACTCAATCCTAACATAGGTGTTGAATATTCATGTTAGCGTATCATATATAATCACTAACGGCTGAACTATTCTTTCCAGATGCGTTATTAGTATTCACAATATATCAGCATCTTTAACTTCCATTATTTTAGTATCTCTTTCTGCAAACCACATAATAAGCAGTGTTAGTGCCGATAGAGGCAATGCAATTACCATGGGATCCAGTACCTGCCAAGGCATGCCTAATAACGCAGGCCTTCCGAATAATAGTTGACTTATTCCTAAAACACTTGATTCTTTTATATGGACGAAGGCTGTCCAGGCGAACCAAGTAATAGCTCCTATGACAACAGATGCCTTAGCAGCCCTGCTAGATAGCCGTTTGCTGAATAATGCATGTGTAAACGCAGGCATAAATGCTGCAGCACAAAGACCCATGAACATAGCAGTGGCTCTCATTATAATACTCTCATCCATAATTAGAGCAAAACTGAAACTTAGAATCAGCATAAGTAATGTCCCAATGCGATTGGCTTTCAGAGATGGCGGACTTAATTTTTGAGAGCCAGAATACCACTTCTTTACATGTCTCCACAGATCAAAACCAGCTGTAGTACCCATAGTATGCAAAATAGCACTCAAAGTGCTCATAGCAGCTGATAAGAGGACTAACATAAACACCACTACAAATAATTCTGGCATTGCATCATGAATGAATGTGGGCATGATAAGATCAGAATTATTATTAGGCATAGCAGCTAGGGCAGTGGTGCCATTTTCATTCCAGAAGTATAAGTTTGTTAATGGACCTATAGTGTACGCTGCTCCAGTAGCAACTAGTATGAATATGCCGCCCATCGGTATAGCACGATTGAGTGATTTAGTATCATCAGCCGTCATGAACCTAACTATTAGCTGAGGTTGAGCTAGAACTCCCAGACCGACTCCCATGATGATTGTGGTCACCAGGACTAGCCAGAATTCAGAGCCTACTTCTGGCATAGACATCCACCCGGTGAATCCTTTATTGACCACACCTTCTAGCATATCAGGAGGCATCTCAGATGGTAGTGCAGCGAGATCGTTGAATGCCTGTACAGGGCCGCCCAAAAGTGAGAGTGTTAGAATTAATAGAGCTGCCATGCCTAGTATAATGATTAAACCCTGCATAGCATCTGTATACATCACAGCCTTGAGACCGCCGAATATCACATAGGCTGCGGTGAATATTGCAAACACTGCTAGGGCCACTGAATAATCAATATTAAGTGCAGCCTCCATGAAGCGAGATCCGCCGATCATTACTGCAGCAGCATATAGTGGCATCAGGAGTAGGATCAATATAGCAGTTGAGTATTGCATGAAGGGTGAGTCAAATCGCTTACCTAATAGATCAGGAAAGGTAGCTGCGCGGAGCTTCTGCCCCAACGCGCGCGTTGGTTTCCCAAAGATAATGAAGGCTAGGAGTACTCCAACTGCTATATTTAGAAAGGCTAGCCATATTAATCCAGTGCCATAAACAGCAGCAGTTCCTCCAAATCCAACGATGGCTGAAGTGCTGATAAAGGTAGCACCATAAGATATTCCAATTACCCAGGGATGGATCTTTCGACCAGCTAGCATGAAGTCTTCAGATGCCCTAGTGCGTTTATATCCTAGATATCCTAAATAAATCACCAGACACATATAAGCTGATGTAAGTACCCAAAATAGAGGACTACCCATAAGTCCTGCCATTCAGTCCACCTCATTTCGATTAATCCAGCCATATATCACGCATGCCGCTGCTGAACCAACTAGCAGTACATATGCTAATAAGATCTGGGGATCATCTATTCCCAACATACATAGGCTTCCTGAGGCTCACTCTGGCGAGGCAATAGATTGCCCCTATTTTAAATGTGCCGTGTTAGCAAGACACAAGTTAGCACGCGTCGCAACCATATTTCATGTGAATTGAGATAATTCTAGCAGTTTTACATCTTTCGCGAGTAGTTTTTCCGCTGCCACATCCGAATCCTCAACTCTCATGAATAGTACAGCACATCTCTTTCCAGAGTAGGCATAAGAATATTCGATGTTGATCCCTTCTTCCGCCAATGCGCTTACAGCATCATATAATCCGCCCGGGTGATCCTTCATCTCCACTGCTAAAACATCTGTGTAGCGAACTGTAACGCCCATAGAGGATAATTTTTGAAAGGCTCTCTCTGGCTGATCTACTAAAGCCCTTATGACTCCATAACCAGCACCTTCAGCGATGGTGAATGCGTAGATATTGATGCCTTCATCCATCATGGCTCTAGCCATTGCAGCCAGTCGTCCGGGGCGATTCTCGGAGAATATTGATAGTTGTTTGATCTTATATTTCTCATACATCAGATGTCCCTCCTATCTATTACCCTCCTAGCTTTCCCTTCAAATCGCTGGAGAGTGTCTGGTTCTACCAATTCTACGGCTGCCCCTATGTTAAGGGCTCCGCGGAGACGATACGCTATCTTCTCCCTTAATTCCATAAGTTGTACTATATTATCTGTGAACGCTTCCTTCTTTAGTTCCACTCTGATCAACATCGTATCTAGCGCACCCTTCCTATCTACGATTATCTCAAAATGATCCCCAACTTCAGGTATACTCATGAGAGTATGTTCTACCTGAGAAGGGAATACATTTATCCCACGGACTATGAGCATGTCGTCAACTCTACCAAATATGCGTTTTAGCCGAGGATGAGTTCTTCCACAAGCACATGGCTCCGTATCCATTTCAGTAATATCTCCAACACGATATCGTATCATTGGGAGTGCTTCTTTCTGGAGCATAGTAAGTACTAATTCTCCTCTTTCTCCTGGAGCGACTTGTTCTCCAGTTTTTTGATCCAATATCTCAGCATATGCTATGTCTCCCCATATGTGTATTCCATCCTGCTCAGAACATTCTGTGAACATTGGCCCATACATTTCTGAACTACCGTAGCAATTAATCCCTTTCACACCGAGCCATTCACATATCCGATCTCTCATTTTGACCGACCATGGTTCGCCTCCTAGAAGACCAATCTTAAGTTTTGTATCGTTTTTGATGCTCACGCCCATCTTCTCTGCCACTTCTCCCAGATGCAGCATGTAAGATGGTGTAGCAGCCATAGCAGTAACTTCAAGATCTTGTATCAATTCGATCTGCCTTTCTGTATTTCCGGTTGAGGCAGGTACTACAGCTGCTCCAATCCGTTCGCCTGCATAATGAAAACCAAGGCCTCCAGAGAAGAGTCCATAAGTATTAGAAACTTGAATCACGTCGTCAGGCCCTAAGCCAGCAGAAATCAAGCCCCTTGCAAGGGATGTTGTCCAAGTATCTATATCATTTTTAGTATAGCATACTATAGTTGGCTTGCCAGTTGTCCCCGAAGAGGCATGGAATCTTACCAGATCTCTACGAGGAACAGAAAGCATTCCTTCCGGGTAATTATCTCGTAAATCTTGCTTGTGTATAAAGGGAAGTTTTGTTATGTCCTGAATGCATCGTATATCTTCTGGAGAGATGTTTGCCTCCCTCATACGGGCACGATAAAATGGAGATGAGGAATAGAGTCTGGTGACTTGAGTTTTTAAAAGTCTATACTGAGTCTTTTCTAAGTCTTCTCGAGACATAGTTTCTATATGTTTATCCAGATATGCCATCTCATTTCTCCTTGATGGTCGAAGGGCAGCTAGTCTCTGAAGTGGAGTCTATGAAATGCCCCGATAACGTATCAGGTGATAGTGAAGACTGATAAGAGCTTTGGCACAATAAGGGAGTTCGACGGCTACTTTTTTAATCAATGATGAGATATATCTCTTTCTATGGTGAGCAAGATAGACCACATCTATGCTATGCTAGATGATTTAGATGAGGATCTCACAGCGATGCAGGAAGATCTTGAAGTCGCGATTGATCTTCTCTCAGAAGGAGAGACTAGGAAGGTCAGAATTATACTTGAAGAGATGAGTGCCTTCCTCCTCGATTTCCTTGAGCCAGATGAATGTGATGAAGAATGTGAGTGCATAATTATCGGCGAAGGAGAAGATGGATACGATAGTGATGAAGAGGAATAAATGCATAAAAATGCATATGTAAACCCCTTCGAATATTTTCTAATTCCTAGATCGAGCACACTCCTGATGGGCAAGAGGGTATTAATGATTCGATAATCATAGCTGCTTGATCGATATTTTCAGCCGTAATGTTTCGATGAGTAACAAAGCGAACAGTAGTCTCTCCAAAGCATGAGATTAATAGGCCTCTATCTCTGGCACGAATTATAAATTCCTTAGAAGACATCCCAGTCGCAGATATGTCAGCTATAACCATATTTGTTTGTATGGAATCATAGTCAATGACGATCTCATCTAGGATTTCCAGATTATCAGCCAGTCGATGAGCATTTGTATGATCATCAGCTAAACGATGTATCATGCTCTTAAGTGCGATTATTCCAGGAGCAGCGAATAAGTCAGATTTTTGTATATTTCCACCAATCATTTCTTGGACTTTGCGAGCAGAATTAATGAAGTCGTGAGTACCGACAAGGATGGATCCCATAGGGCAGCTTAATCCATGATGTAGACTGAACTGAATAGAATCAACATGGTGCATATAACTGGATACAGGAGTGCCTAATGCCACTGAGGCATTGAATATTCTCGTGCCATCAATATGTACTTTCATCTCAGATTCATGAGCAATTTTTGCAACTTTGGCCACCTGATCTGGAGTCCAGCATGTCCCACCAGTATAATCATGCGTGTTTTCCAAAAGTAATAGTTTTGGTATCGAGGAACTTGCACTTTTATTATTAATCACATTATATATATTATCATTATTGAATATTCCGCTATCATCTTTTATGAGTTCTGGGATCAATTGAGCAGTCAGAGCCATATTGATTGTTCCATGACGGTAGATGTGTGCCTTTGACCCTACTATAAACTTATCTCCAGTAGAGCAGTGCGTCAACAGAGCCACTATGTTACTTTGAGAACTACTGGTTAAGAATAATGCATCCTCAGCTCCAAAAATCTGTGCTGCTAGCTCCTGGATTTCATGAGTTAGCTGATTATTTCCTAGTATGTCGCTATTTACTCCTACCTGCCTCATTGAATTTAACATCTCTTCAGTAGGTAATGTTAAGCTATCGCATCTGAGATCAATAATAGTCACAGGGGTACCTCAAGTAAGGGTAGGAAAATTCACAGATTAATGATAATGATTTCCATTTTTTAATCTGAAAAAGGACCAACTCATGAAAGACACATATATACTCAGAAGAATTCATGAAATATGAAGCGACAACTTCTCGACATACTAGCCTGCCCAGTTTGCCGATACAGTCCATTAGTTTTAGATGAAGTACTTACAGATGGAGAAGACATAAAGGAGGGTTTGATCAGATGTCCTAAATGTAATTCCACTTATCCTATCGTAGAAGGCATACCTGATATGTTACCTCCAAAAGATCGTTGAACGAATAACTGCTTTCAGATATTACTTCACTGAAGATTGTAATTTAGATAGTGCTCCTTTTATCCGCCCCATTCCCTCAATTATATCTTGGCGAGAGCATGCATATGATATTCTTAATCGGCCCTCTCCCGCGGGCCCAAATACTGATCCAGGAGTAACAGCGACCTGTGCCTCCTCTAACAAATATGCTGCCATGTCTTCTGATGACATTTCATGATCAAAGGTGGGAAATAGATAGAATGCTCCCTGTGGAGTGGAACAATTGAGTGTAGGTATTTCGTCTAAGCATTTCATAACAAGATCTCGCCTAGCGCGAAATTCCCTGACCATTTCATTTACAGAGTCCTGGGGACCATTTATCGCCTCTACGCCTGCTTCTTGTACAAAGGAAACGCAACATGTCAGAGAATGAGTCTGTAGAGTGTTAAGATGCTTTATTATTGAGTTAGGAGCAATGGCCCAACCTAGCCTCCATCCAGTCATAGCATATGATTTAGAGACTCCATTAATTGTAACAGTGCGGTCAAACATACCGTCCAGTGAGGCAATAGATGTATGTTCCCCTTCAAATATTATTTTCTCATATACTTCATCACTCATCACGAGAAGATCATGATCCTCGGCTAGATCCGCTACGCCCTTAACTTCATCTTTAGTCATTACTGCTCCTGTTGGATTGCAAGGAGTATTAAGTAATATCATACTGGTTTTTGGCCCAATAGCTTCAGCAACTGCTTCAGGCGTCATGCGGAATTCTGTACCTGTATGAGTAGATACATATCGAGGCACACCGCCCGCTAATCTAACGCATGCTTCATAGGTGCCCCATGAGGGATCTGGCAATATTACTTCATCTCCATCATCCACCAGTGAGCATATGCCCATAAATATGGCCTGCTTAGCGGGAGTTATCAGTACATTCGACGGAGAGCAGGGGATACCATTGACAGCTTGGGCTTGATCGGCCACTGCTTTACGTAACTCTGGTATTCCTGCAGATGGAGTATAATGAGTGAAGTGGCGATCTAAGGAGGCCTTGCAGGCATCTACTATATTTCCTGGGGTAGAGAAATCCGGCTCTCCCATGGAAAATGAGATTATGTCAGTGATGCCGTCCTGCTTCAACTTACTAACTATATTGGCGATCTTTACGGTCCCTGATTCGGGTACATTGCTCAAACGCTTGGCGGCCATCAGCCCTGGCATGACTAGGGTATGTAATAAAATCTTTGTGCCTTCATTCCCTCATAGGGCTCTAATTGCTATAAGTCTGCCATAAAATTGCGATTATCATAGCATTATATCCATTCCTGTACTCATTCGAATTAGGCGCTTCCCTAATTTTTCCGAAAGTAAGTTAATTGTTTTATCACCAGTGCAGTGACCTGTAATTAATCTAGCATTCCCCCACTCGCTCAGTTTCTTGAAGAGGGAACCTATGGCCTCCTCATCTATCACTGGATTATTGATCCCATCCCCATCTGTGAGGTGGAGGCCACCTATTACTGCTTTCAATTCATGACTTGGAAACTGATCCTTGGCTGCAATCATCATATTAGATATGCCCGAGTGCCCACACCCCGTGATCAATGTGATGCCATCTTCCTCCTCGATTATACAGAAAAGTTCATGTGTGAAGTCATCTTGTATAATCTCATCATTCTTTCTCATGCTGAGTCCGGAGTTGCCAAGTGGCTGAGGCTCACATTGGGGGATGCAAGTTATCAAGTGAATTCCAGGAGCGATTTCTTCATTTCTTTCTAGCCATATTAATCGATGATTATTTGATGATAATATCTCTTGATTGAGTCCTATATATTCTAAATTATGTCTATTAACATAATATAGGCCATCCGCGCCATGTCTCAGATATACAGGAGCATTACGATTTAGCTCCATGAAACATGGGAGGCCTCCACCGTGATCGTAGTGTCCATGAGATATGATGGCTAAATCAATGGCTGATATGTCTACATTGAGATGTTTAGCATTGTGTGAGAAATTGGATGTCTGCCCTAGATCGAAGATTATTCTAGATCCATTAGCTTCAATGTATAGGGAAAGGCCATGTTCATTATACATGTTCAGACAAGGAGAATTTTCAATTAAAACTACGAATCGCATCAGGTATGAATTAGAGAAATTATCAATGATATATTAATCGGCGGATAGTATCTAAGAGAGAGGGTAATTTGGAAAAGCCTAAAATACCATACTGAGTTAACTAGTCTGGTGAGACGAAATGCCATTAGAACTGGATATGACTAAGCTCCGCTATGGGAATGACCTCATAGAGAGAGGGTTCGCCAAGATGCAAAAGGGCGGTGTCGTCATGGACGTCACTAACTCAGAACAAGCGATTATAGCGGAGGAGGCAGGAGCTATCGCCGTTATGGCACTAGAGAGAGTTCCTGCAGATATCCGTAAAGAGGGCGGGGTTGCCCGTATGTCTGATCCTGCCATGATTGAGGAGATAATAGATGCAGTGAATATACCAGTGATGGCAAAAGTACGCATTGGCCACATTGTTGAGGCGCAAATACTGCAATCATTAAACGTAGATATGATAGATGAATCTGAAGTCCTCACCCCTGCTGACCCATTCTTCCATGTAGATAAGAAAGATTTTGCTGTGCCATTTGTATGTGGTGCAAGAGATCTAGGCGAAGCTCTACGTCGCATAGACGAGGGAGCAGCTATGATCCGTACTAAGGGAGAAGCAGGTACAGGTGATGTAATAGAAGCAGTTCGTCATCAGAGAACGATTATGGCTAAAGTCCGAGAATTAAAGGGAAAGGACAGGATAGAATTAATGGCAGTTGCTCGTGAAATTGAGGCGCCTTTCTACTTAGTTGAAGAGGTAGCTAAAATGCAAAGGATCCCTGTTATAAATTATGCCGCTGGGGGCATCGCTACACCAGCTGATGCCGCTTTAATGATGCAACTAGGATCTGATGGCGTATTCGTCGGTTCAGGTATTTTTAAATCAGATGATCCTGAGCCAAGAGCAAAGGCCATCGTAGAAGCCGTTTCTCATTATGATGATCCAAGGGCCATTGCTGAAATATCAAAAGGTCTAGGTGCAGCCATGAGAGGTATAGATGCGACCTCTATAGCTCCAGAGGAGCGCCTACAGAGCCGTGGTTGGTAAGTTTCACCACCACGGGTTCCTTATTTGACTAAGAGGCTGCATAATGCATGCCTACTAACTTAATTCATACCTCAGAATTATTATTGCAAAGGAGTACATCGTTATCTTAATGCTGCGCACAATAATTCTGAAATGACTGTGGGGACTGTAAAAAGTTCCGGGCCAAGGGATATATTAGCATCAGCGATATCATATACTGGGCTACGGTAATCTCCGCAAGGAAATGCTCCTACTATTATAGCAAGATTATCATAACTATCCATTACTATGGGTAGTTCAACACATTCTCCAGCTGGACTCATCACAACTGCTGGGATATTGAGAGAATCTAGTAGAGTACAAAGTGGACTCCTTAGTACTGTATAGCCCTTGACATCATTACCATCAAACAAGTGCCCCATAAGCTTTAGAAATTCTATCTGATTTGGCGGTATTTTTACCGAGGTATCGATTTGCAGTATTATGTCATCTCTCGTATGTACATAAGTGCGAAGTCTATCCGTCCGATTTAAGCGCGAGCTCTGACATAATAACAGCGATTGATGTACGATATCAGGCCTACCTCGGCGCTCTCTATCAGAGAGGGTGTTCAGCAGACTTTTATGCATATATGCGTCTAAAATCGGGATTTCGCTATCGATATCTCTCGACTTAGGAATGGACTCTAATTCGGCATCAGCGAGGATCAGATGTAGCATCATGATAGAACTCGATCCAATTTATTCATTTTTACTGCATCCTTAATCTCTCTAGCAATGCGTTGGCCAGTGCTCATACCTGGTTCAACTAGATCATAATATGGTGATCCGCTGATAAATGGATTTGTTCCCGCCACTATGCGGCAAGATATTTCGAATACCTTAAAGTCTAATTTATCTGTGACTATACTCTCTAGGCAGAACGGACCTATGAGTCCTCCAAATAGTTCATAACTCTTCAAAATGACATTTTCTCCCATTTCTAGAACTTTATTTAGTAGCGATTCGCGGAGTACAACTGGAATATTGCCTGTAACTACTAAGGAAGGGAACATACCGTGTTTCTTAAGCTCCTCTGTAGCTCCCAGCTTATACAGTTCATCAATGTTGGATTCATCTCTGCGATCCATAGACATCAATTCTAATGAGCCTTCACCCACTCGATATCCTTGTGTCCTCAGAGGAGAATAGAAATAATGCAGATAATAACGCGTTCCAAGAATGTATTCCTGTATTGTGTAAGATTCTTGGCTAAGATCTATTCCCATCTTGAATTCCATATAATCCTTAGCTATGAAGAATCCTCTTCCCCCCTTGGCACCATTATACTTGACTAGAACAGGTTCAGTAATATCTTTTGCATCGGGTATGCGTCTGGGCATCTGTATGCCGGCAGATTCCAGCCAATCTCGTTGGGTGTCACGATCTTCTTCCCATCTTAAAACAGCCCTGTTCCCGAAAGTTGGGACATTCATCTTTTCAAATCGATCTGTACCCATATACTCCACAAAAGATCCATGAGGTATGATTATGACATTACGCTCTCTAAGGTCTTCAGCACAGTCTATAAAATCATCATATGAATTAAAATGTATGAATTCATCAGGCTTAGCCAGGGGAAACGCATCGTAGAATCTCACATTCTGATCCACGTGGATGCCGAGCGTCTTGAATCCTTCCTTCTTGGCTCCATTGAATATCTGCAGTGATGAATGAGAGCAAAGAGTTGCTATAGTAAGGTCTTCAGGATCGTAATTTTCAAGGATTTCGTTGATCCTTCTCTTTGGAACCATAACATAAGATTTTGAAACCCTATCATAAATCTTTCTGCTCTACGGAGTTGGTACCGACTCAACAAGTACTATTCCAAATTGATATGCTACCCAATATACGATAAACGCACGCGTGATTCCGGCCAAGAAATTAGTAATTGCAAAGCCCCTTAAACTCATAGCTCCTTCCTTATTGAATACTGCAAAAATGTAAATTGGAACTGTATCCATCATCAGGGGCGTGCTGAGTATGAGATACATGCCGACATAATGCGTTTTAGATACAAACCAGTGCATTATATCTGTTAGCCATTTAACGAAGCCCCATTTAGAAGTTATGCGATCTAAGGGGCTTTCTAATTTATCTCCCAATAAGAAGACCAGAATAGATCCTGTCGCTTTACCGAGTCCCAGCACTAATGCCATAACTATAGGAGGAGTAGCATTGCTGAGGAAGAGGCCCGCTTCCACAGGAATTGGCAATATGATAGTGGCCGCAATGGCGTATATGAAAAATATAATACTGTATAGGACTGGGTCGTTCGATATTCCCTCCAGAAAACTCATCAGTCCCGATAGCACAGTATCATATCCCACAATTAAGAATTAGTTGATAAATCAATTGGTCCTGTAGCAAGAATATCTCAAAATCTCTCCCTAATTTTGTATCAGATTTAGAATATTTCGAATTTAGAAATATATTTAAACGAAGTGATCTAGTATATTATCGGGGATTTAATGGCATCGGGTGGAGATTCAAA
>JAAYTA010000064.1 GCA_012518185.1 Methanobacteriota archaeon
CCTCTAGTACGAGAAGTCTCCAGGCCCCAAAGAATCAGTGCTGCGCCATGAGGATATTCACCCGTGTTCTTCCTATATTGCCTTATAGCGTCTTCTGCGGCCTGCCTGCCTCTTTCAAATGCGGCTAATGTTGGAATTCTATCTGGATTGAACTGGACAATGTTGTATCCTGTGGGGAGAATTTCAGGATCCTTTAGTATATCTCCACCTGGTTTTACATCAATGAACTTACCTTCTAATGCTCTCTTAAGATTGTCTAATTCATCAGTATTAGATGATCTTATTACGAGATTTTTCATAAAATCCAGTGTATTGGCAATATCATCGTTCTGTAAGTGTTCGCTAATATAGGACTCCCGATAGTAATTATGATATATTTCCTCAATATCATGAATTATAGGATCGATCAATTTCTCCAAAGGAACTATATTTTCGTGAGGAAATTGCATAGATTGGATTGCATAGTGCTCAGCCTCTTCCCTCTCGAATGCTTTCCCAAATGTATGAAGACCTCTAGGGATTAGCGATTCTCGAATGGATAGTAATTCGTCCTCTAATTCCGTAATATCTGTTGGAAGACGCATACTTAAAGCCTTAGATTCTATTATTTTTAACAGCGATTGTCCTCTTCCGGAATCGATGTTAATACTCTCTCTATATTCTGCTATCGCCTCTTCCAGATCTAATAGATCGCCATATATGTCACTCTTCATGAAAGGTGGCGGCATGTAACTTAATAAGCAAGCATGTGCCCTTCTTTTTGCGATCATTGCTTCTGAAGGATTCCCAGCATAGTAGATATAGATGTGAACCGAATCATCAATTAATAGATCTGGATAGCAATCAGAAGATAGTGCTGACTCTTTTCCTGGAAGAAATTCTAATGTGCCATGTGTCCCCAAATGTATAATGGCATCAGCTTTGAAAACATTCCTTATCCAATCATACATTGCCATATACTGATGATGAGGAGGGAGTTCTGAATCGTGATAGCTGGAAGAATTATTTCTTGAATCAGATGTCCTAGCTGGCTGTAATCCAATGAATACATTTCCATTTATTATTCCAGGTATCATATATTTTCCATTTTTCACCATTATATCTCCGGGAGGCCTTCCCCAGACTCTAGATACATTATCTAGATGCGTCTGGTAATTATCATGTGTCAGCATCTCATCAGATGGAGGCATCCATTGGCCATCATTTAATATTCCATTCCTCAAAAAATAATCCAATATCTCATCCGAGGACATTTCCTTAGTGACATATCCTTCAGAAGATAGCATATTCAGTATGGATGATAACGAGCTTAGACTATCAAGGAATGAGCCACCGAAGAGATTGCCTTCACCAGGAGGGTAATTATACGATAATATGGCTACTTTCTTATCACTGTTTAGTTTATTTCTAAGGTTTATGTAATTTCGGACCTTACCAACGATTCTATTTACTCGATCCTCTAATGGGACTATCTCAGTTACTGAAATTCCATATGCATCTATCTGATACGTTTCATCGTTAAATCCTATTGGAATCGTACATAACGCGCCATCGAGTTCAGGCAAGAATATGTTAAGCATGAACTCCATGGGATTCGTTCCAGATTTATTAGAGAGCCACTCATCTCTGGATGTCTTGGTAAGAAAGAATGGAGACAGATGCGGTACATCGATCTCACGCAAGAGCTCCATGGCAGAAACAGCGTCACCCCCCATTGGGCCAGCCATGAATCGGAATGGAAGGACGTTAACTATCGCATCTGGATCTCCTATTAATGATTTCATCATGGGGATGTGTCGAGCATCATAACTGCTCATGGCGATTGGGAGAACATCGGCAAATTCACTCATCTTCTCAAAAAGCATACGGACAGTCTCAATGGTTCGTGTAGGATAGCTATTTCCACTGTA
>JAAYTA010000065.1 GCA_012518185.1 Methanobacteriota archaeon
AGTCGATCGAAATCATCGAGCAGTTCTGGATCTAGCGACACTCCGATCCTGGTGACTTTGTCCATAGTGATGTCAGAACTCACTTGAGAGATAAAAAGTTGATTAGTATATTTGTTATATAGGGGAGGCCTTAATCCACACTGATGGAGTATGGTAAAGCCATCATCAATGCATTAGACTCAGTATTGGCTGATTTACCAACAGATACAGGCATATTGTTCTCAGGCGGAGTTGATAGTAGTTTATTAGCTACTATCTCAAAACGTCACTCATCACCAGTGCTATATACGGTCGGCATTGAAGGTGCTCCTGATTTACTCGCTGCTGAGAAGGCTGCCACTAAACTAGAACTCCCTTGGAAACCTATAGTAATAGATGGTGATGAACTCGAGTCACATTGTATGACGTTACTGAAGTTAATGTCTGCGGAAAATCCAGTCACAGTATCATTTGAACTACCTCTTCAGGTGGTCGCTTCAGTCTCTAGAGAAAAAGTCATTATAACTGGTCAAGGCGCAGATGAATTATTCGCTGGTTTTCATAAGTATTTATCCATGTCTTTGATTGAGTTAAAAAGATCATTGAAATCTGATCTAGCAAAAGTGATTGAGCAAGTTATGCCATTAGATCACCGCATTGCAAATCATCATGGTAAGGAGATAATTCATCCCTTTCTAGATCATCGAATGATAGATGTTGCTAATTCCATCCCTGTGGAAGATATGATTATTGGTGGCGTTCGTAAGGTTCCACTACGACATGCTGCTGAACTAATGGATCTTGGCTCGATTGCATCGCGGGAGAAAAAAGCAGCACAGTATGGTTCAGGAATCATGAAAGTTCTCAGAGAGAGATCTCGCGACAGATCGCTCACTATCAGAGAATATTTTAAGGAACTATCTCTTAGTAATGAAACGATAGTCTAATTAGGCAAGGTTCTATGGGATAATGTGGACTACGACTCGACTTTAAACTGGCTCTTTGGGCAGACTGCTAAAGGTGTAAAATTTGGGCTAGATAACACTATCGAAATATTGTCACGACTAGGAAATCCACATCATAAATTCCGATCTCTTCACGTTGCTGGAACAAATGGGAAGGGATCAGTTAGTGCAATGTCAGAATCAGTGATTCGTGAGGCTGGATATCGGACTGGATTATACACTTCACCACATCTGGTAGATTTTCGAGAACGCATAAGGGTATGCGGCAACTGCATATCTAAGGAAAAGATGCTCCATCTAGCAGAGGAACTCAAGACAATTGCTGACGATATGAGTTCGCGCGGCAAACAGCCAACTTTCTTCGAGCTGACTACTGCCATGGCATTCACTCACTTCGCTGATATGGATATTGATATTGCAGTCGTGGAAGTAGGCATGGGAGGGAGGTTAGACTCTACTAATGTTATAAATCCCGAATGTGTAACTATCACTAACATCTCAGCAGAGCACACGTCCTTCTTGGGCCCTACACTCTCATCGATAACTTCAGAGAAGGCCGGAATAATTAAGCCCGGTATTCCGGTTGTTACATCTAATCAATCGATAGAAGTACTAGATGTATTGAAAAAACGCGCATCGGAGTTATCATCTCCATTCGCGGTAGTTGGTGATGGAGATTTCAAAGTCCTATCATCCACGCTAGACGGTATTGAAGTATATGTCGAATCGATAGATAATATCATACATCTACCTCTAGCTGGCAGTTATCAAGGACAGAATTGCGCCCTTGCCTGCTCTGCTTTGATGGAATTAATGCACCGTGGGATCTACATCCCTGAAGAATCATTTGCTCAGGGATTGACCTCAGTACAATGGCCAGGTAGACTTGAAGTGGTTTCACAATGTCCTAGGATCATATTTGACGTCAGCCATACTGCTGAAGGCGTCAGAACAGTAGTAGCTGAGCTAGAGAGATTACTTGATCGCAAGGTCATAGTTGTGCTTGGAGTATTAGATGATAAAGATCTCGATGCGATTGCTTTTGCTTTACGTAGCATTACTCGATATACTATCGCTACTGCTCCGAATACTTCAAGAGCGTTTCCTGCTCAGCGAGTTAATGAAACTATGTCTAAATATTGTCCAAGTGAGGCAGTAAGTGATGTCCCACGAGCGATTGAAAGAGCTATATCATTAGCATCTGAGGATGATGTGATATTGGTAATTGGATCGCTATACACGATTGGAGAGGCCAAAAGGTGGTTGAATGGAGAAACCTGTTAGAGAAATAATGATGAGGCTGGCCTTACGGTCGAATGATCGTGCTATGCCAGGCAGTGCTAGAGGAATGACAATTACATGGCCGTCCGATCCGTTCAAGATACTAATATCGACAGTATTATCGCAGCGTACTAGGGATGAATCCACACACGCTGCATCGAGTCGTTTATTCGAGCGATATGATACTCCTGAGAAGTTATCCTCCGCCCCTGTCGAAGACGTGGAAGAGCTTATCAGAGCGGTAAATTTCCATAAGGGTAAGGCAAGGGCCATTGTAGATATATCGAGAATATTAGTGGAGGAATATGGTGGAAAAGTCCCTAGAACGGTAGAGGAACTGGATGCTCTACCTATGGTTGGTCGCAAGAC
>JAAYTA010000066.1 GCA_012518185.1 Methanobacteriota archaeon
CCAGCACGTAAGAAAAATAGTAGTGCTACTGCTATCCCTAGTATTCCGATAAATATCAATAATCCTCCTCTTATCTCAGATAATCCTATTAATGTAGGCGTTAGTAGCAACAGAGATATCGATATGCCTGCCAATAACCAGATCATATATGATTTTGGATAACGACGTGGCATGATGGAACCACATATCTTGCATGTGCTGCGCCTTAGCATGTATAACACATGAGACGCCATTAGAAAAATAACTTACCCTCGCTCGTAGCCTCATCTTTTTGTGTCAACCACTCTCATTATAATACTATGTTTAAGGAACAAAAGATTACTATCATCCCTAGTGAAAAGCGTCATTCTAGAGATTTTGGATGGCTCAAGACTAATAGGTTATTTTCGTTCGGCGATTATCAAGATCATAGCAACCTCTCTTTTGGCAATTTAAGAGTGTTTAATGATGATATTGTGCAGCCTGGTAAGGGGTACTCCGATCATCGCCATACTGAGATGGAAATTATTACAATCTTACTGGATGGAGAGATGATGTATGAGGATAGTGTTGGTAATAAATGTATAATGAGTCGGGATCAAGTCCATAGAATAAGTGCTGGTACTGGAGTGATCCATTCTGGGTTCAATCATGGATGCTCCCCCGCACATATTTATGAAATATGGATTTGTCCAAATATACGTGGATTATTGCCCTCGTATGCTTATGATACTTTTCCTGCTAAAGAGCGTCAAAGTTGCCTCCAAGTATTGGCATCGGGGGAAGGGCTGGGTGGATTAGATATGTTTGCTGATGCCACCATATATGCCTGTAATATTGGAGATAATGAGGAGATTGGAATTTATAATGATAATGACCGCCTATTATTCATTTATCTGACCAATGGTTCTGCTGAACTAAATGGACATGAGGTCAAGAAGAATGATCAAGTCCGCATGTCTGGGTCGGCAATTATACAATCAAAAGAAGGTGCAGAGATCATTATTATTGATATGCCGGACGTTGTTTAATGACATCTCGAAAAAGGACCTTAGAGATCAAATAGTTTCAGATGAGTTATTTCATGTAGCATGAGCAACAATCGAAAGAAGCTTACTACATTCGATCTTACAAATTTAGTTGTTGGATCAATAATTGGAGCTGATATCTACATTGCTACTGCAATAGGGTCTCGATTGATTGGACCAGTTTCTCTGCTGCTATGGGTTGCATCTGGAATCATAGCCTTGGTTATTGCATTATCATTCTCTTATTGTGTCACTATATTGCCTAAGGTAGGTGGCCCCTACGCTTACACTGGAACAGTTGCTGGACCATTTGCAGGATTTATGATTGGCTGGAGCTTATTATTAGCAGAATGGTTCTCATTAGCAGTATTTCCTGTAGCTTTTGTCCAATATTTCTCTGCATTGGTCCCTAGTATCAATTCACTTGAACAAATTGGACTAAAGGCATTATTCATAGGCATAATTGTATCAACTAACATCATCGGAGTAAAGGCAGCAGGACGCGCTAATGATATCTTGACTATTATCAAACTAAGTCCGCTAATATTGATAATTATAGGTGGTATCACATATGCTAGTTTACAACCTACTGTAGCTATCTCTAATTTTCAACCATTCATAGTAGGTGGAGCATCTGAAGCCGGACAGGCCTTGGTACTTATATTCTGGGCCTTCGCAGGATTTGAATTGAGTACTCTTCCTGCAGATATGGCTGAGCGACCGGAGCGCAGCATTCCTCGAGCTATAGCTATTGGTATGGCGATAGTATCATCATTCTATCTTTTGACTAATTTGGCAGTCATGGCAACGGTCGATAGAGTAGGCTTAATGGAGTCATTCTCTCCCATTATGGATGCTGCAACAACCATGTTCTCCCCTCTTGGAGAAATTGCTCCAATAATAACTCTATTTATTGGGATAGGTGCATTACTCTCCATTCTTGGCGCAGATGAGTCAGGTACAATTGGAACCTCGAGATTAGCTTACGCAATGGCTCTTGATGGAAATCTTCCACGTAAGGTAGCCGAGCCTCATCCACGTTTCGGAACACCTTATATAAGTATCATCATATTGGGGATCACAGCATTCATCGCCTCCATCCTGGGCGGCATTACGGCATTGATTAGTTCATCTGTCCTTCTTCTTGGTCTGGCATATTTGGCAACGTGCCTATCAGCCATGGGCCTTATACGTCGAAATCCAGAACAGAGCGTATCTCTCCGAGGTCGCCGCTTCATTCCAATATTGGGAGCGATATTATCTTTACTCCTCATATCTCTAATACAACCGAGTACGTGGATAATAGGAATCATTCTGCTATCTATCGGAGTTCCTATCTATACGCTATTTTCCCCTAAGAAAGAGTTGAAAGAATTAAAGGCATTATTTACTTCAAATGAAGAGAGGAAGAAGTGGGCACATTGTCAGAGTAAGCGGTTCTTAGCACTCCCACTACATCATATTGGATCATACCTCCGCCGAAGGAATGATTGATATCTTCTACTCGCATATCATCGATATGCCCGAATTGCCAGAAGTGGAAATGTTTCGGCAATATATTGAGAAGACCTCATTGTGGCAGACTATCATAAAAATGGAGATTAGAAACGACATCATAGTCAGAGAGGTTGAACAGAAGATACTGAAAGAGGCCGTAGAGGGAAGTGAATTTACATCAGTACTCCGCTACGGAAAATGGCTATATCTCCAGCTTAGTAAGGGAGGGTGGCTAATTTGGCATTTTGGCATGACTGGTAGACCCATATCGTTGAATAAGTCCAGAGAGGAACGTTTCACTCGTGCCTTATTCTTATTCCGCTGCGGATCATTAGCATTTGTAGATCCTCGTATGTTAGGGCATCTTGATATCGTATCATCGCCAGATGTGCACATTAA
>JAAYTA010000067.1 GCA_012518185.1 Methanobacteriota archaeon
CAGCAGTAGCCATAGCACCATATACGGCTGAGCGGAATGCTGGAATTACTTGTGCTGGTCCACGATGGATAGAGTCCTCATGGAGCCTAGCGTCAACAAGGCGGACTATTACGCCGCTTACCTTTTCCTGAGCTAGCGGCCCTAAGGTCATAGCCTCGTCGAAAGCCTGTTTACATAATTCGATGACTTCATTCAGATATTGAATACCTTTAGTGCCATCTATGAAGACGTTATGGCCGGCAAAGCCAACTACATTACGAGAATCTTCTCTGCTCATACCAAGTTCTTGGAGTTTTTCAGATAGTTCCCTTACGTCTTTGATCTTTCCATCGACCTCAACGTCTCCGATTTTCATAGCTTCAATAATATTCTCTGGTAAGGATTCTACCTCGACAAAGAATCTATTGTGCTTATTCGGAGACCTTCCTTCGAATGGACCACCTCTATCCTTTATGTTCTCTCGGTACACCACAATAGGTGGAGAGGATTTGATCTCGATTTTATGCTCATTTACGAGACGATATATGGTGATTTCTAAGTGTAATTCACCCATTCCAGATAGGAGGTGCTCTCCTGTCTCATTGTTGATCTCTACATGGATAGATGGATCAGATTTAGCAACAGAGCGAAGGACCTCTACTAGCTTGGGCAGATCCTTCATGTGTTTTGCCTCTATAGCAACAGTAACTACAGGCTCAGTATAATGAGTGATCTTCTCAAAGGGCTCCATATCCGGATCCGATGATACAGTAGATCCTGCGATTGCATCCTTTAGTCCTGCGACAGCGGCAATGTTTCCAGCTTCCATGCGGTCAACGGGAATGCGATCTGCACCAACAGACAGAGATACTGTCTGAGTACGCTGCACACCGGGCATACCTGCAACCCATAATTCCATACCTCTAGTCACAGTTCCAGAGAACAGCCTTCCAATAGCTACTTCGCCTGCATGTGGATCGACGATGATCTTAGTAATCATCATAGAGACTGGGCCAGATGCATCACAAGACAGCATAGCTTTGCCTATCTCACTGTCATTTTGACCTTTCCAAATGGTAGGGATACGGCGCTTCTGAGCCACTACAGGATTTGGCACATGTTCAATAACCATCCCAAGAAGGACTTCATGGATAGGTGATTTCTTAGCGAGAGTTCTCTGATCATCATCGCTGCAGAACTCATACACATCCTTGAATGCAATGCCAGTCTGTTTCATGCTGGGCACGTTGACTGCCCAATTATTGTATGCAGAGCCGAATGCGACGGACCCATCCTCAGGGCGGACTTGCCATTCCTTGTTTAGTGGTTCTGGAAGTTGTGATGCAATACGCTTGTTTACCTCAGTGATGATGGTTACGAATCGTTTCTGCATCTCCTCTCTAGAGACCTTTAGCTCGTTGATCAGTCTATCTACTTTATTGATAAACAGTACTGGACGAACACGTTCTTTCAGAGCCTGTCTAATGACAGTCTCAGTTTGAGGCATTATTCCCTCTACAGCACATACTAGAATTATCACGCCGTCTAGAGCTCTCATAGCTCTAGTAACGTCTCCACCAAAGTCTACGTGACCAGGCGTATCGATAAGATTTACTAGATATTCTTGACCGTTATAAGCATGAACCATTGATGCGTTAGCGGCATTGATTGTGATCCCACGAGCCTGTTCTTGCTCATCGAAGTCAAGCATTAGTTGCTTTCCTGCGAGATCACTGGACATCATACCAGCTCCAGCGATAAGATTATCGCTCAAAGTGGTCTTACCGTGGTCAATATGTGCCGCGGTACCAATATTGCGAATGAACTCCGGGCTCTTGGAGAGCGCGGCAGCCTTCGCAATGTTATCTCTCTTGCGTCCCATAAAAATCACCTATGAACATATAAAAAGGGTTTAGCGGGCCGATTGAGCCACGCGCTCTAACTCCTCTTTCCTATTTACTGAGAACGAATTCATATCGCCCTTAGAGGCAAGGATTAACTCATCGGCAAGACATTCTTCAGCCGATTTCCTGTTTTTTATTGAGGCGTTGATAGTACCGCGTGCGATATTGCGAAGGGCAATATCAAGCCGACGAGCCGGAGATATATCTACGGCTCTCGGTACTGAGATACCACCAAACTGAAGGCGAGTAATCTCCTCACGAGGAGCGGCGTTTTCCAGCGCTTCAACTAGGACCTGTACTGGATTCTTATCAGTTTTTTCCGCAACAATATCGAAAGCATTGCGGACTACCCTTACAGTTTTGGTTTTCTTTCCAGTATAGATCTCAGTGCGCATCATACTGTTGACGAGTCTCTCTACGATGCTCATCTTCGACTTGGCGAAGGCACGGTTGGCATGTTTGCCGCCGGTGTGGGGCACGGAGACAGGGGTGAGGTCTATGTACTTGGCTAGGCCACCGTCTCTGATGCCGATGCCGGTCATCTCGTACTTGCCGAAGAGCAGAACACCGTTGCTCAGAACTTGGTTCTCTCCATCCATTATATTCACCTAACCGGCTTCTCCACACGCCCACTTACAAGCATGTCTAGAGAAACATTGTTGACTTGGATTACTTTGAAACGGACGCCTGGAATATCTCCATATGAACGACCTAGACGACCACCGATTCCCTCAACAAGGACTTCATCGTGTTCGTCAATGAAATTTATAGCGCCATCACCTACTGCAAATGCGGTGATCTGACGACCGTTTTTTATAAGTTGAACTTTGACACATTTTCTAATAGCGGAGTTAGGTTGTTTAGCTTCTATGCCGACCTTTTCAAGGACGATCCCGCGAGCCTGAGCTGAACCCTCTAAAGGATCAGACCTTTCGCGCAAGCGCATTACCCTCCGCTTGTATGTACTATCAGACCATCGGAATTTCTGACGGTCACCTTTTAGCTTCCTAGCCGTGTTGAGACCTCTAGCCAAATATTTCACCTTCTTTACTGGGAGCGGCTCCGTATTATGATTACCTTATTTAATGATTAAGGGATTTTTCAGAGCCATTCAGACAATCTGCTAATACCCTTTGGTATTAAAAGAGTTCGGTATGCTCTGAATATGTCTGGCTCATTCTAGCACCTTTCACTTACTAGAATTCTCCTATATTGTATCAATAAACATGTAGCCGATACATTACGAATCTCGAACTATGAATATATATCCATCGTTAGGCCTTCAAATACTCATTGAAATTAACTATTAGGATCGATAGAAAAACCAGTAACACTGATTTGAATCAATCACTAATAACTTAATTCTGCCCTAATCGACAACTATAGGTGTTATTTATATAGAAATTTTGACAAATTCTGAGTTACATTGTGAGATATACGACGGTCTGAATATATCATTACATTAGTAATTAGAAAACAATATGAGAGTATAGGGATAGATAAACGATGTCAAGCACGCCCATGAGATTCGCCACGGACCATAGCGCTTGATATCAAATGAGCAATGCGCAGTGGCTCTGGTAAGGATCCTATAACTCTGCTTTCCTTTACTATGAGTTCCAAATCGTCAATACTAATACCGCTAGCAGTAGCAAAGACTGATGGGCGACGTC
>JAAYTA010000015.1 GCA_012518185.1 Methanobacteriota archaeon
CAATCTTACCAGTGCCAAGAACTCCAAGAGTTTTATTTCGAAGTTCAACTCCCATAAATGGATGGAAATCGAATTTCTTTTCATCTTTCACTGATCGATCGGCACTGATTAGATTCCGAGCGCATGCCAAGAGTAGACAAAATGCATGCTCTGCAACTACATGTGGCCCATATTCAGGAACATGCGTTACAGTAATTCCTCTTTCTGCTGCGTGCTTGGCATCAATATGATCAAATCCTACACTCCTAGTATTGATCATACTTAATTTTGGCAGAGAGTCGATTACTTCCTCATCTACTGGCGTACGGATGAATACAGATAGTAGTTCAGCCTCCTGAGCCTCATCGATTAACTCTTCCTTATCAAGAGGTCCATCGAACAATATTAGTTCATCATCTGGAAACGCCTCCTTGAGTCGGTCGTGAGATCCTAGTAGTTCAGTGAACACCATCTTCATACCTGCATCCTCCGCTGGCCCATCTAATATTAGGGTTAGAGTTTGGCTTTGAAGGCGATGTTAATAATGATTGCCGCTCACAATTGCGCTTATTGTTGCAGAACAAACTCTAACGTGGTACCCGGTCTGAATTCACGTATCTCATCACGATAGCCAACATAAATGGGAGGGACATCCTGCGGTTGAGCAGTGAGTCGTAATCGTTCATGATCGATGTCTACATTGATCCAGTGATGGCGATAATCAATATCGAAACGCAATCGTTTCAATTCATTAGGTAGCCTAGGATCAAATCTTATAATGCCTCCTCTAGTCTCTAAGCCCGAGTAGCATCTTTGAACTATGTCTACCGTTCCAGCCATAGCTCCTAGGTGAATTCCCTCATGAGTTGTACCACCTTGCGTATCTGAGATATCGCTTCTAAGCGCTTCACGGAAGAGATCCCATGAGGTTTCTCTATTGATTCTAGACATGACCCAAGCATGAACTACACGACTGAGCGTTGACCCATGAGAAGTGCGTCTCATATAGTAATCCACAGTTTTTATGATTGTGTCATCGTTTAATTGGTATCCTGATCGCTCGAATATTTCTCCTAATTCCTCAGCTGAAAAGAGATAGAATAACATTAGTGCATCTGCCTGCTTCGACACCTTATATCGATCAGGACTGTCTCCTTCGGCCTTTAAGATACGATCCAATCTATGGATATCACCATATTTCTCTCGATATGCTGCCCAATCAAGTTCCTTTAAATCATCAAATCCATCAAATTGACTGATTATACCATCACCGTGGAATGGTATGTACATTCGGCGGCTGATCCTATCCCATAGCATCAATTCTTCATTACTCAATCGTAAATCAGTCCATACATCCCTATGATGGGCTAGAGGTAATAGCCTCATAGCATCTACTGTGCGTGCAAGAGTCCAGGCTGCCATGACATTTGTGTAAGCATTATTGTTAATGCCGGGAGTCTCTGAATCAGGATAGCGTTCATGAAATTCATCAGGACCCATTACACCTAAAATCTCATAACGATCCATAGAAGGATTGTATTTAACCTTGCTAGCCCAGAAACGAGCAATTTCAACTAACATTTCTGCGCCATATATGGCCATAAAGTCTATGTCGCCTGAGACTTGATAATAGTTCCATACATTGTAAGCAATAGCTAGACCAATGTGGCGCTCAAGATCCGAATGGTCTGGTATCCATTCTCCAGATACTGGGTTTAAGTGGAGTTTCTGCGCCTCCTCCCTTCCATTACTACCACTCTGCCAGGGGAACATTGCTCCCTTATATCCCCCCTGATGTGCCGCCCAGCGTGCTTCAGGTAGACGGCGGAAGCGGTATAGGAGAAGAGATCGAGTGACATCTGGGATGCGTAGATTTAGGAAAGGGAATATGAATAGTTCATCCCACATGATGAGGCCTCTATACGCTTCTCCATGCAGACCTCTAGGCGGTACGCCAGTATCTAGATCTATAGTATTCGTAGAAGCCGTCTGCAACAAATGGAAAATGTGTAAGTTTAAGATTTTCGCTATCATGCGCTGATCGGTTTCCACGCTGATCTGACATCGAGCCCATAAGGCATCCCAGATGTCTTTATGCTCTCCTAGGAGATAATTATAATCAGGAACGCGTCCTACGTTTTTCACTGCCTCTAGCAATGGTTCAGAAATTGCTCTATCCTTGGATGTATAAACAGTACATATCTTCTCAACGCGTATGGGCAATCCTTCTCTCATAGGTACTTTAAACGTCTGGGCTACGTAGTCGCCGCCTCGGATATTTTCACGATCAACTTCTAAGATATTGCCATCAGCCATGACATGCGTCCTTGCAGCCTCGGCAATACGTATTCGAGACTGACTAGTCTCCGCATGCAGCCACATTATATCTTCCCCAGATATGCCACTTTCAACGGATGTTAGATGTTTGTTGTTTAGCTGTTGATAGCGTGCAACTAGAGAATTCTCCACCCTCCCATCTATCATAGATAATATTTCGATATCTCCCGACCAATTTTCAGGCATTATCGTTGTTACTAGCGCTATAATATGCGGATGCTCCATGTTGACAAGACGTTTCTGACGTAGGTGTGTTCGCCGCCCTTTATCATCAGTGAATCTTACATTTCTGCTCAGAACTCCATTTCGCATATCGAGCTCTTGACTGTACTTATCTATGCCCACTTCATCAATATTGAACCATTCGCATCCTTCCGTTCTGAAATTGAGATAAAGTGGGTTGGGAAGGTTCACAATGCTCTCATTAACGATGATTTTCCCTTCAACTACACTTTCAAGTCTATTGTAGAGTCCAGCGATATAATTTCCCGGATAATGATTATCTCCTTCTACAGATTCAGGGGCTGTTCCCCTATTGGCAAAATAACCATTACATACTGTGCATAGTGCCTCACGAAGAAGTTCATCATCCGGATCATATTCTTCATATCTCAATATCCAATCTTCACGAGCAGATCTCATCTCAAACAGTTCGGTCAGGCGCTCAAGGAACGATGCTACCTCGTCGACATTTTTTAATGAGTATCTGGCGGCAGATTCACGGGGATGATCGCTGACAACTATTGTCACACCACTATCAGCCAACACATGAAAAGCATCCTCATCAGTTACATCGTCTCCTATGAAAAGAGGCCTTGTTTTAGCTACCTTAGTATCCATCATTTCTAAGAGAGACTCAATCATTGTGCCCTTATTCCAGTCAATGTTTGGTAGTAACTCAAAAACTTTTTTACCGCCCGCTTTTCTTAGATCGGGATGAGTTGATGCAACTTCATCAAATAGCATTTCTAATCGCGGTATCTCTTCGTCTAACACATCTCGATAATGCATTGTTACGGCGAACTTTTTTCTTTCTATCCAAGCACCAGATACTTTCTTAGCGGCAGCTCTCAAATCACTTTCAGCACTGGATAGAGATGGTAGAAATGGTTCGCCTCTCTCTTGTCTATGAAAAGAATCATTCGGACCTAGAACTTCAAATCCATGACTCCCTACATAGGTTAAACCCTCTATCCCTACCATTCTTCTTACATCGTCGAGATCTCTTCCGCTGACAATAGACACTGAACACTGACGACTTAGTTCTTTCAAAATATTCCGTGTCCTATCAGACAATGTAGCCATAGTAGGTTTATCTACGATGGGTGTGAGAGTGCCATCATAATCTAGAAAAATAGCTGGCGTACCTCCCGTAAGTGAGCGAAATATCCTACTTATATTATCCATTGCTGAAGGGAGCCAGACTTCTACTTTGCGTTCACCTTCCACTACTAACTCTGATAAGTCACGGACAACTATGTCTGCACCATGTCTTTTAAGCTCACTGCCATGATCTGCACGGTCGATGCCTATTACGGTTGCGAAGCCACCTGCTCTAGCCGCTTCCACTCCCGATAGAGCGTCTTCTATCACTACCACTCGATCGACTGGTGCTTTTAATCGCCGTCCAGCTTCTAACAATACATCAGGAGCTGGCTTCCCCTTTAAGCCAAGTTCTAGTGCATCATTACCATCTACTACAGTCTCAAATAGAGCTCTTAAGCCAGAACTCTCAAGCACTTTATCTGCATTTTTACTAGCTGTGAATAATGCAAAGCGATAACCTCTAGACTTCATATCCTGTATGAATTTTACAGTAGTAGGGTAAGGCTCTGCACCATGCCGCTCCAGATGCTCAACGAAATACTTATTCTTCCTATTCCCAATGCCGTGGATAGTTTGGATATCTGGACCATCGCCAGGCTGGCCAAGTGGTAGAGATATGCCACGTGATGCAAGAAATGAAGCTGCACCCTCATAGCGAGGTTTTCCATCGACAAATCTTAGATAATCAAAACGTTCATCGAAGGGTATGAACTTCTCCCCATCTGATTGGGACCGTTCTTGAAGTAGTTCATCGAAAGCTCGCTTCCACGCTTCTGCATGTGCACGAGCAGTATTGGTGACCACTCCATCCATATCTAGAATGAAGGCGTCGATCCCTCTTAGATTTAAATTGGGCCTCTTGGGCCACATATGCCTCATTTCAACAGCCGTCTTCATGTTCCTTCGCCCCAATACACCTGGGGAGTCACTGTAAATCTAATTTTCCCTTCATAATTGCTAATTAATTGTGCTATATGAGGTTCAATGAGCGATTTTAGAATGGAATTTGACAGAGGAATGGGTAGCTCTAGGTGTCTGATTACTGATATATAAAACATCAATTGCTCGCGATATCAGAGTAGTTCAGATGGACGCTATGATATCGTCCAGCTTATCCAGAACATTCCTTATTTCATACTTATTTACCCATTCGGTTGAATATACTATTTATACATCTTCTTCACCGAAAATCGTTGGAACGGATGGGCGGGATGAGAAGATTATGGATATGAAATTAGGTCTCTATGAAAATAGAATTAATGACAGGTTGAATCAATGGGATGAGATCAATATGTTGGATAGGTTGAGACAGAAGGATCTTTCCTTATGGAATACGAGGAAGGGAGAAGTGACTGATATGCTTGGCTGGCTCTCATTAGGCAAGAGCATGTCTTCTCAGCTCGATGATATTCTTGAATTTTCTGATCAGATGTGTAATGAAGGATTTACAAAAGCAGTTTTACTTGGAATGGGCGGATCCAGTATGGCATCATGTGTTTTCAAACAGACATTAGGTTCTGCCGAGGGATATCTGGATTTGATAGTCTTAGATAGTACGCATCCCGATACCATTCGAAATGTGACAGATACCATCGACATTAGCAACACATTGTTCATAACTTCCAGCAAATCAGGAGAAACTATTGAGACCTTATCGATGTTTAGATACTTCTGGGATGAAGTGCAACAATCTGTCACAGATCCAGGCCGACACTTCATCGCTATAACTGATCCCAATACTCCTCTTGCTAAGCTCGCCAATCAGAGAAATTTTCGTAAAATCTTTGAAGCTAATATAGATGTAGGGGGCCGATACTCGGCATTATCGGCCTTCGGATTAGTACCAGCTGCACTTCTAGGTATAGATATTAGACTTCTTCTCACAAGAGCATTCAATGATTGGGATGTGGCTAAAAAAACAGAGCAGCAAGGAGGTCTTATTCTCGGGGCAGCTCTCGGCGAATTTACGATTGCGGGGAGAGATAAGGCCACGCTCATAATGTCAGATTCTCTACGATCCTTTTCACTATGGGCTGAGCAGTTGATTGCTGAGAGTACTGGAAAGGATGGGAGAGGAATGGTGCCAGTAGTTAGAGAGCCTTGGATAGAGTCAGAAGAGTATGGACAGGATAGAGTATTCGTCGGACTTTCACTTGAGGGAGAGCAATGGAATGTTGCTGAACGTTTGGATGAGTTAGCAGCAGATCATCCGACCATTCATATGATTATGGATGATCCCATCAGTCTAGGAAAAGCTATGTTCGAATGGGAACTAGCTATCGCATCAGCAGCTATCATCATGGAGATAGATCCATTTGATCAACCGGACGTTCAGGCCACTAAGGAGTTAGCATGGGATCTAGTCTCAAATGTAAAGTCAAGAGAGCGTAGATCTCATGATATCAATACTTTTTATCTAGATGAGCCGGATGAATTGAAAGAGGCTGCGGAAGAATGGATAAGAGAGGCCCAGCCAGATGATTACATATCAATCCAGGCATACCTTAGTTATGATAATGATATTAGAGATGGGCTGAGGCTATTACAAAGAGATATCTTATCGGCAACAGGGTTGGCTACCATATTGGACCAAGGTCCAAGATTTCTCCATTCCACAGGCCAATTATACAAGGGAGGGCTAGGGACGGGATTATTTCTGCAATTGGTAGAATACATGAACGAAGATATTCCCATACCTGATACTGATTACTCCTTTGGAACTCTAACTAGCGCAGAAGCTCTCGGCGATATTATCGTATTAAAAGACCGTGGAAGGCGCGTGTTGCGAATAAATTTAGGCAGAGAAGGGAGTGAAGGGATAGCAAAGCTAAGAGATCTGCTTAACGTCATGTTCCAGACTGAAGTCATACCTATAATGGCTTAGAAAAGTGAATTAAAGGGGCTACTATAATAGTACATCAGCGTAGCTCATTCTAATCTAATTCATCAGCATATCTATCCTTATCAAGTAGGCATCCCTTGATCGAGATGGTCATGAATATCATGAGGATGGTGGTGATTAGATCGATGATTATATTTTTTTGAATTCATTGGTACAACTAGAGGTATTCCTCTATGATCAATTATTTCTGAATCAATTCCATAGACTTCTTTGATTAGAGCCTCATCGATCACGTCAACACCTCCATAGGCTATTGCTTTTCCATTTGCCAAGAATAGGAAGCGGTCGGAATAATGTATAGCCAAATTGATATCATGCATAGTCATGACGGTACACATATTCCTTGACCGAACAGCATCCTCAATCATATGCATAGTCATGTGTTGATTGGATATGTCTAGACTACTGGTGGGCTCATCAAGGATGAATACCTTAGGCTCTTGTACAATTGCTCTAGCGATATGCACTTTCTGAAGTTCTCCCCCACTTATCTCATCTAGATAACGTAGGGATAGATGTGAGAGGCCCAAAGAGTCAATCACTTCCGCAACTATGTTGATATCATACTCCCCAGCATTAAGCTCGATATGAGGTCTACGGCCTATAAGGACAGAGTCGAAGACCGTCATGCGAGAGGCAGGAGCAGTCTGAGGTACGAAACCTACATTCTTAGCTAGATCATTTCTACTAAGGGATAGTATGTCCTTACCATCCACTACTATTTTTCCTTCCTGCGGACGATGAATATTACACATACTTTTCAGTAATGTAGTCTTACCTGCGCCATTCGAACCCAATATGGAAATGACTTCTCCTTCATTCACTTTAAACGAGACTCCATCTAAAACTAAATGATCTCCATAAGAGAATCTTAGATCCTCAACACTTAGCATCATTTTTTGTGCCCCCTTAGAAGAATTAGTAGGAATAGTGGTCCGCCAATTGCTGATGTGATTATCCCAACTGGTATGACCAATTCAAATGCATATGAACCGACCAGGTAAGCTAGAAGAAGTACGATCGCACCCATAATCATGGATCCCGGAAGAGTGTACCTATTATCATTGCCAATTAGACGCTTGACGATATGAGGACCTACCAGACCTATGAATCCTATAATGCCAAGTATAGACACTACAGTAGCGGTCAACAGAGCCGAGATAATCAGACCTACCATTCTGGTTTTGGGTATGTTGACTCCCAATCCGCGTGCCACATCCTCTCCAGCCTCCATAGCATTATAGTCCCATCTTTTGAAAAAGAAATATAATGAAGCGACTATGAGTAGGATGAAGACAATAGTAAGATTATTCCATGTGACTTTTGCTAGGCTTCCAAATTGCCAATAAACTATCGCTGAAATGGAAATATCATCAGCTATATACTGCATGAAAGCCAGGCAAGCGCCAAATATGGAAGATATTGCTAATCCAGCGAGTACGATCGTTTCTGGCCTACTATCAGTATATTTCATCATTGCTACTATGAACATCGTGGCAATGATGGCGAATAAAAATGCAGATAGAGTTACAATAATGGGATTATTTATCTGAGCATATGCTTCTAATGAACCTATCATCAATCCGCCATTAAGATATAATATGCCTAGTGAAGCTCCAAATGCAGCGGCATTGGATATGCCAAGTGTGAAGGGAGAGGCAAGAGGATTGCGCAATATGCTTTGCATCACCACTCCTGCCAACCCTAGAGCACTTCCAGCAACTATGGCACCTATAATACGAGGCATACGCAGCGACCATACTACTGTACTATTCCAAGAGTTATCTGGGAAGAGTAGGTATGAGATTATATCGCCATAACTGAGACCAGTTGCTCCAAGACGTATTGTATAGATGCTGATTATTAGAAGGAATATTAAAGAGGATATCAAAAACAATATTTTTTTCCATCTATATTTGAGATATTCTTCCTTCGTCTCAGTGATCTTAATATGTCCCTTGCTGGCCGAAGATATATTAGTCAAATCAATCACATCATATCAGTAATAAAGAGAAAGAGTTTGCCTGACTTATCAGGCGGTGATGAAACGATATTTACCACCATTAAGTTCAATCTTCACTTCTCCGAGTAGTGGCATTTCCTGACCATTCTTACTGGTCTCATTGCGGAAAAATTCTTTCATATCCTCATAGACATTAATTCCAGCATCTCCATAGTACGCTTGGAAAACATCTACTATCTTCTCCTCTACTTCTTCGAGAGATACTGTTCCATAGAGAAGGTGTGCCATATAGTACGATCCAGCTAATACACAATCGTAATTGGCCCTATAGGATATCATGGGCAATGTAATGTAGATCGGTGGCCTTTCATTCTCGCTAAGTCCATATATGTATTCCATGACTTTCTGAGAGTTAACAGTAGTCAATTTATCAGAAGATGATGGATCGATGACTATCATGCCTGTATTAGGCATAATATCACTAGTAATTTTTTCAACCTCCAGATCTGCTCTTCCCGACTCAGTTCCCTTATATGCATTTTCACCATCCACTAACATAAGTGGCAGATAGGAGGGGAAGGTCGTAATCAATTCGTTACTACCTTTATTAGTGAGTCCAGCAACGTATGTCTTGATATCTGAATTGCTAATGAGGCCACGGATATCAGCAATGATGCCATTAACATCAGAGATGTGTTCTTCAGCGCGCTCGGGCTTACCTATCATATCTCCGATAAGTCTGATATTACTTACATACCAATCAGAGAGAATAAAATCATCTTTCCATAGATTGACATCGCTTTGCTCGTGTAATACAATGAGAGTATAGCTTTTAGCGAGAATGTCACAATTGTCCTTATAGTTATTATAGACAGATTCCTGTACAATTATCAGACTGGGGCTCTTCTTTCCAATTCGCTCTACCGTCTCAGTCTCTAATTTATTCCAGGGATGATACATATCGGGAGGGAATTCATCATATGGATATGTGTAAGAATACGCCTTTCCACCCTTATCTTTGACGTCACTTTCGTCTACCTGGATTAGTTTATCATTAACATCAAATATTGATAAGAATCGGAGAGGTCCGTTACCACCGATAGTTACTATGCCATTATCCAGATTATCAGGTATGGCAACTTTTCTTCCCTTGGCATCGATTCTAATCTCTCCTGCCAAAGGATTATTGCTATCAGATCTTCCTATATCTAAGAATACGGTAGCGCCAATACCTGAGACCACCAGTATTGCAATGATGATTACAGTGATCATCCTCTTGTCCATACTGAGGAGATAATACATTCTAGTATAAAATGTTACGATTTTTAAATTCGTAACACGATAGGTTGTCGGCAATATCTCTATTATATTGTTATTGGATACATGGGTGAGATTGATTATATGAGTAATAGTGATTGGGAAGATTGTGTCAACTTTCATGGACATTCTTGTCCAGGGCTAGCTATAGGGTATCGTGCTGCAACATATGGCCTACAACTGCTAGGGATCCCGTTAGCACGTGCTAAGGATGAAGAAATAGTGTGCATTTCAGAAAATGAAGCTTGCGGTGTTGATGCCATTCAATGGTTGACGGGATGTACCGCTGGCAAAGGAAATCTCCTCTTCCAGCCTCTTGGAAAGATAGCTTTTACATTCTTTGATCGTTCATCGAATAAAGGTGTTAGAATAATTTCACGCCCTTCTGATTATAGAGAAGATAGGGAAAAAGCGATGCAATACATCCTTACGGCAGAATCCGAGGAATTGTTTGACCAAACGACTCTGAGAACCGATCTACCTGAATTTGCGAGAATATTCTTAAGCGTTCAATGTGAAGAATGTGATGAACAATGTAGAGAAGATCGGGCACGACTGCATGATGGGAAGATATTATGCTTACATTGCTTCAAGCCATACGATCGTGGGTAAAGCTTATGAATAACGCCATGAGCCCTACGCATAACTACGCGTGATGATATCGAACCTAATGTCAAATAGTCCACTCTTACTATGACAAGAATTATAATCGTCCTACGCTCTCCGCAGGTCTGGGTATTCTAATGGTTCTTGAAGGTCTAGGCAAGTCACTCCGTGGAGTATTAAAGAAAATTGCCGGGGCCAGTCATATCGATGAGGCGCTGGTAAAGGAGATAACTAGAGATATACAGCGTGCCCTGTTACAATCAGATGTCAATGTTAAGCTCGTGCTTGAACTCACTAAGAACGTTGAGCGAAGAGCACTGACTGAAGACCCTCCTTCTGGAACAAGTCCGAAGGAACACGTTATCAGGATTATATATAGCGAATTAACAGGAATCCTGGGTAAACCTAGGCCTTTACCTATCGGCAAGCAGACCATCATGATGGTGGGATTATACGGCCAAGGAAAAACCACCACAACTGGTAAACTAGGGCGATTCTTCAACAAGAAAGGTCTGAGAGTAGGTGTCATAGCTGCAGATGTATATCGTCCAGCAGCATACGATCAGTTGAAGCAAATTGCTGAAAAAGTTGGCATATCAATATATGGTGAGCCAGGCGAGAAGGATGCTGCGCGCATCGTCGCTAATGGGATGAGTGAGTTCCAAACAATGGATGTAGTCATTATTGATACATCTGGAAGGCATTCTTTAGAATCTGATCTTATTGATGAATTGAAGCGCATCGCCGATGTATCCAATCCTGATGAGCGTGTTCTTGTACTCGATGCATCAGTCGGTCAACAGGCCGGACCACAAGCTAAAGCATTCCACGATGCAGTGGGTGTGACGTCAGTCATCATAACTAAAATGGATGGTACTGCCAAAGGCGGTGGTGCGCTAAGTGCAGTATCCCAGACTAATGCATCGATAGTATTCATCGGTACTGGAGAACATTTAACAGATCTAGAGCCTTTCGATCCAACTAGATTTATTTCTCGGCTATTGGGAATGGGCGACCTGCAGACACTACTAGAAACTGCAAAGGATACAATCTCTGAGGAAGAAGCTGAAGAAACCGTCAGAAAGATGATGTCTGGACGTTTCACTCTAAAGGAAATGTATTCTCAGATGGAAATGCTCACTTCTATGGGGCCGTTGCAGAAGATCCTAAACATGATCCCTGGAATTAGCAATATGCAAGACAAGATGGACGTAGAGGGATCTCAGGAGAAACTGAGAAAGTTTAGGATTATTATGGATTCTATGACAGAGGAGGAGATGGAGGATCCAAAACTCATAAAATCATCTCGCGTCAACCGCATCGCGAGAGGTGCCGGTGTTGATAATAAAGATGTTCGAGATCTGATTAAACAATTCAACATGTCAAAGAAAGCTATGAAAGGATTTATGGGGAACCGTAAACTACGGCGACAGTTGATGAAACAAATGTCGTCCGATGATATGATGGCATTTCAAGACCAGGTGAGCAGGTGAGACGCTTTGTAATAGTAGGTCATAAAGTTGATACGTCTGGAGACTTCAAACTTGACGATTTGGCAGGATCAACAGGTCGCCTAGATATCTTATTGCGATGTATTAACTCTGCATTCTTCCTATCTCATGGTATACGAAAAGATGTCGAAGTATACTTAATACTCCAGGGAGAGCCCAATCCGCCAGTAACTGTTCGAATCAGCGGTGAAGAGATCAGATACCTGAATCCCGACGAACGTTCTACTGGTGCATTGATTCGTAATGCACTTCTAAAAGTAGAAGGAGATGAGATCAGAAGTTCGCCAGGCATCTATGTATCTAAACAATCATTTGCTGATGTGATCTCTGATCTTGCATCTAAGAGTGAGATCGTGTATCTGAAGGAAGATGGGGAGGATTTGAGGCATAAACAGTTCGATGATGATGTAACATTTGTACTATCTGATCATCAAGATCTAACTCCTGAGGAAGAAGCAATCCTTTTGAAACATATGCCATCTATAGTCAATCTTGGCCCTCTATCATACCATGCCGATCACTGTATCATAATCATGAATGTAGATTTAGATCGGAAGATGTGAACCGTGTTGGCTTAAAGTCTATTCATGTGAATTTCAATAAGCAATGCTTTTTAACTAAGCAGCCGATTGAGTCGCTATGACTGAGAAGATCCCCCAGCATCGCCATTGCGCCGAATGTAATAGGGCGTTTGTAGGCGAGGGACGCTACTGTTCTCCAGATTGCGGGACCACTTCAATAGCCAATCTGAAAAGACGGAAGAGACAATTGATCATTCTTTACGCAGTTAGTGTAATCGTATTGATCGCCGCCTTGGTTGTTGTGAATTCATGAAAGTCGGTGTAGGAGGTACATTCAATGTCCTCCATCGGGGTCACCATGCCCTGTTGGAGAAGGCTATGGAAATAGGTGATCAGGTAGTGATAGGTATCACTTCAGATCGATTTGGATCTGAAGGTAGGGAAAAACTACTACCATTGGAACAGCGTAAGGCTGAGCTGGAAGCATATCTCAATGAACGCGGAGGAAACTGGGTAATAACAGTTATCGAAGATGCTTATGGAGGTACCGCCGATCGGACGGACATCGGAGCCCTAGTAGTATCCCCAGAAACACGTCCCCAAGCAGAGAAGATCAATAAAGAAAGAGCTTCTAGAGGTCTTGCTCCCCTATTACTCGTACCCGTTCCTCACGTACTTGCAGAGGATGGTGTACCCATTAGTTCAACTCGCATATTATCGGGCGATATGGATCGAGATGGACGAATGCTTCGGCCCATACGCGTAATGGTAGGATCAGATAATCCAGTAAAAGTGAATGCTGTTCTCAGCGTCATGTCAAAGATTTTCTCTTCTCTAGAGGTTGGCTGCACTGAAGTCGAAACGTCTATCTCTGAACAGCCGTTCGGGGAACGAACTAGGCAAGGAGCTGTTGAGAGAGCTAAGGCCGCATTGAGCACTGCCGACTTTGGCGTTGGATTGGAGGCGGGAGTCTTTGAACTACCCGATGGATTATACGATATCCAGTACTGTGCCATTATCGATAAATGCGGACATGTGACAATAGGTCATGGATCGGGGTTCAAATATCCATCAGAAGTAGCTCGTCGAGTTCGAGAAGGCTATAGCGTTGGACAGGCATTTGAAGACATATATGGTGAAGAGGATGTAGGTCGGAGAGAGGGCGCAATTGGATACCTTACCAATGGGTTGATGGATCGCACATCTCTATCCGAGCAAGCAGTATTAGCTGCTCTAGTCCCGCGTATACAGCCGGAATTATACCAGTAAACTGTCTTACAATGAAGAGTATTCATCTATGGATGATATTCTTTAATTGCATCGGCCATGTGTAATAATCGCTCCTGAACTAGATGGTTGATGGTTCCTTCAGGATAGTGTCCATCTTCTCCTCTTACTCCAGCCTCTACTCCGCTAAGTACCTCGATGCCTTCATCAATCGTAGCTACCGGCCATATGTGGAACTTCCCATTGCGTATAGCTTCAACGACCTCTTCCTTTAACATTAAGTTGCGGACATTGCTCTTCGGAATCATTACTCCCTGCTTTCCAGTCATTCCAGTGATCTTGCAAACTTCGAAGTAGCCCTCTATCTTCTCATTGACTCCTCCGATAGCTTGTACTTCACCCCATTGATTGACAGATCCTGTCACTGCAACATATTGCTTAATTGGCACTCCTGAAAGTGCAGATAATAATGCATATAATTCTGTACTGGATGCCGAGTCGCCATCCACTCCTGAATACGATTGCTCAAACACCAAACCAGCTGATAGACTGAGTGGAATATCTATTGCATAACGTGCATTTAACAGCCCACTAACTATCAGTACTCCTTTGGTGTGAGATGTGCCAGATAATTGAGCTTGCCGCTCGATATCAATTATACCTTCTCTACCAACACCCACTGTGGCCGTTATCCGTGAGGGCCTTCCAAACGCATAATCGCCAGTTGATAATACTGCAAGTCCATTGACTTGACCAATTTTCTCTCCCACTACATCGATAAGAATTGTCCCATCTTCAATCAAATCTACTAATTTCTCCTGGATCAAATTAGAACGATACACTTTTTCCTCAATAGCTCTCCGAATATGATCTCCGTCAATAAGATCTAAACCATCTTCAATGACGTAGTGGTTTGCCTCCCTTATTATATCAGATATTTTGGCGAATCGCGTTGTGAGTTTGGTTTGATCTCCTGCAATACGAGATGATTGTTCTACTAGAGCTGCTAAAGCACTGGAATCAAGATCGAATAAACCCTCACGATGACATAGTCCACATACAAATGAGGCGAAAAGTTCCTGATTTTCCTTCGTTCTATCCATAATAGTGTCAAATTCGGCTCTGACTTTGAATAATTCTCGAAAATCGGGATCTAAATTATACAATATCTGATATATTCGAGGTGAGCCCAATATTATGACTTTGCCGTCAAAGGGTATGGGTTCAGGCCTCAGAGTCTTTGTTACCATATATCCAAGTTTAGCTACAGGATCCTCCATCTCCAATCTTTCCGATGAGATCATTTGCTTAAGGCCTTCCCATATCAAAGGATCTCGAAAAATCTGTTCAGCAGGTATGACTAAGAAACCTCCATTGGCTTTATGCGCTACTCCTGCACGCACCATAGTATAATCTGTGATGAGTGCACCCATGCGTGATTCTCTCTCAGAGTAGCCAAATAAGCGAATGTATGTTGGATTTAGCTCTATCTCAGCTGGTGCACCTTTTGTCGAGGAATTATCTACAACCAGATTGACCCTATAATTCCTTGTAGGATCTATTGGAACATCTTTCGGAGGTGTCAAAATCAGAGGTAGAGATTCGATTATATCATTCTCTACCTCATCAACATACTCTAATACTTCATCGATATCTTTGAACTGATCTCTAATATCATCGAGGTAGGGAGATACAGCAAACCTTGCTACTTCTTTATTTAGTTCAGCGATTTCCTTGTCAGCCTTCTTCGCAATATCACGTAAAGGTCTGAAAGCATCACCGATCTTTTCATTCACCACTTCTCTAGCATGATTTATCTGCTGTTGAAGTGACTCAGGCAATTCTAAAAACTCCTGATCGGTGAGAGGCTTGCCCTCTACTAATGGAACAAGGACAAAGCCTGCCGCCGTTTGTTGAATAGAGAATCCTGACTCCTTAGCAATGCGATTAATGTTGGTTAGAATGTCATTCCGTTCCCGATTGACATTTTGCATCACAGCATCTCGGCGTTTGGAATAGTCTTCACTCTCGAAGGCTTCTTTGAGAGCAACTAATACGTGCCCTGCAAAGTTCTCCATCGCCTTCTTGAAATGAGTGCCTTTACCAGGAGGTAAAGATATAGCGTTGGGCCTAGAAGAATCTTTAAAATTATTAACATAGCACCAATCAGATGGCGTAGGCAATTCAGCAGCTAATTCCCTAACAAAATCAATTATAGCAGTCTTACGACCAGTTCCAGGTAAACCTGATACGAAGATGTTGAATCCTTTTTTATCAATATTGAGCCCAAACTGTAGTGCACGGACTGCTCGATCCTGCCCGATTATCTGTTCCAGTGGCGTGAGTTCACTGGTCGTTTTGCAGTCGAACGCATATTCAGGGCATACATTCCGGGCCTGCTCGGCGCTCAGTTCCTCAATCATCATCAAATGCTATATTGAGCTGATGAATTATCATCTTATCGTGCCCACAGGAGCCATATATCTTGTGATAAAAATTAGCCATATTATCTCTGCACTCATAAGCACAGCAGCCGGCAAGGCGGCTGCTGACCCTAATAGTAGCATAGATATGGCTGCAGCAGCACCAGTATTCTTGTAAGTAGCAAAGAGTACTTCAGGCACCCTTCGCTCCCGGCTTACTCCACAGCGACGTGCTATCACATTGTATATGATGCCGACACCAAAGGTACGAGCCATAGAAACTGCAAGTAGAGATATCCATACAATAGGTTCTCCAAGGAATACTTCACGATTAGATCCTACTACTGCTATGATTAATGCTACAAATCCAATGTTAATAACTATGTGCTTGGTCTCTTCAGTCAATTTAAGATGTCGGAGAGGTCGCGAAATCCCCATAGGTACGAGAATAAGGCCAGTAACATATCCTAACATAGTAAGCGGACTTACCGCCTGGCCTAGAAAGAGGAAGGTTATCAGTGGAGTTAATATCACCGATGCGAAATACAATGCAGTTGATGACACTAGCGTTGCTTCTAACTCTCCACGAAGTAAGAAAGTAAATGGTATGACTGACACGGCTGAGGGCACTGC
>JAAYTA010000068.1 GCA_012518185.1 Methanobacteriota archaeon
TATAATCAGTGTTGAGATTATCCCCAAATAGGAAAGCGCTCCCCTTGATCTTATTCATTGCAGCACCTCCCTGACATCGGCGATGTGCCCCTTCATTGCTGAATATGCGGCAGTAGCTGGAGATGATAGATATATGTCAGCCTTAGTATTTCCCATGCGACCTTTGAAGTTACGGTTGGCAGTCGATAGGACTACTTCCCCATCTGAGGGGATACCATTGCAAGTACCTACACAGGGTCCGCAAGATGGAGCTATGAGTGTTGCTCCTGCACGTACTAGAGCGTCAATATATCCTTCACGCATAGCATCCAGTAGAACTTCTTTGGAAGCGGGAGCTACGATTAAACGGACATCTGGAGCAACGTTATTTCCCTTTAATATTCGCGCAGCCTCTCGAAGATCTTCTAGACGACCGTTAGTGCAGGTTCCAATGTAAACCTGATCCACCTCTGTGCCCACGACTTTGTCCACATCCACAACATTATCTACAGTATGAGGCTTAGCAATCTGTGGTGGGAGATCAGACAGATCTCTGCGTATGACCTTATCATATACTGCAGATAAGGAGGCCTCTACACCCTTGAATGACCTATTAGTACGGGCCTTTAAGAAGTCAGAAACTTTGCGATCGCAAGCCATGATACCTACTTTTGCTCCGACTTCCACGACCATGTTGGAGATAGTCATTCGCGCATCAACAGACATGTCATCTATGACTGTTCCATAGATTTCAAGTGCCTTGTAGGTGGCGCCATTAGATGTAAGCGTTTTAGCCATACTGAGGACAACGTCCTTTGAGTATACTCCAGGCTGAAGTGCTCCATCATATACTATCTTGATAGTGCTAGGGCATCGGAACCACATCTTTCCAGTGACCAATGCTGCTGCTAAGTCAGTAGATCCTACACCTGTAGAGAACACGTTCAGTGCACCATATGTGCAAGTGTGGGAATCACCACCAATTACGATGTTCCCTGGAACTATGTTTCCACTTTCAGGTACAAGCTGATGACATACTCCTTCTCCCATATCATACAGCTTAGCACCATGATCCGAGGCGAAAGTGCGCATCTCCTTATGGATGTTACTTACTGATTCCATAGGAGATGGAGAGTTGTGGTCTATCACTACAGCATATTTGTCTGGATGTGCCACAGATTTAGCTTCCATCTGGCGGAATGCCTGAATAGTAAGCCCAGTGGTACCATCCTGCGACATCATATAATCAACCGGCACTACGCATATATCTCCGGCTTTCACTTCTGTGCCAGCATGAGCTGACAGTATTTTCTCTGAAATTGTTCCCATTTATTCTCACTCACCTATTCTAACGAGGATGTTTTTTGATATCCTCCATATAATCCTGATATATGTATTGAAGCTCGTTTTCAGTTAAACTCCGCTTCAATGAAATAGATGTTGCTCTTACCATATCCAGGATAACAGCAGCTGCATCATCATCTATCTCTATTCCATTCTTATTCAACACATGCCTTATGGTTGCTCTACCGGAATGTTTGCCTATTATGATCTGACGATCCATTCCCACTTCTTCAGGCGGGTATGGCTCATAATTGGAGTGACATTTCATAACTCCGTCTGCATGAATCCCGGCCTCATGGGCAAAGCAATTGCTACCTACGATAGGTTTCCAATCTGGAATTATACGTCCTGAGGCTTTTGCTACGTATTCGGCAATTTCTCTAAGGCGATGAGTATCTATTCCCATATCAATATTGAGTAGATGTTTGGTACCCATAGCGACCTCTTCTAACGGAGTATTTCCTGTGCGTTCTCCAATCCCAATAACAGTAGTGCTTAAGAATGTCGCCCCTGCCTGCACGCCAACAATAGTATTGGCAGTAGCCATGCCAAAGTCATTGTGAGTATGCATCTCTACGGGTAAATTAACTTCATCTATCAATCGTTTTATACGATCGTATGTATCAGCGGGAGTTAATATGCCAAGCGTATCACAATACCGAATCCTATGCGCTCCTGCATCTCTAGCGGTGCGAGCAAATTCCAACATGAAGTCAATATCGGTCCTACTGGCATCTTCAGCATTCACTGAGATATATAATCCATGAGCCTTAGCATATTCGACTGATTCTACAATACGATCTAGCACCCATCCACGATCTTTCATGAGCTTATGCTCTATATGAACATCTGATGAGGATAAAGAGATGGCGATCGAGTCAACATCACAATCAATACTATGGGATATATCTTCTAAACTGGCCCGATTCCATCCTAATATGGAAGCTTCGAGGCCCATATTAGCTATACGTTTGATGGAAGCCTTCTCATCCCCTCCCATTGCGGGTATACCTACCTCTATCTGCGGCACCCCTATTTCATCGAGTAGTTTTGCAATGCGTATTTTCTCAACATTAGCAAATACTATGCCTGCAGTCTGCTCTCCATCTCTTAGAGTCGTATCACAAATGTTAAGTTTGTTCGTACTTAGTCTGTCAAATACGTCGTTAGCCCGCACTGTGATTTCAGCCTTCAATGATGTCCGTCTCCTGCCGCTCACCCGATCACAACTCGTCCGTCGAAGTACGACTCCGGAAAAATGCATCGATGATGCGGACGGAGACGAGGCGGACGTATAGCGACTGAGATAGCGAGTTAGTGATCGTACGCGAAATGGCCCAAACGATACTATATTAAGCGAGATGTACTAAATATTTGTGTCACACATGATCTTATTGATGATATTAGGATATTCTATATCGCAGTAGGGCGGCAATACAGCCGATGGCCTCAAGCTTCTTACCAGCTTCGAATCGTTCCGAGATTACCATTACGTCTCCACGACTGTTTTCAACCACAGACATTAGTTCCTCGACACGCCCTTTGCGCACCTCTGCATCCAATACTAGAAGTGTGTCGACTGCTCCTACCATGGCTGCATTCTCCACATCTGCTAAACCGTACGCTACTGCATCATCTTTAGCAATGCGCTCCAACACTTCTTCTACAGCTTTAGTTTCTTGTGCAGCTCGGGAATCCTGTACAGTTTCAGAACCTATGCCTGATTTCATTAATTCATGTATGCCAGCCATTCCAGTTTGCCCAGTATGATATACATGCGCTTTACCGAATAATTCTGGCTCTTTTTCTTTACCTAGTGACATTAGAGTCTCTTTAGCAAAGCCAGGTCCCAAGATCACTAATGGTACGCCCGGCTCAGTGGCCTGACGTACCTTGTCTATTATCTCATAATAGAAGTTATCCGAGCCTTTCTGTTCATACATTTTACCAGATCCGGATGCACCTATATTTGCTAACTCTTGCATACCAAATTGACGAGCAACAGCAATAGTGGCCTCATCATTATCAAGAGAAACAAACAGTAATTTAGGTCGGCGAGCATCCTCTACTGAGCGACGTACCCGTTCGAGTTTCATCGGCGTCCATTGGTCCTTACGAACTGTTACTACATCTCCTTCAGCCAAGTTGAGAGTATGATATGATCCCAAGTCTTGTGGACCTTCTTCAATCATTCCAAGAACACGTAGACGAGATTCTGATTCGTGAAACTCTATCTTCTCAGCACGAACTCCCAGCACCATTCGCTTCCTTTCAGCTTTCTCAGCCCTTATCTTATCTGACTTAGATTCTTCTCGACGATAGGTAGCAGAGATGACGAGATCTTCTTCATCGATGATATTATACAGATGCCAAAGATCGTCTAGAGTCTCAATCATCATCTTGATTTCACCAGTGCCACGATCTTGATGGAGAACACGCATCGGAAATACCATGTATTGACATTATATTAGAGTACCCCTACTCAATTCTCTATCTTCTATAATTCATACTGTTAAGTCATGATAGTTTAGATGGTGATAGATTTCAATATTCATAGAATATATTATAATATATTATAAATTATTTATTAATATACTAATGTAGAAATTAGATCATGTCATGATTAAATATTAGCTCGCCAACCGCTGAATGTTTAATCAATATATCATGGACAGATGATGAGGGATTAAGTCGTATAACTTCGATATCAAACTCTGAGTCTCATGGCACGTGGAGGGCAAGAAGATACACATAAACCACAAGCTATACATTTCGCCTGATCAAATTTTACTTCCCAAGTATCATAATCCATCTCGATAGCAGAAGCGGGGCATATGGATATGCACATTCCACAATTAGTGCAGCGAGAATCATCCTTTACCACATACTCATTAAGCTCTTTGACCCTGACATCTATTGATTGAAGATAGGCTATACCTTTACTAATCTGAGATGGCTTTCCCTCAATTTCAAGTAATAGTCGCCCTCCCTTCTCTTCTACATCGGCGCGCAGAATGTTAA
>JAAYTA010000069.1 GCA_012518185.1 Methanobacteriota archaeon
CGTCCATACCGCCTGGAGGTGCTGGGGGCGCCTTGCGAGATGCAATGACATCATCAATTCTAAGCACCATAGCTGCAACTTCAGTTGCGGACTCTAGTGCCTGAACCTTGACTCTTAGAGGCTCGATGACATCTTGCTCTAGCATGTTGGTGGGGTTGCCTGTATCGAGATCTAGTCCCATGTGGGCGCTGTCTTTCTCGCCGGAGTGGGCCTTCTTGAGCTCGATAACTACGTCGATGGGGTCAAGACCAGCATTCTCAGCTAATGCCCAGGGGATAACCTCTAAGGCCTCAGCAAAAGATCTGATGGCAAGTTGCTCGCGACCGCCTATAGCAGATGCATAGTCAGCTAGCCTTAGAGCCATTTCAATTTCTGGAGCTCCTCCACCAGCAACAATCTTACCATCTTCCATAGCGACTCCAACTACTCTTAGAGCATCGTGTAGAGCGCGCTCAACTTCATCAATGACATGTTCAGTTCCACCGCGGATAATAATGCTGATGGCCTTAGGACTCTGGCAGCCGGTGATGAATGTCATCCATTCTTCTCCAACGCGGCGCTCTTCGACCAAATCAGCGCGGCCTAGATCGGATTCAGTAATAGCATCCAAGTTACCAACTATGTTTCCACCAGTGGCCTTGGCGATTGCTTCCATGTCTGATTCCTTCAGGCGGCGGCTAGCAAAGATACCTGCCTTAGCTAGATAATGCTGTACAATATCATCCATACCCTTCTGGCAGAACACAACGTTAGCACCTGCGGCCTTGATCTTCTCGACCATTTCCTTCAGGGACTTTTCTTCCTCATCTAGGAAGCGCTGCATAGATGCGGGGTCACGAATCTGTATTTTTGCCTCGACTTCAGTCTTCTTGATCTCAAGAGCAAAGGATAGTATAGCGATCTTTGCGTCTTCGACAGCGCGAGGCATCCTGGGATGAACTTTTTCCTTATCAATTATAAGACCATTAATCATCTCAGTATCAGAAATTGATCCACCGGTCTTCTTCTCCACCTTGATGTTATCGACATCAACAATGGTATCCCCGTTACGCTTCTCAGCAATAGCCTTAGCAGCCTTTACGGACAGCTCAGAGAGAGTTCTTCCCTCGCCACCTACCGACTTACCAGTCATGGCAGTGTTAGCTATCTTTATTAGATCTTCATCGCTTTCAATTGGAACAGCGATCTCGTTGAGGATCTTTACAGCCTCAGTCGCAGCGAGCCTATATCCGTTGGCGATGATGGTGGGATGTACGTTGGACTCAATGAGCTGCTCAGCCTTCTTGAGAAGCTCACCTGATAGCACCACAGAGGTTGTTGTACCATCTCCGCATTCAGAGTCCTGGGTCTTTGCAACCTCAACAATCATTTTAGCCGTGGGGTGCTGAACGTCGATTTCTCTCAGAATAGTGACACCATCGTTAGTTACAACAACATCTCCGATGGTATCTACCAGCATCTTATCCATGCCCTTTGGTCCCAACGTCGAGCGTACAGCATCGGCGATGGCACGGGCAGCGGCGATATTATTCGCCTGGGCCTCACGGTTCTTAGTCCTCTCTGTGCCCTCTTTGAGCACTATGATCGGTTGGCCTTGTCCTAATGAATATGCCATTATGAACCTCCTTTCGAGTCCAGGATATTTTATCGCTTCTATATAACTATTACTCTAGTTTCCCCTTCAGCGAAAGAGTGTGGACAAACTTATCACCATATCATCTAAAATAGGTGTATTGATCATATCGTTAGCGAGTTAGTGAGATGTATTAGAATGCATCTCGGTATTCTAGATCTCTATTTTCGCATAAATTTCGGATACGATTAATAATATCATTGTAGAATTCTCTGTCTTTAATGTATTTCTCTAATATTGATAAGGAGGAAGGATCCATCTCCTTCATTCTTTTAAGCAATCTAATATCCATCCCCGGACGAAGGTTGAGTCTATCAACCATGACTATAGAGGCTCCCGTATCGCGGATTGAATCTAAAAACTCGTCAAGGCGGAAATCTGTTATGGTAGGTATGATGGGACCAATAAGAGCATAAACACTCACGCCTTCGTTACTCAATATCTTCATTGCATCAAGTCTCTCAGAAGGAGGTGTAGAATACGGTTCAAATATAGTCGCTCTATTGCTATCCATTGCTGTTATTGTAATTCCCACTTCAGAATCATTCAATTTTGAAATTAGATCGATATCTCTGGTAACTAGTGGTGATTTAGTAAGTATACTTACTTTAGCACGGTGCTTTACTAAGACTTCTAAACATCTTCGAGTTAGATTAACAACTCTCTCAGCAGGTTGATATGGATCTGTTACTGTCCCTAGACCTATCATACCTCTATTGCGCGGTAATTCCCTATCTAACAACACAGGTAGATTCATCTTAGCCGATATTATGCATCCCCATTCATCGACTGGTTGTCTTGTAATATATGGTGCATAACAGTAAGTACACCTATGACTACATCCTTGGTAAGGATTGAGGGCGAAGTCAAGGCCTGGAAGGCGTGATGGTGATAGGGCAACTGTAGCCTTAGTTTCCCTAACATTGGGAGGATATTCATCACCGGAAAAGAACATGTCTAGATTAAACATAATCATCTATCCTTCTCTGAGATAGAAAGTCGCGCAAGATGCCGCTATGAGCAATCCACGTCTCCATAGGTATTTCCATACGTCCGGATATGTGCGCTAATGCTTGCTGAAGCGTTTCAAATCTATGTGGCTCAGTCATCAATGCTGCCCGAACGTTTTCTCTAACATTCCATACTCCAACTGGCATAATGTAGCCTGGATGTGCTTCTCTGAAAATTATGGCTCCGGCCTGCTTTCCTTCTTTCATAAGCAATTCATTAATAGCTAGGCGTGCAGCATAATAACAGCCGCCTATAGGAGCATATTCCTTCCGTCCCTTGAAGAACTCATGATCACTCAGTATCTCCACTTCCCTACCCATTGGATTCCAGGCAGTGTTGGGATACCATGCCTCTATGAGTTCATAGCGCCAGGAAGTAGGCATGAGTAATATACTCCACCTATTATCTAATTGATACCAATCATATACTCTCCACTCATCCAATAACGGATTATATCGAGTATCTTTTAGGAGTCCTTTTCCCAAAATGTCATCTACAGCCGTTATAGTCCATCTGGTAGGCACAAACCTGCGATTTTTTCCTATACCAAATGCGCCCACTGAGAATGCCTTTTGTATTTTAGATATCATGACTCCGTCACGATATAGTTCTCGCACTGCCTGTGTGGCTTTTAAGTCTTTATCATAATAGGCCTTCTCCACATGTTGATCGTATTTTGGATTTCCAACTGAAAGATCTCTCAGCCAGGCTGAGGGCCCAAACGGTTGTACTTCATCATCCAGTATCATACGACCGCTGGGCTTTTTCAGGAACTTTGCTTCCACTTCTAGAGGATTATTAGATAATGCAAGATCTCTAGTGAGATCAACGATTCGACCTCCCTTTTCGAAGTTGAACGCATCAATCCGATGTTTTCCTCTAACTAATGAAAATCGAAAATCTACTATCTCTTCAATACTCTTTCCGACCCAAAGTTCTGGAGTATCCATCATTGCAGTGTCGCCCATAATAGGTGGTACAAGTGGGCCGATCTCAACTTTTGGATATCCATATCGACCGACAAAAATTCCAGGAGGAGACATGCCTGCTAAATCTAAAGTATCGATCATCCTACGTGTTTTTGATCGAGAATAAAACTTAACCATTAGGGGACATCGATCTTTACCACATAGATTCCGGGAGCCTTTGCATAGAACGCATGCTGAGCCCTTCGGGACTTGTAGAGCACCTTCTGCGCGAAGTGCGCCAAAATGGACGTCAAAGTTCCCCTGGTATGAATTGGACATTTGCTTTCTCACTATATCATGTATATTTAGCCCTTACTCCAACCCTACCGAATGTACTGGATCCAACATGATGAAATCATGCTATGATAGTAAAGATTCTGAAAATATTTCTAGGATTAAATGTAGTTAAAAAGAAAGAAAATGATTTGCCAGGAGATGATTACCAGGGCGCCTGTCCCGTTCGCTGGACATAATTGCAATAATATCTCGTAGCATTATTTGCATCATATATTGCCCATATCCAAAATATCAGTAGCACTATACCGAATACGATGGTCAATATTGAGATGATCCAAAATATGCCATATGCGATTACTAATACTATTCCTCTTCCAATTCTGCCTAGATATAATTGCCCAAGGCCTGGTATAAAAAACGTCAATAATACTGCAAGACCAGGGAAAAATACTGGTACAATACTAGCTCCTCTGACAGTCTTATGAGATGTTGGGATGCGCGTCGACTGGACGTGTGGCTGCCATTCTTGTGGCCCATCACCTTCAGAATATGACTGATCCGAAAATAAAGAGGCTCCGCAACTACCACAGAACCTCTCACCGGGAGCGGATTTAACTCCGCAATTCTCACAGAACAATATTCCACCATTCGAGCAATATATCTATTAAATACTTAATAACGAGTATGATTATATTAATCCATACAATATATGGACGTCCTATATAACTTGAATAAACTCTATAATGCTATATACTCAGTCTGAGTCTTTTCCAATATTATGATCGTTTTCCTGAAGTATAATATCAACTTTTTTCTCAACAGCTCATACTATTAGCAGTAGCTGCATGATGTGTTGGTAGGATATCATTGAGACTACTCATCCCAATGATTTTTCGGCCTCGGTCTGACTATCAAGTATCCTTCGGAAGAAGAACATCGCTTGCTTCAGGCTGAGACTTAGACCAGCAATGCGAGTATGGTGTAAGAATGCGCGAAGCTCTCTAATAGAAGGCATCTTTCCAGCAAACAAGCGATTAAGGCCTTGCCTCTCCTTTCCCATCCAATCATATCTTTTCAGAATATCAGTAGGATATTGTTCCAGATTATCCCAATGATCCACAAGCATTTCTGCAGTTTGCATAGCATATACGATGCCGTCTGCTGCCAATGGAGCCACTGCACCAATGCTCTCCCCTACTCCAACAATATTTCCTGACACGAACGGTTGCGTTGCATGAGGTGAAGATAGACGTACTTTAGAGTTACAACGACACAATATTTTGCCGCGTTCCATGACGCCAGTGGTTGATGGACGGAATTCGGTGGTGTCTGTCTTCAGATTTCCAAATCCCATATGATATTCATTATTTCCTATGGGAAAACACCACTCATAGCCTAAAGAAGATATCTTGATAGACATACCAAGGTCTTCATCTAGTTTGATTCGATACTGCCTACAAGGAGCTAAGAATTGTGGTCCCGAAGTAGGCCCTAAGAAAGCTCGAGCTTCTCCAGTAGCATCAACTATACGATCATAATCATTTGGATCGAAAGGTTGCGTGTGGACTTCAGTATCGCATAATAGATCATTAATGAGACGTGGTTTGTCGATTGTTAACAAATCAGCAGGTATGTCCAAGCCTTCGATATTTATGCTATCAAACTGCTGTAATTCATAAGCAGTAGGCTCAAGAAATCTAGACACAAGTTTCCTTACCTCAGAAGTAGGAGTCGCACCCCATGCACATGAATGAAGGCCACAGGGATTGCGCCGCTTCACATCATATACATCTGCTTGTATACCTTCTTCATCTAGTAGGCGATATAAATATGCGCCTGACATTCCAGCACCTGCTATAGCTACTTTCAAACGATCACCATCCTTTTCAGATATATTATCAGATATTCACATCTGTTTCGATTTTGAAATCAATATTATCCTGCCCAAGAAGTTATCTGATATATGCCATTCTCCTCATAATTCCCCTTTTTTATCATCCTTATATTTGCTCCTTTTAACGAATATGAGCGAGATAACATATGATTATAGAGTGTCGGTGATTCTGCTGATAATCGTACTAGGATGTGGTCCTTTCCCATAGATGATGATATCTGTTCACATCGATCTAGAAGAGAATCAAATATTTCTTCCTGATCAGATCGTTCGGGATCCACTATAACAGCTTTAATTGAGGAATAGCGAGATTCTTCATCTCTCTGATATGTGTGTAGTATGGCAAGGCCCACCACTTTTCCTTCCCTCTTTGAAACTAATACATGTCCCATTCGTCGCTCCACTGTTATCTTGACTTCTGAGGAGTAATCTAATGAAGGCGATATACTTCGTCCGAGTCGAGCTATATCTCCTAATGTATGTTCTAAATGAGAAATGTCTATTTCTTCAGTGAAATGAGGATGTGTTCCTTTACTCATCATCTGCTTTTCCATAACAAGTATTAATGATATGGGCGAGTATTTTGATGATAGATAGAAATGTAGATTTTTAGGCAAATGAGACATTGTCTCAAGGCCAATGACATCGCATCCTTTTTCCGATAGATGATGCTCGCAAGCCCCAAGAAGAGCTTTACCTACTCCATCATTCTGATTCATTGGGAGAACTTCTAATGGACCAATCCAACCGACATTTCCCCAGATGTGACAGAATGCCGATCCTACTATTTTTCCGTCAATTTCAGCGACTAGACATCCATCGGGATCTGCAGCCATATATGCTTTGATCAATCTTTCTGATCGTTTGGGATAGCGGAAACGTCTCCCAATGTCCTGTGTAGCAAGATCTGACCATGCTATCTGGCCCACATCTCTCACTTGCTCCATATCGTCTATTACCATAGGTCTTATAGTGATTTCCCGGTTTTTATTGGCTCGAGATAAAATATTCATCAGACGTACTTCACCCCCTCCATCCTCGTCTTCTCAACTGATCGACTGATAATGCATTCAGAAATCGTTCGGGCCCTAATCCAGATTGCTCGGCTGCGATAATGGCCCAGTCCCAATACATTAACTCATCTGGGAATGCTGCTTCCGTGCCGAGCATGAGAAGTGGAGAAGAATCTAGAGATCTAACCGAGTCAGCATCAAGATCCAATCTATCAGGATATACATTCATCTCTAGTGCTATATTTAGATCAGCTGCAGCATAACTTATTTTAGCAATGTCGATTTGAATACGCTCTCTGAGTCCAATCACTCTGCTATTAGGATGTCCTAGAACATCCATCAGGGAATTCTCCATTGCTCTTAGTACTCTAGAAGTCATCTCTCTATTATCCATAGTGAGGGACGTATTAACCGAAGCAATGACTATATCAAGATCTTCAAGTGACTCTGAAGGAAAGTCTAGATCACCCTTGGGAGATATGTCCACTTCCCCACCCTTCAATATCGTCATTCCCAACAACTCGGACGTTTCATCTATGAGTATATTTCGTTGTTCCAGAGTAGATGGATCCATTCTACGGCTCCCAAGGCGGTCGCATATGCAAATATACTCATGCCCTAGTTCACTAGCCTTGGCAGCCATTTCTAAGACTCTCATACCTTCATTAAATGAGATTGAGCGGACGTGAAGATCACCTCGAAGATCAGATGGAGTTACCTTCGCGTTGGGTAATCCTCTGAGTTCAGGCCTTATTGGAGGCATATTTACTGATTCAAATACATCATTTTCTGTTATTGCTTTGCGACGAGCTCCGAATCGTATGTTACTATCCCGTATGATCCTATCTATATCTCTCACATATTCATTAGGACCAGTGGATCTCAAAAGCTCAAGACCGAAGATGTCAGGATCAACAGCCCTTAGCATACAAACAGCGCCTGATGTTGTCTTACCTAGAGCCTGCCACTTATCGACCATTAGTAATTCTACTATTTCAGGGCAAAGGCCAAAACGTGCAATTATATCTTCAGGAGAAGGTGCAGAAAACAGTAGCATGATATTTGCAACGGTTGGAACTTTTCGACGTAGTGGGCCAGTGAGTTCTAATCTCTCCAGTCCTGGTGCATAGCGGAGATAATTGATGATCTTACGGGCCGAATGCATAGCGTACGGTGAGGGAACTTCGGCGACTTCTTCTCGCTGCCAGGTTAGATATTCTAAAGTGCGTCGCTCCACTTCAGAACCAAACCCTAATAGATCAGTAAGGCGGTTTTCATGTATAGCTCTGAGTAGATCGTCGACTGAGCGGATGCCAAGATGGATGTCGAGATCGGCTAAGCGCCTCATGCCTAGAGCAGGTATTCTTCTAAGAAGCTCTAGATCCTCCGGGAGTAAGTTGCGTACTTCTTCTAACGCCTCTATCTCGCCAGTGCGTAGGAATTCGTCCACTCTAGCTTCAATACTTTTTCCAATCCCATCTATGAGGCGTAATTCTCCCCGCTCACTGATTGAGCGGAGATTCTCCGTTAAGTCTTCAATACTCCTTGCCGCTCTGAGATAGCTACTGGCCCTCCAGCGCTCTCCCTGGATCTCCATGGCAAGAGCTAGATCATAGAATAGATCAGCTATAATCTTATTATCTGCCCTACCTATCGTAACTGCCATACTACCATTTTATATTTGAGAGCGTCTGCATCTTATACTTATGAGGGCAGCAGTAATACCAGCTCCCACTCCATTATCTATATTGACCGTTACAAGACCGGGAGAACAGGATTGTAGCATAGATGCTAGAGCAACTTTTCCACCTTCACCTACGCCATAACCTACTGACGTAGGAACTCCTATTACTGGCACATCCACTAATGATGATACCACTGATGCTAATGCACCTTCCATCCCGGCTACCACTACCAATGCATCAGCGCCACTTTCTAACATATTGTGGAGGGGTTCGATAAAACGGTGAAAGGCGGCGATACCTACATCATATGCAGTCATCACACGGCATCCCATAGCTTCAGCCACCACTCTTGCTTCTTCAGCTGTTGATATATCTGAACTTCCACCAGCTAGTAATCCAATTATTCCTTTTTCCTTATGCTCTTTTCTGCGATCGAGGATTATCATCTTGGCTTCATCTTCATATCTTGCTTCAGGGATCCTATCTCGGACTGCTTCAAACTGTTGAAGAGAAGATCGAGAAACTAATAATACATCACGCTCTGCCATGGCTCCTTCTATGATGTCTGCTATTGTGTTTGCATCCTTACTTTCACCATATATGATTTCAGGAACACCCTTTCGTTCTGCACGGCGGGCATCGAATAATGTATGTTCTCCGATCCTGCGGATATAATCCATGCGGAGCAGTCTTTCCGCCTCAGAGATATTAATCTCTCCCTTACTGTGTCTTTCTAGGACATCCCTAATGCTCATCAATCAGCCATACGCGATTATTGTTATTTTGACATTTTGGCCCAACAAATGATAATATCCTATGTTCATACATGCCATGTGAGTGATAAATCACTGGAACAGTTGAAAGAAATCCTTCATTCTATGAAGAGGGTGGCTATAGCTTATTCTGGTGGTGTAGATAGTGCCTTACTCCTTCGCGTAGCCAAAGATTCCCTTCTTGAAGAGATTATAGCTATTGTAAATGTCTCTCCATTAAACTCTGCAGATGACGTCGATAATGCTATTATGGTTGCTAGATCCATGAATATCGAGCCGCTAATAACATATTCTAATCCATTGAATGATCCATATTTTAGAAGTAATCCTATCGATCGCTGTTACTATTGTAAAAAGAGTATGCTCAATGCTATAATCAATATGGCAAAGGATCGAGGAATCGAATGTGTAATAGAGGGAAGTCATCGCGACGATTTGGATTGCGATCGACCAGGTAATCGCGCAATTGCTGAGCTGGGTGTTAGATCACCTCTGCGAGAAGTGGGATTGGATAAAAAGGGAGTTCGGAGATTGGCTAAAAAGTTATCAATTCCCTCAGCTGATAGACCTTCTAGCCCCTGCCTAATTACTAGGATCCCATTTAATCAGGAGGTCAGTGAAGAAGCGCTTAAAACGGTTGAGAAAGCCGAGTCCGCACTTAAGGAATTGGGATTTGAAGAAGTTAGAGTTCGACATCATGGAACGATAGCTCGCATAGAAGTTCCACGGAATGATATGATCCGTCTGATTAATTTATATGATAAAGTGGTGGAAAAACTGAATCGGACGGGATTCATCTATGTCACTGTAGACTTACAAGGTATTCGTTCAGGAAGTATGTCTGAGGCGTTGGCGAGTAATACCAATCGCCATAATGACGTGTGAGCACATTTACCGTATTGATAAGTTCGATTCTATCTGATGTAGATATCTCATTTTAGATTGAGTATTATATATTCAGCCATGACACCACATATGTTATATTATGAGTATTACCAAATTGAAAATCGATAAGTAAGTATGAAGAACAAACTATATTCATGAATGTCTTCATCACTTTACTATCATATGATCACGGCATACTTCGTCAAGTCCTTGATGTCTTAGAAGATATTTCTGAAAATGACACTTGGAAGTATTATGAAGATATTATTCCACAGGCAATCGAATTTCTAAATAAATTCATGGATCAATATCATCATGGAAAAGAGGAGAGTTTTCTATTCCCCGCCATTCCAGCAAGTGAAAGCTCTCTTAGAGAGCAGATTGACCATCTGATAGAGGAGCATAAACAGGTCAAGATATACATCAATGAGATAGAGTCGGGATCAGAATTATGGGATTTAGAACTCCTGAGAGACAGCGTTAATCAAATGACATCACACATGCGTCACCACATAATAGAGGAAGAGGATATTGTTTTTCCAAGGATTGCGGAGCATTTGGATAGAGATGCAGATATGGCTTTATTCGAAGAGAGTCAAAAATACATGGAAGTACGATTTGGCGCATCATTTCTGGCAGAAATGGAACAATTCGCAAACCAATTCCAAAATAGAGTGATGGGAGAAGGTGTAATCAAATACAGTTCGTCTGGAGCGTAGATATTTCGTTAAAAATGGCGCCGAGGGAGAGATTCGAACTCCCGTGGCGTTACCGCCAGTGGTTAACTCGGAGATCTCGGTCCATTCGAGACCACCGCCTTACCGGACTAGACTACCTCGGCCCAATGGTGGCAGATGCGCGCCCATATAAAAGGTTTTCACATAAGGGCAAATCTAGATAGAGTGACGTGATATGTTCTAATTTATAAAGTCTAATATTATAACTATGCTCTGACATTATTTAGTATATTTTTGAGGTAAATTAGCCTGACCAAAAATTACCTATGGTTTGTCCATAGTAAATGGGGTAATATTCATCTACTTCATCAATATCAGGAAATCGCATCTTGCAAGTGAAGGAGTGATTATAATTATCATCATCAAGATTGACGATGAGCAATGGGAGATCGAGGCATCATCTCCATTGGAAGTATTGCAAGCATTATCGCTATTACCTGATTCGTATCTTATTCTGAGAGATAATGTTCCGATACCTATAGATGAACCTTTGAACAATGGAGATATTATTAGGGCTATCAAAGTGGCATCAGGAGGTTGAGTACTCCAGATAGGCCACGATATGTGTAGGAATACATGATTGATAGAAGCACCATATAGAAAAATATTTAATTACCATTTCCCCCTATTGGGCCGAAACGGTTTACTCAGACTGATCTCATGTTCACTCTCACCATTTCATCCCGTTCACTTACGGGAGGTTTAATCCGACAACAGTCGCAAATAGGAATACAGCAGGCGGCTGGGTTCCAATTATAATCAGTGATAGTGCCAATGTTATTCTGGCCCTGGGACGACCGTTTCATGACAATATAAAGAGGTATACAATATGAACATCGATCCTAGCACCACCAAGTACATGATCAAAGCGAGGCTTCAGGCCGACGGTATTGTCGAGAAGCCCGATGTGGTCGGTGCAATATTCGGTCAGACCGAGGGTCTACTCGGCGACGAACTTGATTTAAGGGATCTCCAAAAGAGCGGACGCATAGGTCGCATCGAAGTGGAGGTCGGTTCCAGACAAGGTAAATCGGAAGGTGAAATTCTGATACCATCTAGTTTAGACCAGGTGGAGACCGTAATTCTGGCCTCTGCACTGGAGACTATAGATCGTATCGGCCCATGCAAGGCGAAAATAAATACGCTTAGCATTGAGGATGTTCGGGTCTCCAAAAGACAGAAGATCATCGATAGGGCCAAAGACCTTCTTTCCGAGCTTATCAAGCAGTCTAAGACTTCTGGCATTGACCTTACTGAGAGTGTAAGACAATCAGTTCAAGTTGAGGAGATTATTCATTATGGTAAAGAACACCTGCCTGCTGGCCCCAACGTTGTGGATAGCGATGCTATAATCGTTGTAGAAGGTCGATCAGACGTGCTCAACTTACTGAGATCGGGGATCAAAAATGCCATTGCTGTAGAGGGTACCAATATCCCTAAGACCATAGCTGATCTCTCTAGAGAACGAGTTATCACCGCCTTTGTAGATGGTGATCGAGGAGGCGAACTTGTCCTACGCGAGTTGTTTCAGGTAGCTGAGGTAGACTTCGTCGCCAGGGCACCACGCGGCATGGAAGTTGAAGAGCTTACTCAAAAGCAAATAATGAAAGGGCTTCGCAACAAGATACCCGGAGAGCAGTTCATAGAGATGTACGGCTTATCTATCGAAATTAAAGAGCATGTGGAACCGGAGCCAGAGAGGCCTGAGCGACACATTGAGAAACCCGAGAAGCCTGAAAGGATAGAAAGAGTAGAAAGGGTTCATCGTGAACCTCGTGAAAGGAGAGAGAGATCTAGACATGAGCGAGAACGCGATCCTGTACCTCCAGTGATCGAGGCTGAACCGTTTGAAAAAACACCTACTAAGCATTTATCAGATAGTCAAATGAAATTCAGGACTATGATTAATGAACTTGGATCTACATCTAAGGCAAAGATCCTAGGACCTGATATGGCTATTATTAAAGAGGTTCCAGTGCGCGAGCTAGTCACTACTCTAAAAGCCGATGCAAAGGGAGTGGACGCCGTGGTGTTCGATGGCATCGTTACCCAGCGTATTCTAGATATCGCTTCAGATAAGAAGATATCTACTATCATAGGAACTAAGATGGGTAATATAACCAAGCAACCCACATCAGTGGATGTTTGGTCTAAGGATGATCTAAACGAGTGAGACATAATGAGTGGAAAAATCGATTTGACCAAAGAGATCGACCTGCGCGGTCTCTCTACTACTGACGATATTCTAATACCAGCAGACCCGCTAAAGCGAGTTATTGGACAAGATGAAGCGGTAGAGTTAGCTCGGATAGCTGCTAGACAGAGGAGACATCTACTACTAGTAGGTCCTCCGGGCACTGGCAAATCGATGATAGCGCAGGCTCTCGCTCTTCATCTCCCTCATCCTACAGAAGAAGTGCGAGTGGTCCATAACCCAGAGAATCCAGAGCGCCCATTGGTAGAGGTGAGAGATGAGGCAGAAGTCCTTGAAGAGCGAGAATCGAAAGGATCTGCTGAGGGAGAACTCATCAAACCAGAGGATGCTCCTGCTAATGTGGCAGAGCGCCTTGGTTATAGATGCCGCAATTGCGGTATCTACTCACCTCCCTCCGAACGTTTTTGCCCAGGCTGTGAAAAAGGCAAATTAGACCTAGGCGCACAAGCGGGAAATCCCTTTGGAGATATCTTGGGTGGCCTTATGGAGTCCATGGCGGGCGCTGCGCCGTTCCCTACTGGAAAGGAGAGAGTTACTACTACTCGTAGACGATTTGATAAAGAGGAAGTCGTAGTATTCGAGCGCAGCGGTAACATGATCCGCGTTCTTGAGCAGAAAGCACTGGAGCGACGTAGGGAGATGGAGAAGCTAAACCCTCGAAAGGTTATTGTCCCTATAGATCGGAATCCTTTTATCCTATCTACTGGAGCTTCCGAAACTGAACTTCTTGGAGATGTTAGACATGATCCATTTGGAGGTCATAGCAATCTCGGCACACCACCTTTTGATAGAGTCGTACCCGGTGCCATCCATGAAGCTCATCAAGGAGTATTGTTTCTGGACGAGATCTCTCATTTAGGCGCTACTCAACGTTACATTTTGACCGCAATGCAGGAGAAACAATTCCCAATTGCAGGTCGCAATCCACAATCAGCTGGTGCCTCAGTTCGTGTAGATAATGTACCATCTGACTTCATACTTGTCGCCGCATGTAATATTCAAGACTTAGAGCAGGTACTTTCTCCATTGCGATCTCGCATTAGTGGAGATGGATATGAAGTTCTCGTGGAGACTACTATGGATGATTCTCTAGAAAATCGCGCATTGCTGGCTCAATTCGTAGCGCAGGAGATCGTTTTCGATGGACGCATTCCACATGCCAACCTTGGTGCGGTTGAAGCGATTATAAAAGAAGCAAGACGCCGCGCTAAAGTTATGGATGGTCGCGATGGAGCGCTCACTCTTAGACTACGTGAACTAGGAGGACTGGTTCGCTCAGCAGGCGACCTAGCAGTCTCCATGTCTGATGACGTGATTGATGAAAAACACGTCATTGCAGCGATACGTCGTAGCCGCCCTGTGGAAGAGCAGATAAAGGAGCGCTACGGATCATATATGCGAGGATTGGGGACTGATATATCATCGGCACAAAAGGAAAAGTCCCCTTATTATTTCTGGAATGAGCACATTCAGGATGATCAGGCCTATCATTGATCAAAGCCATCTTTGCATCTGATAGGCATCTTCGCCATCATTGTAGTAATTTCCAATGACACCAACGCGCAGGAAGCCTAATTTATGATAGAAGTTCAGAGCAGCATCATTATGCTTCCGTACCTCGAGAGTAACTATTCGAGTTCCTCTCTTGCTACTCTCTTCTAAAAATCGTTTCATCAGCATGGTTCCAATGCCCCTTCTACGAGAGTCGGGGCTGACTGCTAGCATAAGTACTCTTGATTGTAGGTTAGGTAGCAACGCACCGAGTATGAATGCTTTAATGCCATCCGGTGACTCGACAACAATGAAGCCATCGGGCCAGGATAGAGAGAGCGAAATAAACAGAGATGGATCATATTTCTCACTCAAGGTCTTACATGCTAAGTCATAGACCAACGGTAGATCGGCTTGGGAGAATCCTCTGAGATACACCTTAATCACAATCGTTTAACTTATCAATAATCTTTTTCAGAGATATGATCCTTAATAAGCATGATTGTTTAAACATATAGGGCTCAAAGTATTATCATAAATTGAGTTAATACCAAATATAGTAAAAATTAAGGTGCCCAGTAAGGGCCATTTAAAGATATTGTATTAAGTCAGTTAGTACAGCAGCTGGATCAGCGGCCTTAACTACACCGGATGCTAAAAGCACTCCTGAGGCTCCTAGTTCTACTGCTCGCTTGACATCACGTCCAGTCTTGATGCCTGCACCACATAGAACTTCAATGCTATCGTCGATTTTCTGAACAGCCTTGACTGTGTTCTCGATTATTTCTGGCTGTGCATCTGTAACTGATATGTCGCCACCGATAAGTTCAGGAGGCTCTATCGCTATAGCATTGGGCTTAAGTGATGCTGCAGCAGCGGAAGTAGCTGTAGTATCTGTGCAGACAACTGTTGTCAGCTGATTGGAATGGCATCGATCTACAGCTACTCCAATATCTGCAAGTCGTAAGCGGCGCTCAGAGTGATTTATTAAAGTTCCTACAGCGCCCGCACCGTGGAGGAGCTGTGCTGTCAACCTCCCCGTGGCTGCTCCAGGCTTGTGTGGATCAACGTGTTGCGCGAATACTGGCACGTCTGTCGACGAGACTATCTGTGCGATAGCAGTTGCAGGTGGACAGACAGCGATACTAATGCCAGTCTGTTCAGCCACATTATGGCATATTCGGGCAAGATGGAGAGCTCTATCGCCCTCCACTTCCGAATAAGCTTTGAAGTTGACTATGACAGTCGGTATGCGAGAATCAGTCAAGCTTCTCCATCCTCTCCTTGAGTTTGCTCAAGACAGTTGGCCGAGTAGTGTATTCCATCTCTTCTGGACCTAAGACAGCAGGCATGAATGGACCATGACGGCGCATATAGTTAGACGCCTTCACCGCACCTCTGCGAGCTTCATCCCAACAACTGCCCTTGAAGTAATCAACAGGAATGTGTACGCCGGGTTTGGAATCGGGATCTTCTAAGCCCTGGAACATGCCATTGCTAACCATCATACCTAGTGCAACAATTCGAGGCGGGCCATCAAAGAACACTGGATCCGAATCCTCAACCGAGCAAGGATACCAACCGCCATAGTGAGATCCGCGCATCCATCCAGCAACTAATGAAGGGAACATATACGGCTGTAATACTTCACCAACTGCAGGAAGTCCACTTTGGCAACGGCATACGCATACCGGATCGTCTTTACCTACATATTTACCAGCAGAAATATTGAGCTTCTCGGTAGATACGACAGCAGCTATACCTATGTCATCACTCTTGCTCCAGATTCTTTTGATTGCATATCGAGTGGTATCGCCAAGTAAGGTCAGCATATCGTAGGTCTCATCAGGCGAAGACATGACAACTCTCTTAGAGTCGCATACGTCGACTATCTCAAATTTGAATCCTTCATGAGCTCGCGGATCTATTACCAATCCGGTTGTAGTGAAGGGATCCATGAAAGTTCTGCATAATGGTAGAGAGTATGAAGAGGGTTCTGTCTTATCAGCCATTAGAAATACTAAGGGCTCGGCGCCTCGTTCTTTGAACTCCATCTCTGCTGCTCCAGGGCCCGCTCCGCGGACATTGCCTGAGAACGCATCAGTCAATAGATCTTGTCCTGCAGCATAGAGCTTCATTGATTTGGCTACTTTAGTAGCCTCCATGAAGGCTTCCCATGCTAATCCATGGATGTCCTTGTTGTTCTCACCACGGTTGTGAGTTAAGAACAGATTGATATCATCACCAACCCTGGTGACGTAGTAATCATTTATGATGCCAGCAGAATGTCCATCAGCAAGGCGCTCTTCGCATTTCTGCATCATGAGCGGGTGTGGCCTAGCATGGCCGCCTACCGAACCAACATCTGCCTTAATAACTGAAACAGTGACTCTATCTGACATTCCATTTTCCCCTAAGCTATGATTTCGAAATAATGCTTACTGTATAAATACTTAGCAACATGAGGAGCCAGTAAAGGCTTACTCTTCTGTTGCGAGCGTCTTGTATATAAATAAATGTTAAATATTTTTGTGAGTTTTTAGTCGCAATACCAAAGAGATGTGTCATTTGGAAGTACCAATTTAATTTATGATCAAGGCACTGTTGATCACTCATCGCTAGCGCTAGGTGAAATTGTGTGCTATTCCTGATAGAGGAGCTATACTGATCTACATTGAGTAGATTCAAACTACACAAGTTCGCGTGCCTTATACCGATCCATCCCAACGACCTATGTGCTCTATGGTCAATTATTGCTTATGGCGTTACTATTATGACCGTTACTGGACAAGCGTCAGCAGCTCTGTTGGCGCAATCAGCCAGATCATCTGGAGCTTCTCCTTTGGCAAGGTCTCCACCCACACGATATTGTTCAACTATCTCCGAAGTACCATCATCACTTTCTCCGAAGATCTCAGGGCATTCGTCTTCGTAACATACACCGCATTGGATGCAGCCATCACGATCGATCTCGATCTTTACCATGTAATCAGAATTGGCATACACTGTAATAAAATCCTTTGTGAGTAAAGTGCACTCATTGAAAAAAGATCTAATTATTCGATATGTGTCATCTGCCTAATTTATTATACCGCCCCAGCTATCCCAGCCACGGTGTTCAGATGAGTGATAAAAATATCAGAACTTCCAGGAGCCTCGCCCCTACAGACGCTGATAGTGAGGTAGTGGTACAAGGCTGGGCCCAGGATATAAGGAATCTGGGAGGAATATCATTCTTACAACTTCGCGACCGTTACGGTATAATTCAAATTACCGCTCCAAAAAAGAAAACAGATCCACAAGTTATGGATGCAATAACGTCACTATCTCGTGAATCTGTCGTACGTGTCACTGGCACTGCTAAAGCATCTGATCAGGCTAAAGGTGGGGTGGAAGTGCTTCCGACCCATTTCGAAGTTATCTCTGCCGCGGCTACGCCTCTACCCATGGGCGTGATAGATAAAGTAAACGTAGAAGCAGATACCCGATATGATCATCGATTCATGGATCTTCGAAAGCCGGAGACTCGAGCAATATTCGAGATCAAATCTACAGTCTTGTCTCTTATTGATGAGTATTTGGTAAATAACGGATTTACGGAAGTCTTCACGCCAAAGTTAGTAGCCTCAGGAGCAGAGGGAGGAGCTACATTATTCGAGCTTCGCTATTTTGATCAAAACGCGTATCTCGCACAATCTCCCCAACTGTACAAACAAATGCTCATGTCTACTGGACTGGATAAAGTGTTTGAAATTGGTCCAGCATTCCGTGCAGAACCTTCTGATACTACTCGGCATGTGTCTGAATTCATCTCTTTTGATGGAGAGATGGCTTTCATCGAATCTCAAAGAGATGTGCAGGTAATGATAGAAGGATGTATGCAGTCAGTAATAGGTGGAGTAATAGAGCGATGTAAGGGACAGCTCGAGTTATTGGGCGTAGATGTTGCCCTTCCAAAGGCTCCCTATCCAACTTTAACATATGAAAGCGCTGTGGAGATGGTTAACGCTGAAGGAATGAACATTCCATTGGGAGAAGACCTTGGAACCGAGGGAGAGAGACTCCTTGGCAATATAATGGCCCGTCAAGGTAGTGAGATGTATTGGATAGTTGAATACCCTGATGAGGCAAAGCCATTCTATATAATGGAGAAAGAGGGGACTCCTTACTCTTATTCATTCGACCTAGATTACAAAGGTCAGGAGATATCTTCGGGAGGGCAAAGAGAGCATCGATATGATAATCTAGTGAGCAGGATGGAAAAGAAAGGTTTAGATCCTGCCTCTTTTAACTTCTATCTTGAGGCTTTCAAATTCGGAATGCCAGCACATGGTGGCTGGGGGCTTGGCGTAGAACGTCTCATTCAAAAGATGTTGGATCTTCCCAACATTAGGGAAGCTATTCTTTTCCCACGAGACCGGATCAGGCTAGTCCCCTGAAACCTTTTTACCCCTTTTATTCAGAATCGCTCAGGGCAGTTATTATCTCCTTCTTGCTCCCAAGACGGAGTGAGGAATCATATGGAGATCCCAAGTTCATTAAGAAAAGAGCATGACGAGCTACTATCTATCTTGGAAGCGGCCATGGCAGAGTCGGGGAAGGTTGGTGAGATGGCTCAAATCGTTTCAGATCGTCTGATGCCTCACTTTAGAAGAGAAGAAGAGTTAGCTCTCCCACAGCTCGGAATATTGACTTTATCAGGAGTAGGAAGAGTGGAACAACCTGAAGAGATCCATAAATTAACCGATCGTATGAAGGAAGAGTTACCAAGAATGCTAGAGGAGCATGTTCAGATAGCAATTGCATTAGAAGCACTTCGTATTGAGGCAGAATCTGCAGGTATGAAAGAGTATGTGGAATTCGCAGATAGGTTATTATTGCATGCACAGATGGAAGAGGAAATCCTCTATCCAACAGCATTGCTTATTGGATCATATGTCAAACAAGTGCTCATGACAAGGGCGTAATATTACACTCTTAGGAAGTCAGAAATGGTTTAATCGCCTTTTGCTTCCTTCTTAGCCCTTCTCCTCTTGTCCCTCATGTTTTGATATCGGCATACTTGTAAGTAGGCACCTGGGCGACGTTCTTCATCGTAATCTTTTGTAACTCTAAGTGATACTACTTGGCAATCATCCGGGAATAATATGCCTGTTAATGCATCGTTGATAGCTCTGACTAATTTATCAACATCTGGCCTAACAGTAGGATGAAAACGTCTATGGGGCGGAACACTTGGAGGCCTAGGAAGTATGAAGTCTACATCTACAGTATACGCAGATGCACGGTCAGACGTCCATTCGCGATGATTTAATACATTTTGTGCCTCAGTAGCTACTCGGCTTCGCCAAGCATCAAGCTCGGTTTGATTCTGATGCGTTACAACAGTTCTCTTTGCCTTGGGGATGTAGAACGCACGCGTGCTCCCTTCTGGCGCTGGTTCTCCCAGAACGATAAACGATATTGACTCAACTGGCTCTTTATTGCTAATTTCAATAATTCCCATCCTATGCACCATCGTGGCAGATAGCAGCACATTGTGGTTGATGGCTATAAAATTGCCCCTATGTAAGAATCATTGCCAGCATGTACAAATGAATGACTTTAGAGCGTCTATGTTCGAAATATTGATATATGTCTCGCTCAACACCTGACGCCCCATGATAGACTTGCAACATGCTCTTGAAGAAAGAATGGCAAGTATGTTGGATGATAGTAATGATATGGTCGTCAGTACAGAACTCATGGATGATTGGTGTGTGATACACTATCATGACAGTTCAGGTAATCTTATCAGATGTGAGTTCTTGGAAACTGAACGTTCATGGAGGAATCGAGATGCCGTTCAAGATTACAATGATTTGATGGATCAGGGTGTTGAGGTCGTTGTTATTGTCCCTGAGGCAGTATTGGATACAGTTGATCAGCATCTTGGGATATTTGCTCACCCAGATATCCAACTCTCGAGTATGGAGGAAGCAGGGATAACAGTAAGAGAAGTCATCACTGGTTAAATAATGGAGAAAGTGCTAAATTAATGCCACCATATGCCTTAGCTTAATCATGGAGGCGCAAGGGCGGCATGGGAGCTGAGGATATTGATAAGAATATTAGTCATTGGTCACGCCTAGAGGCCAGACTGTTATGCCTCACTCCTCGTCAGCGCTTCCTTACATTGATTTTACTATGCATCTCTATCTATGGAGTCATAATGATAATGGATGGATTATTTATCCGTCCATTTATCGATCATAATTTTGCTGGCTCCTCTGATCTGCACATATTCCAGGAGAGAGCTAAACTTATTCTAAATGGAGGCACAATATATCGGGATGTCCCTTATGGATCATTTCGTGTAGAGTCCCCTCCGCTCATAAATTATCTATTCCTCCCTCCTCAATTGGCGGGTGGCGAGTGGTGGGCTTATGAAATATGGTTCTCGTTTTTCTCTCTCTTGACGTCGCTAGTCACATATGTAGCTTTGAGAGGCTGGAATGATCATCTAGCATTCATTGCTGCGCTATTGATACTTCTAAGTCCATACCTCATCATAGATTCTACTGTAGGTCAGCAAGATGAGCCTATCGTAGCATTCTTCTTCATACTACCAATATTATTATTTTTAAGAGGACGCGAAAAAGGTGGAACAATCGCTATTACTCTAGGATTTTGGACCAAATTCCTATCCGGCATATTGTTTCCAGTAATGCTTCAAAAAATACCTGAGTGGAGAAAACGCCTTTACCACATAGGACTTGCCGTACTAATTACACTGCTTATTTCTATTCCATTCCTATATGTAACTCCTATTGAATTTTTGCAGTTCCCCGGATATTATACACTTGGGGAAGAGGATGGCGGAGCTGGGATGTCTATAGTAGGATTGCTCAGCACTGTGGGCATAGTAGTTCCTGGAAACACAGGAGCATTGATTACAATAGCTGGCCTTTTCGCCTCATACGCATATTGCTGGAGACGTGGATTAGATATTTGGCGCTCTTGCTTAGTAGTAACTACTGTATTCCTATGCATTTATCCAATGATTCGTCTAAGTTATTTTATTTTCCCATTTATGTTCCTAGCTGTATGGTCGGCCAATAATCGCAGAGTACTACTTCGTGCTATTGGAATGTACGTACCGTTGACGATTCCTCAGTTTGTAGAGTCTGCAATAAGTGATGGGAATATATCGACATCATACGCTTGGATAGGACTGGTATTCCTTCTGATTGGCTTTATAATAATGATTGACGCTACTCGTATAGCATTAAAAAGTGAGTGTTTCTTAGATCATCCTTACAAGAGGGCGGAGCCTATATTCAAGAGCGTATCATCGATCAGTTCGGAAGAGATGGTCATTGATAATATTGAGTGAGGGATTCATCTTATTACATCCTACTCTCAATTATAGTATATGCCTGCTGCTTTCGTATTGATAGGTTGTGATGTTGGTAAGGAAGATAGCGTAGCTGATGAGTTATGCCGCATGCAAGGTGTAGAGAATGTAGCTATAGTGTATGGTATCTATGACCTTGTAGCCAAACTTTCCGCCGAGACTATGGATGGCCTTGAGGGCATTATTATACGAAAATTACGTTCTATACCTGGCATAAAATCTACTGTTACACTAATGGTGTCGCGAGAATGTCCTGTTTAATCTATTGAGGAAGTTTTGGCAGTAGACTGTAGTCAGACCTCAGGCATGCCTGGAGTAGATGTTTTTTCGACTTCATCTATTGAATCTGACTCTTCCAATCGTTCTATTCCGCGAGTTATGAAAGATTTCTCTTTCATAGCTACATATGTAGTTTCTAATAGCAGGATATTTGCAGAGATTGCAAAGATTAATCCAACTATCCATGAACCTTCAAAATGAATGAATGCGTCTCCTTCTACCATTGGAGGTGCGAAGGCTACCGCCAACATAACAGGAACATATAATAGAAAGCATCTAGCGGCAATCTTCCAATTAGTTGATCCCCATGCTACTAAGAACGCAATTGGAATGAGATAATACCCACCATGCATTTTATGATATAGGCAGAAGAAGACTACTATCGCCAGAGTCATACTTTCCCATTTTCCAAGACCTTTCCAGTACGCATAGAAATAAGCTATCAGTAATCCTGCTAAGACTAGTGCGATTGAGACTACATTAGGTATCGAAATACCTCCTAGCTCAAGGAACATGTGTGCACTAAATCCTTCGTTAGTTCTCTCTGGATCACCCATAAAATAATACTTCAAGAACCATGTGAACTCATCGCCACATAGTGCTAAGAATGGGGCAGCTACTGCAATAGACACTCCACCAATTATGGCGATTATCGTAAGGCGTTCTTTCCAGGTTTTTGAGTGTAGGAAATGTACTGGAGCTAGCAGTATAGCCCACATCTTTGTCCATATACCGAGCCCGATGATTAGAGAAGCGATCTTGCTCCGATTAATTACTATTAATATTGCAGGTAAAACAACAGTAAATGCTACTATTGTCTCATCATTGGCCAAGCCTCCTTCAAGGAGGGAGAAGGGAGATAACATGTATAGTAAAGACATTATAAATGCTGAAGTATCATCATATCTTCTCAGTGCTAGATACATTAACAGCCCGCCTAATATGCTGAAAAAGGAGAAATAGGCAGAATATACCAATACATTCTCATCACCACCAAGTAGTTGGGCTGGAATCATTAGGTAATTAATGAGTGGGGGAGTCTCAGTATGGACATCGGTATATAGCAATCCACCATCTAAGATAGTTGAGGTCCGATTACGGTATGCTTGGATATCTGGATGCATATTTTCCTGGCCGAAAATCTCTCCAATCGTTCCATCAAGCATTATGACTGTACCGAATGCCAGAATACCAATAACAATGATGAAAAGGCTCTTCTTCAACGGATTCCACGAAATCACTCTATGTTTAAAACGCGCCAGCCTTCGTTCAGACATTTTAACCCTCTATCAGTAGTAAATATTAAATTATTTATATATTAATAAATCATCAAGTGGATTAGATATTGACATGCTAGTTGCAGAATGCGTGGAGGATATATCGCTACTTAGGATGGTTCGCCGTTCTTCATTATTAACATACCATTCTACATAATTCCTCAATCCCTCTCTGATGCCAGTTCTGGCTTTCCAGTTCAAAAGTTTGATCGCTAATGTAGGATCTCCCCAAGTATGATTAACATCTCCTGGCTGAGGAGGGAAATATATCGGATCTAGATCGGTTCGTCCGCATATAGCCTGCAATTCACTCACTAATCGATTGATTGTGATTGGCTTTCCGCCCGAAATGTTGATTGGGACTCCTTTCAATTCAGGAGCAGACATTGCAGAACAAATAGCGGCTACAACGTCATCTACATAGGTGAAATCCCTAGATTGTTCACCATCTCCATATATTTTAGGAGGAAGTCCATTGAGAATAGACTCGGTAAATATTCGAATGGCCATATCTGGCCTCTGGCGAGGACCATATACTGTAAAATAACGAAGAGAAACTGTATCTAGCCCATATAGTTCATAAAACTGCCTGCAGTAGATTTCTGCAGCTAGTTTACTAGTGGCGTAGGGTGATACTGGTATGACTAAATCCTCCTCGGTCACAGAACGATCATCTATGTTGCCATATACTGAAGAGGAGGATGAATTTATTACACGCTTCACTCCGCCATCCAACGATGCCATCAGGACATTTAGTGTACCTACTGTGTTTACCATATGTGATTTGAGGGGATCTTTCACAGATATGCGAACCCCTGCCTGAGCGGCTAGATGAATTACTACATCAGCTCCTTTCATAGTCTCCTTAAGGAGTTGGAGATTCAGTATATCGCCGTGAATTAGAGAGAAGTTTGGATGAGCCATACTTTGTTCTAGAAACAAAGATTTTCCTGAATAATAGTCATCGAAATTATCGATTCCAATTACTTCATGATCTTCATTTAATAATCGCTCAGTCAGATTACTTCCTATGAATCCAGCAGCGCCAGTTATGATTACTTTCATACTTTCACCTATCGGCGCGCTTTGATGATGATGATCTCATAATACTCGATAGTACTCTTATCTGATCACGATGTTCTCGATTAAATCGCCTTAGATCTCTCAATGCAATGAAGGGCACCGTGTAGAACTTGATGTAGGATTTACCACTTGGACGTGAATAATGAACTATAGGGATCTCTTCGATTGTCATCCCATTTAGAGCAGCAAGTGGTAAAATATAGCGATGTAGTCCTAGATATCCTTCTGGATCAAATCCCATACTTAGCGCCTTGGTTCGGACGAATGCTTTGAATCCACTATTTTGATCTTTTATATTTAAACCAAACATCTTTCTTATAATATATTTGTTATATACATTTGAGATAAATCTTCTGATAAATGTATCACTTCGTTGGTATCTCCAGCCACTAACTACATCATTTCCTTCTCTAATTTTATCCAAAAATTGCGGGATCTCTTTTGGCTCATATTGACGATCACCATCCATTATGATAGCTACGTCCCCTCTAGCTTCTCGGAAGCCAGTACGAATTGCAAAAGATCGTCCCTTATTTACAGTATGACGAATAGTTCTTACTCTTTCATCCATCTTAGATAAGTAATCACATACTTCACTCGAACCATCAGTGCTTCCATCATCAAGTAAGAGAACCTCTCCATTTATTTCATTGTTAGAATAAACAGCTAGTATATCTTTTGTAAGTGGCTCGATGTTGTCTTTCTCATTATAGATTAGCAATATAGTTGTACATTCCATATCAGTCATCCCCTTTTCCAGTTGTAGAGTATGCCCGCTTGGACGCCTCTTTGTTGAATGAGACTTTATTGATACGATCGTCGATAAAATAGGCTAAAAGTCCTATTGGAACCGAGAGCCATATTGAGGTTAATGCTGCAATTATACCGACACTTGTAGCTACTCCGGAGCTTATTCCAATGGCGGATAGCACTGCCGATGAGATCAGGATATGATTGCTACCCGCTACCAAAAACACAGCACTGAGCGCCGAGACCCCTGTAACTACTAATGCTGCAGCAATATTGGATGGGGCCCCCAGGGCAACTATTATAAGGAATATTCGGAGAATTTCATTGCTCCATATAAGGGTCGTTAACACGCTCGCCCCTAGCAAAGTCCTTCGTTTTGCTTTGTCTGAGGCAGCCATAGAGTCAGCAAAAGTATTTAGAAATTTAAGTGGACTGGAATTTACTGATACATCTTTTTTCCGTGGAAAGATCCTTGTAAATAATTTGTGGATATGATTTCCTATAATCACCAGATATTTTGGCTTTGCTAGAATGGCGATTAATATTAAATTCAATATTACTGCTATGATTATAATGCCACCTAGTTCATTCCGAATATTACCAAGTAGCACTGGAGCTAATATGGCCATGCCAAATATCGTAATAGATGTGGCCATTACAAGATCCATTATCTTTTCAGTAACTACTAGCGCAGTGCCGACTCCAGCCTTAACTCCCAGTCTAGAACTTGCTCCATATATTCTGGTAGCCTCTCCAAGCACCCTGCCAGGAGTTACATTATTAACTGCTTGAGAAAATGAGAAGTTGGCAAATACTGTGCGGAATGGTGGCTTGATGCACGAGCCATTGTCGCTCATCAATACTTTCCATCGGTAGCTCTTAGCAACTAAGTTTAGAACATATAGGATTATGACAAAAGATATGAGGTAAAGATCCACACCTGCTATAGTGTCCCACAGAGATCTCGGGTCTGCTATCAATATGGCTAATACTATTAAGACCAGACATCCAATATATTTTAGTGTGTCGAATTTTGACCTCATTGTATGCCAGCTAATGATTCGAAATGATGAGTTAGTATTAAATAAAATGGCTCTAAATTATTAAATTTGACATCTTCAACTCAATTAATGATAAGAAAATGAGATAAAATATCAATCGGCCAAATTCCAACGCTTAAAAACTATATGAATTATCTATCAGAATCTCTTATCAAATATATTTTATGAATCATGAATAATGTCAAATTTATGCATGAGAAGATATTATCATGCTTATCTAAATGAATATATACTCATTCTTATTTTTACACACATGGAAGGACCAGGCGACCCCATCATGTTCTTGGTATGGGTCGCCATAATATCAGCTTCAGGAGTGATTGCTCCAGGTCCTTTATTCGCAGCAGCAATAGCAAAAGGACTGGACGATCCACGTGCTGGTGTCAAACTCTCCATTGGTCATGCTATTGTTGAAGTTCCACTTATCTTAACCATATTCTTTGGACTTATGGTATTCCTTAAAGATGACAATGTTCTGGCTGTAATTGGATTAGTGGGTGGTGCATTCCTCCTCTATATGGGAGTATCATTGTTTAAATCTCAAAAAGAGATTAGCAATGAAGATATCAGATACACATCCATCATGTCAGGGATTATACTTACCGCTGTAAATCCCTACTTCTTACTTTGGTGGGCTACTGTAGGAGCTGCAATGATAGGTTTAGCATCTGGCTTTGGCTGGTGGATGATACCATTATTCATTGTAATTCATTTGTCCTGCGATTTTGCATACATGAGCATAGTATCCTATTCAGCCAATATAGGAAAGTCCATTCTTCATAGTAAATGGATCCATAGACTATACACAGCATGTGGCATATTCCTCATATTGTTTGCACTATACTTCATAAGTAGTTCATTCAGGATTTTGTTATTAAGTTGATTAGTATAATCTATTGTAGACTAATCCATAGCTTAATAGAGCGATTAGATTCACTCGACTAGTCGCCTCGTCCTATAGCCATCATCCTATCTAGAGGCGTGCGCGCCTTATCCATGAGTTCGGGAGATAGGGTCACCTTTGGAGAGAGTGATTCGAGAGCGGCGAGAACATTGTCCAATGTTATCAGTTTCATCGTTGGACATACCGCTCCTGGAACATCATAGAATGTTTTATCTGGGAACTCTTTCGATAAGCGATAGAGCATATCTTTCTCAGTACCTATGATGAATTCTTCGGCATCAGATTCACGTATGAAATTCAACATTCCCTCGGTAGATCTTACAGCATCGGCTATATCTATGACTTCAGGACGACATTCTGGATGTACTATTACTAAAGCTAGAGGGTGCTTATCTTTCAGATTCTCTATCTTTTCAAGAGTAATCGCTTCATGAGTTGGACAGTAGCCTGGCCAGGGAATTATGCTCTTGTTGGTGAACCTCTGAACATAATTAGCTAAATTCTCATCTGGCAAGAATATTATAAGATCCGACTCTAGCGAGTTGACCACTTTTATGGCATTAGAAGATGTGCAGCATATGTCAGATTCAGCCTTACATTCTGCTGTCGTATTCACATACGCTACAACACTAGCTCGGGGAAAATCATTCTTGAGCATCCTTAGACTAGATGGTTCACACATGGCAGCCATAGGGCAGCATGATTTAGTTTCTGGATGTAGAACGATCTTCTCAGGATTGAGTATCTTAGCGCTTTCAGCCATAAAGTCGACGCCACAAAAAACTATGACATCTGCTTCTGACTGAGAGGCTTGCACGGCTAATCCCAGTGAGTCGCCTACGAAATCGGCTATATCTTGTACCTCGGGAAGCTGATAATTATGGGCGAGGATTACAGCATTCCTCTCCTTTTTCAGCTCTAATATCCTTTCCTGAGGCTGCATTGAGCATTGAGATATGAAATAGGATATAAAAGGTTTCCATCAACTTAAGTCTGGGTGAGATAGGGTTGAGGGTTAAATTGAGCATATATTGGTAAAATGTAATGGACAATTGTCGATCATATTTCCATAATATAGAATATTAGTCGGATTGTGCTGACATGCTACTTAGCGCATAGCAGTGTGGTCGATTATGGATTCCGCATCACATCATCATTTAATATGAGTATCCATTCTTTCGCAGAGGGACTCATATGGATCATTCACGAGAAGAGAGGGCGGCCTCGTATTTCCAGTGCACTGTTCGTGAAAGAGCAGTATTTGAAGCAGGAATCAAATTAGCAGCAGTATATCATCAATTCATAGGAGCTCCTGTAAGTGCATCAAACGTTGAAAGTTTGGAGAGAGCCATTGAACACGGCGTCATGGTACAGCCATTCGTAGAGTCGGTATCTGTCCATATACATAAGGAAAGTCTTCGTCGCAAAAGAAACGAATACGACTATCAATCCCTTACAGGAGATATGCTCGATGTATCTGTGAGCATAAAAATTGAAGAGGTCCGAGTTAGAGGCCGGATGAGATATGTTGAGGATATAAAATATCCTCTAATGTATATCGAGTCCATCGAGCAAGCTTAAATTTGATCTAGTAATCATATATGCTGTTTGGATAAATGATCCAATACAGACTAGTGTATATGTTGATCAGTTATAGGGCTCTAATATCCTCAATAGGAGCGATATATGATAATTAGCATCTACCATGGTCGATTTATCAATGATTCGGATAGGATAATTACCATTAATCATTAGAAAAGATATTAAGAATAGGAGCCCATACGGTCTGGCACCCGTTTCCCCTGGAAATATTAAGGGTCATGCTTTCGAATTGGTGACATATAATGAAGAATAATATTAAGATAGGCATTACAGGTTTGCCCGGAGCTGGCAAGACTCACGCCTTGTTGAAAGTTATTGAAATGTTGGAGGCTGAAGAATATACGGTAGGAGGGATGGTCACCGAACCTATTGTCGAGGGGGGAAAGAGGACAGGGTTTGCTATAGTAGATTGGCAGAGTAAGGAAAAAGGTGTATTCGCTCACGTCGATATTTCTTCAAAGTTTAATGTAGGAAAATACGGCGTGGATTTATCAGTGCTAGAGTCTGTAGGAGTAAAAGCATTGTTTAAGGCCACTGAAGATGCCGATGTAATCGTCATTGATGAAGTTGGCCGTATGGAGGTAGAATCTCAACCTTTTATCGATACTGTCAAACTAATTCTTGACCTTAATAAACCTATGATCCTAACACTTCATAAGAAGTCAAGGAATCCTCTTTTACAAGATATTAGGCGGAGAGATGATATCCGCATTCTAGAAGTGACTCCCATAAACCGTAACCTACTCCCATATAAGATCATGAAGCTTATGAAGGGAGAGTTCCTTTGAGCCTTCCTGGCTCCATCGAAGTTCTAGAAGGAAGGACTCGCCTACAAGTACCTCATAATCATTCATCAGGCGGCCCAGGTAAACGCATTGGACGCGTGTTCTATAACTCTCAGATGGCTTTTAACCGCGACATTTCAGTCATGTTCCTTAGGGCTCGACCAGTGCGCTCGGCCCTCGATGCCATGGCAGGTACCGGGGCAAGAGCAATTAGGTGGGCAGTGGAAACAGACGTTTCCGATATTACTGCCAATGATCGTGATCCAAATGCAGTTGAGTATATCAGGGCAAATATTGACCTGAATAATGTGAATGCACGTTGCAATAGTACTAATGAAGATCTTAGATGCATGCTTGCTCGACGAGCATTCGATATGATAGATATTGATCCCTTTGGTAGCCCAGTGCATTACATTCCTGCAGCAGTTCAGGCTGTAAAACGACGTGGTCTATTAGCTATCACTGCAACTGATACTGCACCACTTGCGGGGACTTATCCTAAGAAGAGTATGCGCCGATATGGTGCAGTATCTATGCGATCTCCTTTCGGGCATGAATCAGGACTTCGAATTTTAATAGGTCATGTTATGAGAGAGGCGGCAAAAGAAGATCGTGGAGCAAGATGCCTATTATCATTCTATGCAGATCATTATTTCCGTATATACCTTCAAATGGAGGAGGGGGGAGCAGCTGCAGATCGATGCCTCAAACAAATGGGTTATGTTGAAAATGATCCTGCCACAGGGTATTTTACATATGGTCTCGAATACTCCAATCGCTCAGCCGGACCATTATGGCTAGGCCCACTTCACGATCATGAATTACTGTCTGATATGGAGGCGACCAATGATCTTTCAGAGGTCAGACGATGTGAAAAATATCTTGAATTATGGAGGTCAGAATTAGATATGCCGTTTTTCTATGAAAATGATGAGCTATCATCTTTTCTTGGAATATCTCCTCCGCGCATGGATCTCCTTCTTGAGAAATTGAACGAAGTTGGTAAGGCCTCTAAGACGCATTTTTCTCCTACTGCGATAAAGACCGATCTCCCAATAGAGGATATTTTATCCATATATCAGGAAGCATCGGCTTCAAACTTACGGCATGATTAAAATATGTGTACCTGCTGACCATCCATGGTGTATTCTTGCCGACGTTAGCGATCATTGGAATGCAATGGGGCGATGAGGGTAAGGGTAAGATAACAGATTATCTGGCTGAAGGCGCCGACATGGTTGTACGCTATCAGGGCGGTGCCAACGCTGGCCATACTATAAAGGTGGGCGATGAAGTCATCGCACTACATCTGTTGCCATCTGGTATGGTTCGCCCTGGTGTGATATCAGTAATTGGAAATGGCGTGGTGATCGACCCTGAAACCATGAAGAAAGAAATAGAGGGATTAGTGCGTACAGGCCGATCTGTGGAAAATCTCAGAATCTCTGACCGCGCAAATGTTGTATTACCGTATCATAAAGTCCTAGATGGTGCAGAGGAGCGTGCACGTGGTAAGAAAGGAGTCGGAACTACAGGCCGTGGCATAGGTCCTTGCTATTCAGACAAGATGTCACGATCTGGAATTCTAATGGGAGATCTTCTAGATGAGGAATATCTGAGAGATCGTATTGAAACTATACTGCCTATGAAGAAGCGCCTCATTAATTCATTGGGAGAAGAGTTCGATATAAACCCTGAGGAACTTGTAAAGGAACTTCTTGAATATGGGCGAATTTATCGAGATAAGATTATAGACACTTCAATCCTAATTAACGATTATATAAAAAAGGGCGAGAATATATTGTTCGAGGGCGCCCAGGGAACTATGCTGGATATTGATAATGGAACTTATCCTTACGTCACATCATCCAATTGTACATCAGCGGCCATATGTTCAGGTGCGGGCGTTCCACCGTCAGCAATAGAGCAAGTAGTTGGAGTCGCCAAGGCATATACTACTCGCGTTGGAGCTGGTCCATTCCCAACTGAACTACACAATGAGATGGGGAAGATACTTCTACACCAAGGCGAAGAATTTGGTACCACCACTGGACGAGAAAGGAGATGTGGATGGCTCGACCTAGTAGTATTACGTCATGCGACCCGGCTAAATGGCCCAACATCACTAGCAATCACTAAGCTTGACGTATTGAATGATATAGATTCAATCAAAGTATGTGTGGCCTACGATATAGATGGTGAGAGAGTAGAGCATTTTCCAGGTAGTGCACCTAAAATGGAAAGTGCTAAGCCAATTTATGAAGAATTGAAAGGCTGGAAGTCCTGGTCTGAAGATACTGTAGAATTGTGTCAACAAGGTATAGAAGCTATGCCAAGGGAGATGCGAGATTACATATCATACATTGAAAAGGATTTGGGCGTAAAAGCTGATATTATATCTGTTGGAAAAGAGAGAGATGAGACCATAGATCTACGCCCTGATCGTTGGTCAGCCTAACTAAATATCAGAACTTCAGGATGCTTCATACGGAGTATCCTCTCTTAATTCCTTATTATTTATGATATCACCCCTCTTAGTGATTATACAATATTAGTCTATTTAGCTTGTAATATTGAATCCCTTGTGCATGTGAGACTACTGTCTAATGTGTTGATCGTATCGTCGAGCATGTCTTTAAAACGATAAACATCTACAGGCACTTCGATCTCGAATCTAATTCCTTTACCATATTCACCAGTTTCATCAATTTTCATGCCTGAAATGGCTAAGGCTTCAGCTACGAAGTGTAATCCGTGACCCGATCGAGAATTATGTACAAATTCAAAAATTGAATCTTTATCCTTAGCCGATACCCCTGGACCATCATCCTCGTAAATTAATACCAACTTATCATCTTTCATATCAGTCCAGACACGTATATTCTTAGCTCCAGTTCCATGGATCATGGTGTTTTGGAATAAGTTATAGAATACTTGGAGAAGTAATCCATCCGCATAAATCTCAATATCTAGAACATCTAGATCAATATTTATGTCGTGTAAATCAAGTGATGATATTCCTAGATTAATAGCTTCATTTAAATCCATCCAGGTTAGAGGAACCTCGCCTAATTCAAAATATTTTCCAGTGGATTCTATCAGAGCTATCATGTCATCCATGGAGTTGAGACCCTTGACAAGATAGTCATTCTTCTCCGATTCGTCCTCACTATCCATCGCTAATTCAAGATAACATAATGCGACTGTAATGTGATTACTTAGGTCATGACTAGTTAGATGGCCTAGAAGTTGTAATCTATCCTGAGTTATTTGCAATTGTTCAAAGCTCTTCATTAATTCAGTTACATCTCTAGAAATTCCAATTACACGAGATGCTTTTCCCTCATCATTATAGACTTTAACCATGCCAGCCTGTAGCCAGATCTTCCCACCATCTTTGTGAGGAAACCTATATGTCCCCATGGTCCAATCGTCTTCTAGATTACCTGATTCTTCCCTTATCCATTCTCCCATTGGATGATCAGCGGGAAGAATCTTTGCAGGATTATTACATAATTCTTCTGCCGAGTAGCCTGTGAATTCTTCTACTGCTGGACTAATATATGTTAGTTTAAGCTCAGGGATCAATTCATACTGAAATAGTATGTCTCGAGCATTTTCTACCAGACCTCTAAATATTTTTTCACGCTTAGAAAGTTCCCTATAAATTAATCGAGTTGGCTCAGACACACCTGTATGGACAATTGCCATGAACACTAGGAAGAATTCAGCGAGCATGAAGATATGTCCCAGCATGTTGATCGATGAATATACACTAATGTAGAGCGTAAACATTAATTCGGCTAGAATGAACATCGCCACCGCAATCATCAGCAGTCTGAGAATATATCTGTCAAAATGCGATCGCTTGAGGAATAAAAGAATTCCACCTATGGTAGCAATGCCTATAATCACATATTCACTTATTACTTTGAATGGAGTGAGTCCAGTTGGGTCTACATGAGCAGTTGGGAATATTCCTAAAAATATCGTTATTATGAGTATTGAGGTGACTGCTGCATAGCTAGTAATCAGTAATTTCCATGGAATTTTTCGACCAATTGTTAATGGAGCAATTAATAGCGTGATTGCCTGGATATAACGGAAGGCCAGCCAGAGCTGGGTCGGAAGATTAGAGCCACCTTCGAATATGCCCATGCCCTTATAACCAAGCATATGAAGCATTTCAATAACAGCTGTGAAAAGATACGACATTCCGAGCACAAGGAGATAGTTATTTTCGATACTTCTGCGAGTACTAAGTACGACAGCCGCAATGGTAAAGGAGATCGCCATCCCGAAAACTTCGGCTAGACTATGGAAGAGAAGGTAATTATATGCAGATGTTAAATATAATGATGCTAATAATATAATAAGTATTGTATATGGAAACCAGCGGCGCTCGATGAGAGGCAGGCCTTTATTGCCGCTCTTTTTTTGACTACTTAATAAGTCACCTTTCATTATAGGGTCAGTATACAAGGGATACACCGCTTTTTACATTATAGTATATCAAAAAATAGTAAGGTTAAATGTCAGAGAACTGCTCTCTCGAACCCCTCAGTCCCTAGGGGAAGAGTGGCATCAATAGCAATTTTAGATGTAGTACCATCGCCACTAGGATCCAATGAAGAACCTGCAGCATTATCAATCACTGTTAAGGATCTGGAGGCTTGGAATCTAGTCGCTAGAGCCCACTCAACCTGAAGATCATCGTAGATATCAATATCTCCATCGACAACGATTACTTGCTTCATAGATGGATGTCCAGTTAAAGCAGCAATTGCTGCATTCGTCCCATCTCCCTCTTTATTTTTAGTTATTGAAACAACACCATGAAGCCAGCAGCATCCTCCCTCAGTAAGTCGAACACCATGCACTCGAGGAACTACTTGATTCACAGTCCGATAAATTATTGGTTCACGAGGTAGACCCATCAATAGGAAGTGTTCAAGACCACCTGGGAACAGTAACTGGAATATGGGATCATTGCGCATGTATAGCCGATCCACTTCAAACACCGGACCGGGACGTACCATATCATATGTTCGAGTTATATCTACAAATGGACCCTCATCTACCATTCGTGAAGTAATTCTCCCCTCTAATACTATTTCCGCCTGCGATGGCACGCGTATTCCAGAGGGTAGCTGATATACCTCTAGTGGACTTCCTATTGTCCTTTCTTTCAGTGAAGAGGCAATTTGCATCTCGTCGATATCATAGTTAGTAGAGGTAGCAGCGGCTAGAAGTTCAGGTGGAGATAGGCCTAAACAGAATGCTACAGGAAGATCTTTTCCTTTAGATTTGGCATTTTTCCACATAGTGTACAAATGGCGTGGAACCAATCTTAGAGCAAAGCTTCTCCCATCAAGTAAAAGCATTCGGTGAAAAGACATATTGGCTTTACCATCTTGTTCAGCAATCGCTATCGCTGAAGTTATGTATCTACCAGCATCTTTCGGATAATGTTTGATTATAGGTAAGGATGTAAGATCAAAATCCTCTCTGACATCTTCCATAAAGGGAGCATTATCAACTAGTTTTGGATCGGACGGATTAGATATGGCCTCTAGCATCCTCTCCATCAATTTGTCTTTTTCAATCCTAAGGTAATTGCATATGGCATCTCTAGTGGACCATACATTGCCAACAGCGCGCATACCATTGATATCAGTAAACATTATCGGAGTATTATTATTTTCAGCGAGTAAGCGGGAGGCCTCTAGATCATAACTAACAGGCCGGTCCACTAAAATGATATCTTTTACCTCGGCGAGATGGTCCCTTAGCGCCATATTGGTAAGATATGATGAGGGATATTAATTCATTGTCCCGGTTATATGAAAATCCCTTCTTCGAAAGATACAAAAGCCTGATGTAAGATGGGTCGCACAATGTCTGTCGAGCTTAAAGATGTCTTATGGAAGTATGCACTGCAAAATGCTGCCCTCTATGGAGGGAAAGCCAACCCCAAGGCAGTAATGGGAAAAGCTATGGCTGAGATGCCTGAATTACGTTCTCAAGCCCGAGAAGTATCCATTGCAGCTGCAGAAGTATGCAAGGAGATTTCTGAGTTGCCAATCGATGACATCTGCCGGATGGTCGAAGACATAGATCCTACTTTACTCGAGAAAACCAAGTGCGAGCGCAAGAATGTACTACCTGATCTCCCTATGGCTAAGGGAAATAAAGTAATCATGCGTGTAGCGCCTGGCCCATCAGGTCCTCTTCATTTAGGACATACTCGTGTAGCAATATTAAATGATGAATATGTGAAGCGATACGATGGTAAATACATCAATCGTATAGAAGATACCAATCCAGAAAGAATAGATCCAGAAGCTTACCGTATGATTCCAGAAGATCTAGAGTGGTTGGGCGTAGATATCCATCAAACAATCATCCAGAGCGATCGTTTCGAATTGTACTATGATATCGCACGTCGTCTGATCGATATTGGGCAAGCATATGTTTGCTTATGCAAGCCGGAAGATATGCGTCAGTGTAAGGAAGATAGTGTGGCTTGTCCGGATCGTGATCAATCTCCAGAAGAAGCTAACGAATTGTTCGACCGTATGCTTTCTCATGACTTTGGAGAGGGAGAGGCGGTGCTTGTGATTAAAACAGACATACATCATCCTAATCCAGCAGTTAGAGATTTTGTAGGTCTTCGTATAATTGATTCCGTACCTCATCCTAAGACTGGATCGCGCTACAGTGTGTATCCTATGATGAATCTTTCAGTAGCAGTAGATGATCACGAGCTAGGGATGACACATGTGATACGTGGTAAAGATCACTTGAATAATACTATTAGGCAGGAATATATCTTTAATCATCTTGGATGGGAGAAGCCCTTATACTTCCACTATGGTCTAGTATCTATCCCAGATGCTATTCTAAAAACTTCCACAATCGGTGAAGGAATTCACACTGGTGAATTTTCAGGATGGGATGATGTTCGATTAGGAACTGTAAGGGCAATGGCTAGGAGGGGCATACAGTCCGAAGCGATCCGGAATTATTGGATAGACGTTGGTATGAAGGAAGTAGATATTGAATTCTCATGGGAGAATCTTTATGCTTTTAATAAGCAAATAGTTGACAAGACCGCGTCTCGATACTTCTTCACCTGGGATCCAGAATTAATCGACATAGTGGGAGTAGATCGCATTGAGGCACATTGTCCTATACATCCAGATCATCATGACCTTGGGTGCAGAGATCATACTCTAACTGCACCATTGAAAGTCTACATGACTAGGGAAGATCTTAACGAATTTAAACAGCGTGGATCTATCCGATTGAAAGATCTTTGTAACTTGCGCTGGGATGATGGAAAAGCGACGTATGCAGGCAATGATATAAGTGTACTAAAGGAAGGTTGGAAGATTGCTCATTGGTCACCTCCTAATTCCATTCCAGCAAAAGTATTCCTTCCGGATGGCACCATACGCAAAGGTGTTGCTGAACCCATATCAATAGATGAGCAGGGAAAAGTTGTACAATTCGAACGATTCGGATTTGCTCGCATAGAGACTGTGGATCCTGAAGTAACTGCCTTTTTTGCTCACACTTGATACTAGCATAGCTAATTAAGGTAGTATCTAGATGGAGTATTAATCCATCATAATTTATTTAACTCTATTACTATTTCCTGCCGATAGAATAGGGAAAATAATATGGTAGAGGGAGCGGTCGCTAGGTTCGAAATCGCACAAGAAAATACAGATTTTCAATACGCTCTCCTAGATAGAAATAGAATAATTGTTGATATGAATCGTGCATTTTCTATTACACTAGGAGGAGTTGCTATTGGCGATATATTAGATCCGGATATACATCCTGTAGCTTCAGCCCTATGTGATGCAATACGTTCAGGTGAAGAAACGACCGTAGTGTGTGATTTTACCAGATATGATATATCTCGATCAGAAGCCAATAATACGATTATTGTAGGAAAGCTATTGACTCCTAGTCATGATGATCTACTCTATCACACATTGTTTCTAAATGCATCCAATCCTATGCTAATCCTTGATAGAGTCCATGCTACAGTATATGATGCAAATTCTTTAGCTGCCTTAATATTTAATCAACCTAGAGAAGAATTTATTGGCTTACATATCTCAGAACTGCTAGCCGACTACTCCGATTTATTATCAAAAGAAGAAGGTAATTTCCAGACCTATTGTTTACTTCCTGAATATGATATGGAAATAGGGATTGATTATCACCTAACTGTCATTGACGGACGCAGTATGGTCTTAATTAAGATGTCCGAAGGTAAACCTCATGAATCTATCTTGCAGAATAATTGCAGAACAATAATAGATGCTACTTTCGAAGGAATTGTAGTACATCGTGATTATATAATTCAGGATTGTAATCAGACATTTCTTGAAATGATTGGACTGGCTAAGGATGAATTAATAGGGTCCAATATTCTAGATTTTATTCATGAAGATTATAGAAGTAATGTGATTCAGCGAGTAAATGCTAGACGTATTGATCCTCATCAGATAATTATCCAATCTAAAGATAATGTGCCTCGTCGAGTTATTACTAGAGGACGTAGAATTATATGCGATGGCCAGCCAGTAAGGATGGCAGTATTCCTTGATATTACTGAAGAAGCAAATATCTCAGCAAGATTAGAAGAAGAAAAGGCCAGGCTCCAGGCAACAATAGATAGTTTACCAGTAGGTGTAATAATAACTGATACCCTAGGTGGATTCATAGAATGTAATGAGATGGCATCTATCATGTGGGGAGGCAAAGTAAAGGCGGAAGACTTTTTTGACTACGATCAGTTCGTAGCATATAATGAGAAGGGAAATAGAGTGCGACCCGAAGAATGGGGATTAACCAGAGCAATATTGCATGGCGAAACTTCTATGGGTGAATTATATGACATTACACGTTTTGATGGAAGTCAGAGTACATTGGTCATATCAGCAGCTCCTATTAGAGGAGTGGATGGTAAAATACTGGGGGGAGTGGAAGTCACTCATGATATCACTCGGCAGAAAGAGCTTGAGAGATCTCTCCGGATGACCAGGAATAAAGCTGAATTATATCTTGATATATTGACTCATGACATAGTCAATTTTAACACTGCTCTTATGAGTTATCTGGATCTCGTATATCGAGACTTATCTATTGGCTCTTCTTCTTCAACGTATGTAGAGCGATGTCTTGATACATTACAGGCATCTAATGAATTGATTTTTTCCATACAGAAAGTGAATCGCTCAGAAATGGAGAATCGAGAAAGAAGTAATATCAAAGAGTTGTTTGATTCGATCATTTCTACTCTTCCAATACCTCCTAGTCGTCAGATATATGTAGATCAAGAGTATGAAAATGATTTAATTGTTGAGCATAGCGGCCTACTAAGAGAGGCGTTGGCTAATCTAGTCAGCAATGCTGTAATACACACTAGCGGAGAAGTGTGTATATGGACTAGAGCATGGCGAGAAGGTAAGCGGGTGATCATCTCGATAGAAGATAGTGGTGAAGGCATTAAAGACGATCTTAAGGCTCATCTATTCAAACGGCATGTAAAGGGTTCGAGAAAAGGCCCAGGGCAGGGTCTAGGACTGTCGCTAGTAAAATCACTTATAGAGAATCACGGAGGTAGCGTCAGAGTAGAGGATAGAGTACCTGGAGATAGTTCACAAGGGGCAAGGTTTGTTGTCTCATTGCCATTAGCCGATCTCCCAAATCCATGTGATAATTAATTCATATGCGCAACTGTTGAACAATAGTCCGATGTGCCGCTTCAAATTCTCTATCTAATTCTTCACGCTCTTCTTCATCGAATAATTCCTGAAGGAGTGGAAATATGTTCCCTTCCTCTATCTGAAGATGTAAAGATAACATATTATTTGCTACTACTAATCTAGGTATCCAGACTTCTTCCGTAATCTCCAGTTCTGCTAGATCTCGCATCAGCATACGTAATATACGATGCTCTTCGAGTGATTGTAGCGCTATTGGACGAACGTCTATATCTGTCGCCAACTTAGCATATATCGTCTGCTCTTCGGCCCTCTCATGACTTTCCACAGCGATCATTAGATCGATGAATCGACGACCATATGATTCTGCATCGATTATGTCTAAATCCAGCATGTTGCTGAATGCTGTTTGAAGCTCTTCATGTTCTTCTCTCAGTCTCCTGGTGATGTCCATTATATGCCTCTTACTGAGCGTCTGAGCGGCTGGTATATTGTAATTGCCCTTTACCCTAGCACTGCGAACAGCTTAAAGACATAATTTGCAATGATACCAAGAGTTAGTGCTATACCGATTGAGGCAGCTGATATTACTACAGACGATTTTGCTCCAAATTCTTTTACAAGAGCTGCTAATACGCCAAGGCATGGCATATATGTCGCCATGACTAGTGCAAAGACAAACATCTGTTGTGGAGATAATACAGTGCCTAGATCTCCACCAGTACCGAGCGCAAATATTACGAACAATATTTGCAATGACATTTCTTTTCTTAAGATCCCGAAGATTAGTGCTATGATAATGACAGGTGGAAGGCCGAGTAGTCCCTCAGTCAAGGGAGTGAGTGGTCCTACTAACACATCCAATATGTCAAAATTAAGGAGTGTAGTAAGGATGAGACTGCCCACTAGCAATAAGGGGAAGGCAATTACGAAGAATTCTTTCATCCTCATCCATGTTTTCAAGAGAATGTTTCTAGCAGACGGTACCGCAAGATCTGGTATCTCAATAGCTAAGCTAGGCGGTTCTGCCTTTAACACTTTATGAAGGATCCGTCCTAATAATAGAGCCAATCCTATGAGTATTAGATAGATCAGTCCAGCCCAGAATATTCCGGAAGCCTTACCAACAGTACCTATTATAATGACTGTTTGTGCAGTGCAAGGTACAGCTACAACAATTATTGTGGCTAGAATTAAGCGTTGTCTTCTAGAATCTAATGTTCTAGTAGCCAATATTGCTGGAACATTGCATCCAGTACCTACTATCATAGGAATAATAGTTCGACCATGTAGGCCTAATTTTACCATTATTCCATCAAGTAGCATGACTACTCTGGGAAGATATCCAGAGTCTTCTAGTAATCCTAGTAGTATGTAGAATACTAGCACATATGGGATTACTATTTCCAGCATAGCTTCGATCGTCACATTTATACTGGATGCTATGATTTCTCCTATATCTCCACCAATAAATGCAGCCATTTGATCGAAGAAGTCTCCGATCAATAGGAGATATGTATCGACCAATAGATCCTCTAGATATCCTCCTATCAACACTACAGATAGGAAGATACCAAGTAAGACTGTCAGTAAGATTGGTATGCCAGTGATGGGGCGTATAGTTAATTCAGAAGCGCGCTCTCGAAGGGACATTGGACCTTCCAATTTTCCGATTGAGCTGGTTGCTATAAGGCCCGACTCGCCATAGCGATCACGGGAAATGTGTACTTCAACATCTTCTCCATGGTCTAAACGAAATGTCTCTCTAAAATCTTCAACAGCATCAATTGTGTGATCAGGGAATTGTTCTTCGAAAAGTTCATTCCCTTCCAATAATTTAATCAGAGCACCACGTATAGGAAAGCCTTCATCAGTGAATGCTTGATCACGTGCCATATCTTCTAGAAATGCTTCTATGTGACTATCATATCTAGTAACATATGAGGAGCGTGGTACACATCCTTGAACGATGACGTGCATAAGTTCATCGATTCCCTCTCCCGTAGTGGCAACAGTTGGAATAATGGGCGTTCCAAGAATATTAGAGAGTTTGTCAACATCCAATGAGTATCTCTTTCGAGCCTGATCCATGAAGTTTAGCGCTACAACAACTCGATATCCTAACTCGATGAGCTGAAGTACCAATACTAAGTTCTGTTCAAGTCGAGTAGCATCTACAACAGCAACAACACAATCAGGACGCTTTTCAAATAATAAACTCGTAGCGACTTTTTCGTCTTCAGTGGCGCCTGCTAATGAATAAGTACCTGGTAGATCAAAAACTGTGATGCGCTTTCCTTCATGTGTTACTACGGCCTCTTCAAATTCCACAGAAGTTCCTGGATAGTTAGCCGAGATCACACCGATGCCAGTTATTCGAGTAAATAGAGCTGACTTACCCACATTGGGATTGCCCATTAATACCAATCTCATATTTCATCCCTTAGTCCGAGTCAGTATCAGTTTGTCTCTGCTTGTAAGCGCTAGCGCGTCGTTTTTTAGGCGACAGACACAGTCTTCTGCGTGGGCACGCAGCACCGCGACGACTGCTTTTCCAGAATTTGGGGCAATGCGCATCTATTGATGGGCCAGCATCGGAACTTACACGAATTAATGAAGCATAATCTCGACCAATAGCTACGCGTGTATCATTCATTCTGATAAGAAGTGGTCCCCCCATAGGAACTTGTTCTTCAACTATGACTTTACGGCCAGGGACGAATCCCATACTAATAAGGCGACGTATCATAGTGGGATCATTGCACACTAGATGAGAGATCGTACCTTCATCACCCAATCCTAAGTTCATTATTGGGAATGACTCTGTTTCATCGTCATCAATATGCTCAGAGGGAGGTATTGGATCGCCTCCGGGACACTCAGTGGGATTATTCAAAATTCGAGAGAGTGCATCTATTGATTCATCTGAGATATTGTGCTCAAGTCCCATAGCTTCCTCATGACTATCCTCATAAGATCGACCTAATACATCAACTAGAAAACGTTCTAATAATCTATGGCGCCGCTTAATCTTCTTGGCCACTTCATTGCCAGCGGGAGTGAGTGTTACACCTTTGTAGCGTTCATAATTGAGATAACCTTCTGAAGCGAGTTTTTGAGTCATCTCGGTAACACTTGCCGGTGATAAATTCAATCGGTTGGAGATTTCAGATGTCTTAACTAGATCTCCATTTCCGGATAGATCATAGATACATGCTAGATAATCTTCGACATTCTCGCTGATCTTCACGAACCTGAGATAGAGTCCGCATATAAAATATTATTTGGGTCGACCTAAATTCATAGATCTCGGAAGGGCACTACATCACAGCAGCCACATTCATGGCACATTGTATTAATGCTTCTAGTATCGAGATCATATCTTTTCAGTATTTCTTTATGACTTCTGGCTAATCGTAATAATCTATCTGGACTTATGGGATCGGGGCGCCCTAATGCCTCCTCCATTGCCTCCCGATTCATATCATTGAGTCTTATCGGCCTAAGTGTTGCGACACATCCTCTCATGGCAAGAGCTTCAATTCCTTCAAGGAGTTTTTCATCTGTTTCACCCATGCCCAATATCACATTGGATGTAACTTTACCATGTCCAAACACCTTGGCTGCATAAGCGATTGCTTCCAAGATCCAATCGAAATCTAACTCTCCACAGACCTTATCGAATATTTCTCTATCGTATGTTTCAATGTTGAGTTTGATCTCATCCGCCCCTGCCTCTCGTAGTGAATCTATCTGCTCCAGACAATCCACATAAGGTTCAACTCCAATAGGCATGGTTGGAAGTTCCTTTCTGACGCGCTTAACGATCTCTATCATACGATCGACTGTTTTCTGCGGTGATGACTCTACTGCAGAAGTCAATGCTACTGCCTTCAGGCCACCCCGGTGATATGAGGTCAAAATCATATCTACAATACGATCGCTGTCCAATGACTTGGTAATTCGTTTATCTAAACGTGGGGAAGTGCAGAATTTACAAGAATATATGCAGTTAGTAGATAAATTGAAGAAAGCTTGTTCTGGAGCATGATATATAGTGGGCTGGAACGTCACGTTGTTAGTTAATATTTCATTATTATGCATTATTAGATAACGATCTCCACTCTTTACTAGTTCAAAATCTCCTTCATGAGTAGATATTGTCTTCTTTACTCTAGTTCCATCAAAGCAGAACACCATACTATGTGTGCCGGCTCCTGGTCCAGCGGTAGAACGAGATAAGGGAAAAGGAGGACGGAAGTCAGTCGAGACTTTTATTGCACCACCCGTTAGCAAGATAGCCTTTCTCCGAGCGACTAGGTAGTTCTCTTCCATCTTACGCCCTCCGTAGTATCTTGTATCTCTACTCCACGATCTTTCAAACCATCTCTGATTCTATCAGCCAAATCATACATCTTACGCGTTCGTAACTCATTCCGAACTTCAACAAGTAGATCTATAAATTCACCAGATCGATCTTCAATATCTTGGATTTCAGATGGAAGTATCCCAAATACTTGATCTACTTCCTCCATAACTTCGATTATATTTGCAGCGCCTTGTTGACTTAACCGATCATCAGATAGCAGTTTATTCGCTTCGCGAATCAATTCAAACATCGCTGATATAGCTGCCCTTGAATTGAGATCATCATCCATAGATTTGATGAATGCTTTTCGAAATGTATCAACTTCATCAATTGCATCATAATTTCCACTGGCATGTCCCATAACAGCCTGTAGTTCTGAATAAGTATTATGTAATCTACGGAGACTGGCAGATGCTTCCTCTAGAGCCTCTGGCGAATATACTTGTGGTCCACGATAATGTGCAGATAAGAAGTAGAAACGTATTTCTTCTCCAGTGTGTTGATTCAGCACATCTCTCACAGAGAAGAAATTTCCTGTTGATTTGGCCATCTTGGCACCATCTACTTGTAACATTCCATGATGTATCCAGTAGCGAGCTAGTGGCTTGCCATTGGCTGCCTCAGATTGTAATATCTCGTCTTCATGATGCGGAAAGATAAGATCATTTCCACCACCATGAATATCAATTGTCTCACTTAGATAACGATTGCACATAGCTGAGCACTCGATATGCCATCCTGGACGTCCCTTGCCCCATGGAGAATCCCATGATATCTCACCAGGCTTAGCAGCCTTCCATAATGCAAAGTCGTAAGGATGGCGTTTCATCTCATTCACTTCGACTCTAGCTCCAGCCTGCATATCTTCCAATCGCTGCCCAGTGAGGCGGCCATAATTCTCGACCTTTTCTACCTCAAAGTAGACACTGCCATCCTCACTCTCGTATCCATAGCCATTTTCGATGATCTTTTGAATCATGTCTATGATATCGTCTATGCTTTCCGATGCCCTGGGATATATATCGGCACGAATGACTCCAAGTCGATCTATATCTTCAAAATATCGATTTATATACATGGCAGATAACTCAAGTGGCTCCATTCCCCTCTCAGAAGCCCGATTTATAATTTTATCATCGATGTCGGTAAAATTGGTAACGTGCTTAACATCATAACCTCTGAAGCGAAGGTATCTGACAATCATATCAAATACAATGGTTGAGCGAGCATGGCCCATGTGCATGTCATCGTATACTGTGACGCCGCACACGTACATCTGGACTTTGTTACCTTCCAGCGGTACAAATTCTTCTTCTTTTCTAGATAATGTATTGTATATGCGTAATGTCACCGTATCCCTCAGAATATTTCAACCACAATACTTACCCAAGTAATTATGGCTTCTTTACTCTTTCTTCTAATACCTCAATTCTTCTCTCGATAGAATCAATGGCATTGCATAGATCAGTTAGCGTTTCCATTAATGGATCTGGAAGGCTCTCCTGGCGAACTTTTTGCAGCCGATCATACTCGCAGACAGTCCTTTGAACTACTTTTCCGGGAATGCCAACAACTGTAACATTAGGCGGTACATCTTTGACAACTACTGATCCTGCGCCGATTTTCACATTCTCGCCTATAGTGATATTACCTAACACAGTGGCATGTGCACCGATGATTACATTATCCATTATAGTCGGATGTCGCTTTTCCTTAGCCGTTGAGACGCCGCCCAAAGTTACGCCCTGGAATATGCTGACATTATCGCCTATGACTGTAGTCTCTCCTATTACTACACCTGTAGCATGATCTATGAAGACATTATTTCCTAACTTGGCCCCCGGATGTATGTCTGCACCAGTTAATACGCGGGACCAATAATTGATGAGACGAGCTAATTTATATTGACCTTTTAGATACAAACGGTGAGATATACGATGAAGTAGGACCGCATGAAGTCCTTGGCTAAACATCAGGGCTTCAGAAAACGACTTAGGCGCAGGATCTCGTTCCAGCACCAAATATACGTCATCTTTCCAGCTCATATCATTCCATCGAAAACAGTTCCGTACTTAGATACCTTTCTCCAGTATCAGCCAGTAGGGCTACTACTTTAGCATCAGGGCCTAATTCCTTAGCTATATTCATAGCTCCACATAGCGCTGCTCCTGATGAGATACCACATAAGATACCTTCTTTCCTAGCTAGTTCCCGAGCGTGCTTAATAGCTTCGAGATCGTCCACTTGTAATACATGATCAATCAATGAAAGATCACAAGTTCCCGGAATAAATCCTGCTCCAATGCCCTGGATACGATGTGGTCCAGGCTTACCGCCTGATAATACAGGAGATGCTGATGGTTCCACGGCTACAAGTTCTACATCACACTTTCTCTCTTTTAATGCTCGCCCAACACCAGTTATAGTTCCTCCAGTTCCAACAGCAGAAACGAATGCGTCAAGATCAGGGAGATCTGTTAGTATTTCATCAGCAGTTTTACGTTGGTGTATATCTGGATTAGCAGGATTTACAAACTGCTGAGGCATGAATGCGTTATCATCTGAATTTACTATCTCTTCAGCCCTCAATATAGCTCCTTTCATCCCTTCACTACCCGGTGTAAGGATTACTTCTGTCCCAAAGGCAGCCATCAGGCGCTGACGTTCAACACTCATAGTCTCTGGCATGGTGATGACTAAGCGATACCCTTTAGCAGCGCATACCATGGCGAGTCCGATGCCAGTATTGCCCGATGTTGGTTCTACTACATACATGCCAGGACGCAATGTACCATTTCTCTCTGCAGTTTCGATCATGGAATAGGCAACACGATCCTTCACCGAATGCATAGGATTGAATGATTCTAATTTAACGTAGATTTGAGAACTATTCTCATCTACTATTCGGTTGAGCTTTATCATAGGAGTATGCCCTATTGCTTCCAAGATGTTCTGATAGAGTATTGCATCACCAAAGTATGAAAGGCAGTATCAATCTATTATCTTTTGTAGAATAAATAATGAGCCATGTGATGTGATGATATATTTTAAAATTATGAATAATATGAAAATGGGGCCGGGACCGAGATTTGAACTCGGGTTTGCGGATACCTGCCTGTGGGACTATAGCCCGAAGGGCTGCAGTCCGCCACATAGCCGCTCTGTCATCCCGGCGTCGACCGTTAATCCAGCTAGGCCTAAATAAGCTTATCTTCTCCAAAGCTCCCTATATTCAAAATTTCAGACATTAAGGAAGTTTTAAGTGTAATCATTCATTGACGAATACATGCTTCCCGGACACTGTAAAGATGTGGCAGTCAAATATGTCGATTTTGACCTGACAGCGGAAAATATTGAACGAGAGATCCGGGACAAGAAGGCATACACGCGCTGCGATCATTATGTTTTGCATTATGGAGATGATGTTGCAGTCGTAGCTATAACTAAAGCTGATGGGAAAGATTTATTTCGCCCTATTGTTGATTACCGAATCATAGCACTTCCAGAAGATGTTGTTGTAATTATAGATCCAGATGTTGACGTCATAAATCCATCTAGTATGGCTAAAATAGCCGAGAAGTATCCGGGAAAAGTTGTCGTAGTAGAGGGATTGTTTGGGCATGTATCTTTTGTCATGCCAGACGAGATCATATACCTAGATGTCTTGGATGTAATCCCACCAAGTCCATCTAAATTATCAGTGCTTGTAGATAGAGCACTCTTAGCTGGGCTCGTCCATTTTCCAGTAATTCCTAGATATGAGGAGATCGATCTCAATGAGATTGCGTCGGGTGTTGAAACTTCAGCGATCGTATTCCCTTGCGAGTCATCTGGACTTAAATCTGAAAAGATATTGTATTATTTAGATCAGATACCAGATATAAACGAGGATGCGACATTGGTTGGATGCGATCTATCTGGTCGAATTTATCGTACATTATATCATCGCGATATTGATAGGGTTGAGATGTGTCCTAAGGAGCTTGCACCCAATGATGGTCGAAAGCGCTTGGTAAAATGCTGCCGCGTCCGAGATGGTTATCAATTAAAAGACAATATGGCTATAGTTCCATGGGGCGCAACAGTACAAGAGGTGGCCGATGCCATCAATGCCTTATTAGCGTCGACTTAACTCTCTAGCCTTAGCCATGGCTCTAAATCCATCTTCACTCTTCCCCATCTTTAATAGAAGTTCAGCGGCTAAAAACCATGCATCTTCATCATCTGGATTCTTTACCAGATGATCTTCTAGAAGTTTCATGGCAACTCTTGTCCTACCTTTCTCCACATGTTCCCTAACTCTTTGTACTGGATCCTTGGTCCGCTCTAGATGATCGCTCATCGCTTCCTGTGCTCCTCTTATGACTTCATCCAGAGCATGGCGAGAAAGCCATGGATATCTAGAATTCAACAACTGTCGGAATTTCACTACCTCTTCAGGAACTAATTCAGTAGTTCTCCCTCGGAATATTTTCTTTGGAACGTTGATCTCAAGTCGGCCATGATACATTTTGATGAAGTTTGGATTATCTTGAGAGCGGGCGACTTGTCTCATTGATAGTTTGAACGAGTAGGCACTAAAAATTGATTGCTCCGAGAATTTATTATCTCCTTATTACTAATAATC